>CAZUIE010000005.1:41800-62639 GCA_964620945.1 uncultured Maribacter sp.
GTATCTCTCTCTTTTTGAGCTAATAGGTCTTTTTCAAAAGGTCTTTTTCCAAATATCTTTTCCAAATCCTCTTTGAAGATAACTTCTTTTTCCAATAGCCTTTCCGCTAAGGTAGTGAGTTTGTCTTTATTATCCGTAAGTACTTTTATAGCCCGTTGGTACTGTTCCTCTATCATCTTAGAAATCTCCTCATCTATTTTCTTGGCTGTTTCCTCGCTATAGGGTTTTGAGAATCCGTAAGAATCCTGACCAGAAGAATCGTAATAAGTAATATTTCCTATTTTATCATTTAAACCATAGATGGTAACCATGGCACGTGCCTGTTTAGTTACTTTCTCTAAGTCGCTTAAGGCTCCGGTAGATATTTTATTAAAGATAACTTTCTCGGCTGCACGACCGCCCATGGTGGCGCACATTTCGTCTAGCATTTGTTCCGGTCTAACAATTAATCGTTCTTCCGGTAAATACCAAGCGGCACCTAAAGATTGCCCCCTGGGAACAATTGTTACTTTAACCAATGGTGCTGCATGTTCCAACATCCAACTGGTAGTTGCGTGGCCTGCCTCGTGGTATGCGATAGTTTCTTTCTCTCCAGGAGTAATGATTTTATTCTTTTTCTCCAACCCACCAACAATTCTATCAACGGCATCCAAGAAATCTTGCTTTCCTACTGCCTTTTGCTCTTTCCTCGCTGCGATTAATGCCGCTTCGTTACAAACGTTTGCAATGTCTGCACCAGAGAAACCTGGTGTTTGTCTTGCCAAGAAATCCAAATCTAGTGTTTCTAAGGTTTTAATAGGCCTCAAATGAACTTCAAATATTTCTTTACGTTCCCTAATATCCGGTAAGTCTACATAAATCTGTCTATCAAATCTGCCCGCACGCATTAATGCTTTATCCAGCACATCGGCACGGTTTGTTGCGGCTAGGACAATTACGTTGGTGTTGGTTCCAAAACCGTCCATTTCAGTCAATAGTTGGTTCAATGTGTTTTCTCTTTCATCATTGGAACCTGTAAAGTTATTTTTGCCCCTTGCTCTACCGATGGCATCTATTTCATCAATAAAAATGATTGCCGGTGACTTATCTTTTGCTTGTTTAAAAAGATCACGTACTCTAGACGCTCCCACACCTACGAACATTTCAACAAAATCCGACCCGGAGAGCGAAAAGAAAGGAACTTTTGCTTCTCCTGCCACGGCTTTGGCCAAAAGTGTTTTACCTGTTCCTGGAGGGCCTACCAATAATGCTCCTTTAGGAATTTTACCTCCAAGTGATGTGTATTTGTCAGGATTTCGAAGAAATTCTACAATTTCCTCCACTTCCTCTTTTGCACCTTCTAAACCGGCAACATCCTTAAAAGATGTTCTAGTATCTGTTTTTTCATCAAAAAGCTTTGCTTTTGATTTTCCAATATTAAAAATTTGACCACCGGCTCCACCACCGCCACCGCCAGACATTCTGCGCATGAGATAAATCCAAATTCCTATAATCAGTACAAAAGGCAATAAGGATAACAGGAAATCCAAGATTGCAGTAGATTCTTTACCGAACTCTACTATAGTATCTAAATTATTTTCCTTTTTGATTTCTGTTATTTCATTTTGAAATATCTGAAGATCGCCATAGTCTAATGTATACTGAGGTACTTGTCCTGAAGAAGGTAAGAATGGTTTTTCCGTTACATTTTTGTGAACTGCTTTTGTAAGCGCTTCTTCTGTAAGAAATACTTTTGCTTGGTTTGTGTTCGTAATGATCATTATTTTGGCAATATCTCCATTACGCAAGTACTCCTGTAATTCAGAAGTAGTGGTTTTTTCCATACTCGCCAAATTATCACTGTTCAGAAATTGAAAACCAATAAGCAATACTGCTACCAAACCATAGACCCACCAAGTACTGAATTTTGGTTTTTTAGGATTTGTACTATTTTCTTTAGCCATTTTCTTTTTTTAATTATTAACTGTACTATCTATCGATGTAAACTTCGCGTCACCCCAGAGGCCCTCTATATCATAAAACTCACGAATTTGCTTTTGAAATACGTGAACCACAACATTAATATAGTCCATAAGAACCCATTCGGCATTAGCTTCACCTTCTACGTGCCAAGGTTTGTCCTGTATTGTTTTACTAACTGTTTTTTGGATAGAACCTACGATTGCATTTACGTGCGTGTTGGAAGTACCGTTACAAACGATAAAATAGTCACAAACGGTGTTTTCGATGTCTCTAAGGTCGAGTAAATTTATATCTTGTCCTTTTACTTCTTCTATTCCTTGTAAAATTAATGCAATTAACTCATCTGCACCATTTTTCCTATTCTGCATTCAAAAATTTATTTTTACAAAGTTATTATTTTTTTGTTCTTTTAGCCCTAGTTTTTAACAATAGATTATAGATTGATAAAAGCGCTAGCGCATGGAAATAATCAAACTTAGTGCCACGGAATCTACAAACAGCTATCTTAAGCAGCTAATGACCGTGGCAAGTCCTTCTGATTTTACTGTGGTAATGGCACATGCTCAAACCAAGGGCCGGGGGCAAGTTAATACTTCGTGGGAGTCCGAGCCAGGTAAGAACTTGACCTTTAGTGTCTTAAAGAAGTATGATGCACTGTCTTTGGATGACAATTTTTTAATCAGTTTGTGTGTTTCCTGTGCAGTTTATGAAGTACTATCCGATTTAGGTCTGCCACGTCTACGCGTAAAATGGCCTAACGACATTCTGTCAGGGACTTCTAAGATTTGTGGCATATTGATAGAAAACAGTATTGGGGGCAGCCAAATTAAAAACTCCGTAATCGGAATTGGTCTTAACGTAAACCAAATTTTGTTTTCAAATCAAACAAAAGTTTCATCTTTAAAGATGTTACTGGGTAGAGAAATTGATTTGGACCTCCTTTTACAGGCCATTCTAGAAAATTTACATCGCTACCTTAACAAAATAGGTTCGTTGCAATGGGAAACCATAATTGCTCAATATGAAGGTGTGCTATTTAAAAAAGATAGTCCGGCGACGTTTCAAGAGCCAAACGGTCCGCTGTTTACAGCTGTCATTAAAGGAATCACAAAGGAGGGTAAGCTAAAACTCTCTACAGAAAACGACACTGTAAAGGAATATGGATTAAAAGAGATTAAGCTTCACTATTAAACTTTAGCCAGATTGGTAGAAAGCGTATTCATGAAGTTTGTAATTGGATTTTTGATCATCATGGCCATCATCGCATTGAACTCCCCTGAAAAACTTAGTAATACTTCGCTCTGGTTTTCGTTAATCCCGGTGATATCCGCAGAAAGTGTAAAGGGTAGTTTTTCACTCGCGGCACCTAAAACCATTTTATTTGGTGGGGTTTGTTCTTTTTTCTCTAGTACTATTTCTGGCATTCCTTTCAATGCAAAAAGAAATCTATTTTCGTTCAATACTTCAAATTTGTCAATATTGTCCGGCATTAATTTTTCAAAATTTGCAAGATCGTTCAGGAATTCAAAAGTCTCTTTTTCACTTTTGGCTACGGTACTCTTTGGTGTTTCTATAAACATATGCTATTGTTGTTTCCATTTAGAAGGTGCAACCCTCCATTCCATTAATGCTTTCAGTTGATCATCCTTGATGTAGCCTGTTTCGGAAGCTTGTTCTATCAAATATTCGTAGCTGCTAAGGGTGTTTAGTTTTAGGTCTTTCTCCAAAAAGTTATTTGTTGCTGTTTCAAATCCGTAGGTGAAAATTGCTAACATTCCCTTCACTTTCGCTCCCTCATCCCTTAGCGCATCAACCGCGTTAAGACTGCTTTTACCCGTACTGATCAAGTCCTCTATGACCACTACGGTCTGGTTGTTTTTCAGATGGCCTTCTACTTGGTTTTTTCTTCCATGCGATTTGGGCTCGGGCCTAACATAAATAAATGGCAAGCCAAGTGCATCTGCTACCAATGCTCCAATACCAATTGCTCCAGTTGCTACCCCGGCAATAACATCAGGTTTGCCATAAAGCGTTTCTACCTGCTTCGCCATTTCATCCCTTACAAAGTTTCGAATAGATGGGTAGGATAATAGAATTCTATTGTCGCAATAAATTGGGGATTTCCATCCAGAGGCCCATGTAAAAGGATTTTCCGGTTTCAATTTTATTGCATTAATTTGCAATAGAAGCTCTGCTGTTTTTTTTGCGGTATTCTTATCTAAAACCATAACGCAAATGTATAAAGTTTTTGTTAATGAACTGCCTTTGATTTTAACAAATAAACTGTCGGAAACTGCCAACGGAGAGTATTTTCCGTTGAATAAGGAGGCTATACAAGGAGCTATTAAGGCGCTAAAGAAAAAAAAGCTGTCAGAGGCTTACATTTATCATCCAAACCACGAGGAAATTTTAAAAAAGTTTACCAAAGAAATACCTTTAATTGTTGCAGCTGGTGGTGTGGTGACCAATGATGTGGGAAAGGTATTGTTTATTTACAGAAATGATAAGTGGGATTTACCGAAAGGAAAACTTGATAAAGGTGAGTCTATAGAGGACTGTGCAATACGTGAAGTAATGGAGGAAACCGGAGTTACCGGATTGCGTATCGAAAATTTTTTAAAAACAACCTATCATGTATTTAATAATAACGGTAAACCTACGCTAAAACAGGTGCACTGGTATGCTATGAAAACCGAATACGATGGTAAACTAAAGCCAGAAAAAAAGGAAGGTATCACAAAGGTTAAGTGGAAAGGGCCCGACAAAATTAGGATTGCACTTCAGAACTCCTACGCCAATATTAAGATTTTATTCGAGGGAGAATAATCCTATGCTTACTGTTTAGGCAAACGAAAAACAGGATAGCGCATGTGTGCTTGCTCGTAATGCTTAGAACGTTTGAAAAGCCAGGTTAGTTGGGCATACCAATTTTCCGAAAACTCTTTTTCTCGTTGTTTTTTGAACGTGAATTCATCTCTAAGAACCGAATCTTTTTCTAACATGAGTGCTGCTGTATCTTCAAAAACGTAAGGTGAAAAACCTTCTTTTTGCTGTAAAATCGAATCAAAGAAATTCCAGTTAAAAAAGGAATCTACCGCTGTTGGCTCAAGAACTTCCAATATATACCGAATACCTGCCTGGTTTGTTGGTATTAGAATATCCCCTGAGTATACTGTTTGTTTACTCAATGTGGTATTAGTTTGCGTATTGTAATGCAAATAATGCCCTTCGTAAGGATTGTTTGCAGTTTCGTATGAAGCTATTCTATACGTCTCCACCTCAATTAGTGTGTCTTTTTTAAAGGGAGTGAATTCTATTTTGTTCCTTTGGAGCAAGTCTATTACCCCAGTCCATTGTTTGCCGATGATGTAGGCCTCGGGCACTTTTACCGAGTCTGATGGGATGAAATAATCTTGGTAGGTTACCTTTTTTGTAAAAGGCATATCCCTATTATACTTTAATCTTTTAACGCCTGTGACTTCACTTATGATTGTATCCGCTTCATACCCTTTAAAATTAAGTTCTGAGTTTCTTATGGTGTCCACTTGCCACGCTATTGGATAATAGTCACGATTTAAATAGTTTTCTAGTGTGTTTTTTCTGATAGTCTTTATACGGTTGCCATCCTTTTCTGCAATACCAATCATCTTTTTCATCAGTATATAGGTTCCGTCTACGCGTTGCTTATAGGGTTTTAACATGTGCGTTTCTACCATCATTCCAAGGGTGTTCCAAAGAGTGGTGTAGCCGGTGGAGTATCTCGGGTGGTCCATAAACTGTTGAAAGCCTGTTTCAGGTGTTCTGTTAAATACATTTACATAGGGGGTTATTTCCCAGCTGGCATCTGAAAGGGAGTCTTGTAATGCCGGCATAAGCATATCATGCACGTAATTGCCCGCTTCACCGCCCAGTTTATTGTGTTGGGTAAATAGATGTGTAAGTACATATTGGTAGTCTGCTCCGTTACTTACATGGTTATCTATGAAAAGGTCTGGTTGTACCAAATGAAATATTTCTGCAAAGGACTTAGCGTTCTTGGTATCACTTTTAATAAAATCCCTGTTCAAATCAAAATTTCGTGCATTCCCCCTAAAACCATACGAGGTAGGACCATTTTGATTCGCCCTTGTTGCCGTATTTCTATTTAGGGAGCCACCTACGTTGTAAATAGGTATGGTCATCAGAACCGTATTTTTTGGTGTTTTTATTTTTAGATTGGCCAAATCTCTATAAAGTAGCATGGTGGCATCTATACCGTCACTTTCGCCAGGGTGAATGCCGTTGTTTATAAGAATTATGGTCTTGTTTTTTCTAATATTTTTAAAGTTGAAATCTCTATCGGGATTATAGGTTACCATGTGTAATGGCTTGCCACTATCAGTACTGCCAACGGTTTGGATATTGATTTCGGGAAATTCTTTCGCCAATTCTATATAGAATGCGATGACCTGTTCGTAGGTTGCGGTTTCCATCCCCTTCGATGTTTCAAACGGCGTAATAAGTTCAACTTTTTGGGTTCCTTCCTGTTCTTCGCAGGAGAGAAAAGAAATGGTAATCAACGCTAAAAATAATCGAAAGTAGCAGGGTTTCATGTTCGCATGTTCAAGATTTCATACGTAAAAGTAGATAAAACTAGAATAGTATAATGGGATTATGCTACTTTGGTAATTTCGGCCATCTCCATCCTTTTTATCGGTTTGTTGTTAAAGGTGATGATATGATCGGTTTTATTCTTAAAAAATTTCCATTGTTCGATATCATAAGGGTCTATAGAGGAGGTTACGATGTTTACCTTTACCGTTGTAGTGACGGGTAAAGTGATGAATTCG
The DNA here is from genome assembly GCA_964620945.1 of uncultured Maribacter sp. Taxonomy (GTDB): domain Bacteria; phylum Bacteroidota; class Bacteroidia; order Flavobacteriales; family Flavobacteriaceae; genus Maribacter. The sequence goes on from CAZUIE010000005.1 coordinate 48,592, forward strand.
GCTAAAAATTGCCAACCGTCCATTATAGGCATATTAATGTCCAAAAATATAATTTCCGGCAGTGGCTCGTTTTTTGCCAGTCTTTCCTTTAAACTTTCTAAAGCTAGTTTTCCATTTTTATGAGATTCTACCACGTTACATTCCACTGTAGAATTCAGCATTTTCTTAATGCCGAATACAGTAATGGGATCATCATCTACAATACTAATGAAGTTTATCTTTCTCATTTGAAAAATACCTTAAATTTGGTTCCTTTGCCAGGCTTGCTTTCTACTTCAATCTTACCGTGCATGGCCTCTACTTGACTTTTTGTAATGTACAGTCCTATACCTCTAGCATCTTTATTGGTATGAAAAGTTTTGTACATTCCAAAGAGCTTGCTTCCATTTTTTTCTAAATCTATTCCTATTCCATTGTCCTTTATATTAAGTAAATTGTAACCCTCTTTTTTTTCTGTAGTGAACTCAAGGACAGGTTCCCTATCCGGATGTTTATATTTAACGCCGTTCGTAATAAAGTTCATCAGAATACTATCCAAATAAGCTGGCACTATTCTTATGTTGATGTCTTTTGACACGTTGTTAATGATATTTAATTTTTTGTTTTCAGTTATATTGGATAAATTTTGCTGAATCTCGGATATTTTTTTGTTTAAGTTTATTGTTTCTTTTTGTGCTTGTGTATTGGTGCTTAGGGTTACTACCTCATTAAGATTTTCTAAAGTTTCGAGTAGATTGTCCGAGGCCTGTGTAAGCATATCCACAATCTTTTCTTTTTCTTCCTCATTTTTCTCATGTACCAAAAAGTCCAGCAACATGGAAAAGTTAGCGCTGTGGGACCTAAGATTGTGCGAAACGATATGAGCGAAATTTATTAGTTTTTTGTTCTGTAATGACGTCACATTGATGAGGTTTCTTAATTCCTGTTCTTTTTGTTTTAAGTTCGTAATATTCAGACTAATTCCTACAAGGCCTGTAGCAATGCCATTTTCATCAAGGAGTGGAATTTTAGAACTTAGAAAAACGGTTTCCGTTCCGTCTTTTTTAATGTTAATGGTCTCTTTACTAAGGATGGGCGTTAAGGTTTCCATTACACTCAAATCTTCTTCTCTTGATATTTTTGCGGTTTCAACGGGATACAGATCAAAATCTGTTTTACCCAGCAAATCATTGGCGTCCGTAACACCTAGGTAGTCGCATTCCGATTTGTTTACAAGTATCTTTCGAGATTCACGATCTTTTATAAAAACATTTAAAGGAAGGTGATTGATCAAGGTTTTTAAGAGCTTTGCATCCTCTTTTATTTTCATCTCAGAAACAACTTGGTCGTTTATATCTTGGAACGTACCCATTATTCTTGCTATTTTTCCTTTTTCAAATATGGGTTTTCCTGCTGCTATCACCCACTTTTCGTTTCCTTTTGCGGTAACTACCTTTAGCTTTAAGTTCCATGGTTTTCCTTTATCGGTAGCTTCAAAAACCGCCATGGAAATAGCATTTCTAGAATGTCCTTTCTTGTAAAAGTCTATAGCTGTAGTTATGTCAGGTATATAGTCCAAAGGTACTTCGTGTATGGCTTTGGTCATGGTACACCAGTGCACTGTTTGCTTTTGGAGGTCGTATTCCCAAATCCCTGTTTTAGAAAGTTCGGACTGTTGTTTCAATAGAATTTTAGCTTTTTCCAAGGAAAGATCACTTTCTATCGCAGCGCTAATATTGTTTATTTGTATGATCACACCTATAATGTTTTCATCGGTATCATACCAACAGGCGTTGGACCATTCATAGAACTTTTCATTTCCTTCGGCGTCCATAAAACTTTGAACCCCCATAGGGTTCGATTTACCTTTAAGGCAATCCTGTAAAACACTTTCCCATTTGGAGTTGAGGTTTGGGAAAACAGTGCTTAGACGTTGTCCAACGATATTCACCTTTTCTTCCCAAAATAAGGAAATTAAGGTGTCGGATGCGTAAATAACGTGTAGCCTCATATCTAAAAATAGCGTGGCGGTAGGTAATTGTTTTATCAAGAATGAAGTGGATAGAGTTTCTTTGTCCGTCAACATTATGTTGTATTTTCTTACAATATTATGCGGATTTCTCAATATTATAAATTTTTGTTGTGAACTATCTCATACTTGTGGTGATTCTCGGTAAATCGACACTTTTTGTTCCATACAGAAATAGTAGATACTCTAAAAATACATTCTTTTTATCACACCCTGTTTGTTTCTTACCTGTTGTTTTAAAGTCTATAACCATCCTAAAATATGGTGTTTTAGGATTTTTTTGATGGGATAAATTTATGAATAAGGATAGTTCCTGTTAGCTTCCTATCATAAGTGAAATGCTAATTATTTAAAAGGTATACCCGCTAATAAAATGTATTAAGAATACCTTAGCTGTTTACGAAAAATAATAGTGATTACTAATTTTATCAATGTATTTTCTTACTTCGCGATAAAATATGGGCGTCAGAAATGTAAGAATATTGATTTGTGTTTAAAAGTAACGGGTTGCTACAACCACCTGTTACATCAAGCGGAAAAATTATTTTGTTACTCGAACAGACTCAGGAACCAAGCCGGTATAATCTCCTCCGTTTCTGATAACATCCCTTACGATGGAAGAACTAATGTAGGATTTGCCAGAGGAAGTCAATAAAAAAACAGTTTCTATTTCAGATAGTTTCCGATTGGTGTGGGCTATGGCCTTTTCAAATTCAAAATCACCAGGGTTGCGAAGTCCCCTTAAAATGTATTGGGCATCTACTTCTTTACAAAAGTCTACTGTAAGCCCTTCGTACGTAAGTACTTTAATTTGCTTTTCTTCTTTAAATGCTTCGCTGATAAAGCGCATTCGGTCTTCTAGGGAAAACATATACTTTTTATCGGCATTTTTACCAATAGCGATAATAAGCTCATCGAACACGGTAATGCCGCGCATAATAATATCGTAATGTCCTAGGGTTAATGGATCAAACGATCCTGGAAATATTGCACGTCTCATACTACTTTGGAGTAAGTTTAAATATAACTATTTTTAGGATAGCACCTCATTTATAGCACTCTCAAAAAATGAAGGTAAGTCCATACCCGCTGCTGCTGCCTGTTGGGGCAATATACTGTTTGTGGTAAGCCCAGGCGTGGTATTTACCTCTAGTAAATAAGGTTCATCATTTATAAAAATGAATTCACTTCGAGTAAAGCCTCTCATTTTAAGTACATCATAAATGGTTCTGGCCCAATAGCTCACGTTTTCTTGCTGTACTTTTGTAATTCTTGCCGGTGTTATTTCCTTAGATTTTCCTTCGTATTTGGCTGCATAATCAAAAAAATCATTTTCCGATACAATTTCGGTGATTGGGAGCACAGTGGTTTTCCCTTTTAGTTTTAAAACACCAACAGATACCTCGGTTCCTGTTAAACAAGATTCTATGATTATTTCGTCATCTTCTTTGTAAGCCAATTCAATAGCTTGTTGCAAATTCTCTTTTTTATAAACCTTAGAGATACCGTAGCTACTGCCAGATTTATTTGCCTTTACAAAACAGGGAAGTTTTACCTTTTCTATGATGGCATCTTCATCTATCGCATCTCCTTTGTTTAGGTAGTATGATGAAGCCGATTTTACACCGTACGGTTTTAAGACGCTTAATAGATCTCTCTTGTTAAAGGTAAGCGCTGCCTGGTAAAAGCCACAAGATGTCAGTGGTATTTTCAGCAATTCAAAATAGGCCTGCAGTAAACCGTCTTCTCCCGGAGTGCCATGTATGGCATTAAAGACGCAGTCAAAGCTTATTTTCTTTTCATCAATATTTACGGAAAAATCCGCTCTATCTATAGGATATTCATTATCGTTACCGTCTACATATATCCATTTCTCTTTAAAAATATGAATTCGAAACAAATCAAATTGGTCCTTATCAAGATAGTTATATACTACATTTCCGCTTTGTAAGGAGATTTTGTATTCGTTGGAATAGCCTCCCATGATGATAGCTATCTTTTTTTTCATTTTAAAAACTAAAAGGATTACCCGTGTCACAAAGATGTACTATTCCGCAGAAAGAAAAAAGGGGAGTGTGTGCAAAAATTATATTTATATACGTATCCGTAGCTACTAAGAAATCAAAAGAATCATTTTAGTATACGAGCATTTATTATCTTTGAAGGATTATTAAAGCGCATGAGAAATTTTTTCAATTTTTTAAAAAGTAAAACATTTTTGATTCAGTTGGGATTGGCACTAGTGGTGACCGTTGTTTTGGTTTTTGTTACCTTAAGTTGGTTAAAGAGTACGACCAATCATGGTGAGTTCGTAGAAGTTCCCGATTTTGCAAAGCTATCCGTTATGGAAATGCGACAATCCGTTGAGGATGCGGGCCTAAGGTACGAGGTGTTGGATTCTGCCAATTTTAATCCGGATTATCCTAGATTCTCAATTATAGAACAAGATCCCTTAGCAGGAACAAAAGTAAAAACGAATCGGAAAATATATTTCACTGTAAATCCTTCCGGATATAAGAAAGTGACTCTTCCTAATATTAAGCAGGTGACCAAAAGAAATGCCACTTCTATGTTAAAAGCGGTAGGATTGGATGTACAGCGTGTCACCTATATCGACGAATTGGGCAAGGATATGGTATACGAAATAAAGTATAAGGGAAAGTACGTAAAACCTGGCGATAAGCTCCCTAAGACTTCTAAAGTAGAACTTATTTGCGGCAATGGTTCTATTACCAGTAGAGCGGTCATCAAGGCAGATTCTGAATAAGTATGGAAACTACCATACATCAGGAACCTGAGGACAATGAGCTTTTTGAACATCATCGTGTACTAGCTTCAAAAGGCCAAGAGCCGCTAAGGGTAGATAAGTTTTTAATGAATTTTATTGAGAACGCTACGCGTAATAAAATTCAGCAAGCCGCCAAGGATGGTCATGTTTGGGTCAATGGTGTAATTGTTAAATCGAATTATAAGGTAAAGGCCGGAGACGAAATTCGTATTATGTTCGAGCATCCGCCCCATGAATTTTTATTGGTTGCCGAAGATATACCGCTAGATATTGTTTACGAGGATGATGTGTTGTTGGTTGTGAACAAACCTGCCGGGATGGTAGTGCACCCCGGTCATGGAAACTATTCCGGAACACTAATAAACGCCTTGATCTACCATGTAGATAATTTACCGGCCAATAGTAGCGAGCGTCCTGGGCTAGTTCATAGAATAGATAAAGATACGTCCGGACTATTGGTAGTTGCCAAGACCGAGGCGGCTATGACCCATTTATCCAAACAGTTTTTTGACAAAACATCGGAGCGTGAATATGTTGCCTTGGTTTGGGGAAATATAGAAGAGGACGAAGGCACCATTACCGGCCATGTAGGTAGGCATCCAAAAAACCGACTTCAAATGCATGTTTTTCCCGATGGTGAAGAAGGTAAAGAAGCCGTTACCCATTTTAAGGTTTTGGAACGGTTGGGTTATCTTACCTTAATCTCTTGCCAATTGGAAACCGGAAGAACCCATCAGATAAGGGTTCATATGAAACATATTGGGCATACCCTGTTCAATGACGAGCGTTATGGAGGCGAACGCATTCTTAAGGGAACCACTTTTACCAAATACAAGCAGTTTGTAGAAAATGCATTTAAGGTGTTGCCACGGCAGGCCTTGCATGCAAAAACGTTAGGATTTATTCATCCAGTCACAGGAAAAGCCATGAGATTTGATTCTGAAATTCCGGACGATATGCAACAATGCATAGAAAAATGGCGCAATTACAGTCAAAATAGCGCTGAAAGATAGCTTCAGGCAATAGTGGTATCAAAACTCTTTTTATACAGTAATAGGTAATGTCTCCGTTCCTTTTTATTTTTATACTTTGATTTAAAAACCAGTGTTATGAAAATTGTAATATCACCTGCGAAGTCTTTGGATTATGAAACGCCATTGCCGACATCAAAATATACGGAACCACTTTTTCTTGAAGCTTCCAAGAAGTTGAATAAAGTTCTGGCAAAGAAAAAACCAAAGGATTTATCCGCACTTATGTCCATCTCCGATAAGCTAGCGCAGTTGAATTGGGAACGTAACCAAAATTTTAATGTACCCTTTACAACGGAAAATGCCAGACCTGCTGTATATGCTTTTAATGGCGATGTGTATCAGGGCTTGGATGCCTATACCATAGCGGACGAAAAATTGGAAACACTCCAAAACAGCCTCCGTATACTTTCCGGACTTTATGGTATACTGCGCCCGTTGGACCTAATGCAACCTTACCGATTGGAAATGGGAACTGCGTTACCGGTTGCAAGAAAGAAGAATCTATATGAGTTTTGGAAGAAAAGTATCACTGATCATTTAAATTCCGAATTACAAGAAGACGAATTGTTCGTAAACTTGGCCAGTAACGAGTATTTTAGTGCAGTAGATACGAAAAGGCTTAAAGTACCTGTTATTTCTCCTGTTTTTAAAGATTGGAAAAACGATAAACTAAAGATTATTAGCTTTTACGCTAAAAAGGCACGAGGGTCTATGGTACGTTACATCATAGATTCCAATGCACAGACTTTGGACGATATCCGGGGTTTCAATTTAGATGAGTATCAATACAGTAAGGAACATACCCTAAAAGAAAACGAACCGGTCTTTATTCGGTAAAATATTCTTTTGTGATTACCGTTCTATAAGTAGTACGAACGGTAATATATAAATGGATATGAGAAAATATTTTATTCTGATAGTTGTAGCGGCAGGTGTTCTCGCAGCTTGCACCGATAGGGACGATGACGTAGCTACAGTAAACATCCGAATACAAAATAGTTCTAGGTCTTTTTTTCAGGAAGTTCGGATTAGCGGCAAGGATACCGTTTATGAAAATATTGCCGTTGGGGAGTATTCCGAATATTTGGAATATGTTACTGCGTTTCAAGAAATGTCTCTAACCGTAGTAGCAGATTCTACAGATTTAAATTATAGTCCAGCTTCGGTTTTTACAGATTCTTTACCTGTAGGATTTTACACTTACGAATTATTGTTGGATGAGACCAATCAGCTGGAATTAAACTTTAAGATTGATTAAAACTTACTTCTTTTTACCCACTTTTATCTTTTCCTCTACCGTAGGACGTTTTTTAATTTTCCTAGGCCTTCTGGCACCATAACTATTGTTGGCTATTTTCCCTTTTTTAGATTTTTTGTCTCCCTTGCCCATTTCATGTTGTTTTTGGTTTGTACGTTATTCCTGTCTTGTATGTTCTTAATATCTCTTTAAAGTTAGTAAATTCGATTTTGAATTTAGGGCGATAGTTAGGTAATCACTGTTCTTAATAGCATTTCATTTGTTTTTTCATACCCACCCGTACGCACCTTTTTTGTTTAAAGAGGCCACAAAGCTTATTGTTGGTACGCTTCCGCCACCACGATTTACCCAAGGTCTGCTAAAGGAAGGTGATGTCAATTTTTCTTATGGAAGTAGGGACGGACAGCTTTGGCCTATTTTAGACCGTATATTTGGTTTAAACCTGAAATATGAGACGACAGTAGATGCCGTGATACAACGGAAGAATTTCCTGAAGTGCAGAAATATTGGAATTTGTGATATTGTCGCGTCGGCCCAACGGGAGAAAATTAATGCTTCGGATGTAGGAATGCAGCACATACAACTCAGAAATCTAGTGGAGTATTTGGAGGAATATACCAAAGTAGATACGTTGTTGTTTACAGGTGGAAATAGTAAAAACGGACCTGAATATTTTTTTAGAAAGCATCTGAAAGATTACCAGCTAAGCTTAACCCTCGTTTCCGATGTAGTTCCAAGAATCCATAAATTTGATTTACCTACCAGTATACCCATGGTCGAAAATACTGGAAATGAAAAGGTTAGGACTGTTAGGACCGTGTCTTTGACAGCGCCATCAGGTGCCGCAAACCGCGCAGTTGGAAGTTTGGAAGCCTACAAACAAATGAAGGCAGCAAATCCTTCGTTTACTACGGTAGACTTTAGGGTAATGCAGTACCGGGAGTTTTTTTAGGTGTATGCTGTATTTTTAAGTACTTGCAATTTTACTAATGATATGCTTGGTTGTGCGCTAATGTTTCATCACAAGTAGTAGAATTAACGGCACATCTTATTTGTAGGCATAACGTAATATGCCAGCTGTATTTTGAATCGTAGTGGCCGGCGGAGCAGCTAACTCCTCAATATTTATATCTTTTTTTGGTTTGTTCTCTAGTGATTAGGTAGCTTCCTTAAAAGAAGATAAAGCAACGAATAATCATATTGCTATTACGACAAAAAGTGTAAGGTATTTCATCAATGTATGTTTTTGTAGATGGATTGCGCCGTTTTAAAAATTGACGATTAGACGATTAACGAACAATTCAATTGTTTATTAATTGAAACCTTTTGCATTTTGGCAGGATTACCAGCTGTGGTATCACTTTGAAGTGGATAATTAATTCCGATTTTTTAATTGCTCTTTAATATTTGATTGCATTCCAAGAGCGATGATATGATTGGGGTCAATTTTCACAATACGATCAACGTATTTCTTAGCTTTATATAAACTGTCTTGTGCTATATAAATTTCAGCCATTAGTTTCATATATGCCGTGTAGGTATCATCTTTCATAAGTTTATTCAACTTTTTTGACAGCGCAGTCGCTTCGTCCAAGTTATCTAACTCAACTTCCAAACTAGCTGCATAGCTTATGTAAAAACCCAAATTCATTTGTCTTTCGGTAGCCAAATGTTTTAAGGAGTCTAGTGCTATTTTAGGTCCGTGAATAAAGTGTAGCCATTCAATATACTCTGCCTTAACGTAGTCGTTATTAGGATATTTATGTATAAATTTTCTAAAGTTAGATTCTGCCACTTGTTTTCTGTTTGTAATGAATTGCGTTGTGCTTTTAATACCTCTGTCCCTATTATTATAGGCTTCAATGCTTAAAAGATATACATCTAATAGTAAGCTTTCATTATTAGTTGCGCTGTCTTTAACCGCTTTGAGTTCTTGTAGCAAAACCTCCCGTTCCCTGAGGTCTTTGGTGATACGTGCTACCAAACTCTTCCCAAGGATATAGTTTGGATCAAAGTCAAGGGCTTTGCGATACGAGTTTTCAGCTTCGGTCCATCTGCCGTTGTCCAAAATTTCACGAAATCCTTTTAGGTAATAGTAGCGAGCAGAGTCATTTTTTGTACCATAATCAAAAGTGTTGGACTCGTTGTGGGACTCACAGGATACTGAACATAGAAGTATAGCGAATAGGAACACGCACACTATACTACCAGGAGGGGAAATTATTTTGGATTTCATTTTTTTGGAAATGTTTCTATTCGTTACCTTAAGAAAACTGTTCGTGCCAAATTATGGTAAAGTTTTTTCATAGGGCTGGCAGCGCTGAAAATAATCGGTTATTTTTTGGATAAAATACGAGCCGGATTTTTAAATTCTACTAATTATTTTAGTTGTATGGAATTTGTCAAATTAAAAATTGGCAGACTTTTAAAATACACATAAACCTCTAGGTAGTCCTATAATAGTTGTATTGAAGCTAGACGTTTTTATTCAATATATTTTTGGTATTCTACAATTTTATTCTGTAGTCTATTATTTAGATATTCATTCTTGTTATTTAGCACCATGCTGATCAGTTTTGCTTCAGTCAAGTAATTTCGAATTTTATCTTTTTTCCAATATTTTGGTGGTTTTTGAAGATTAGTAATTCTGTCAGCTAATTTTACCATACCAACCTCTTTTTCTAATTCATCTATTCGATTTAGACTATCATTCATTTTTTCTTCTGTAGAATTGAGTTTGCTATTTTTGGTCAATGCTAGAACTCCTAATGCTACTTTTTTTCCAAATCTTTTCTCTAATTCAATGAATTCAGTTTTTGTATCTTCCAAAGTATCGTGAAGAATAGCTAGTTGTAACGCATAATTTAAATCAAAATCATCTTTCTCTTTGTAAGTCAAAATTATTTCCATTGCTACATTTGAAAGGTGTAATAAATAGTTTGATTCAGTTCCGGGAACTTTTTGATTTTTATGTTTTTCTCCTGCAAACTTAATTGCTTCTTGATATATCTCTTGGGTCATTCAGTTCGTGATTTTTATTTAATTCGCTACAATGCAGCGCTATGTAAGTCATCTGCGATAGCAGTGGTCAGGTTGTAGTGCTGGTACACGATGTTAATGGAAATATAGTGAAAAATCCCGATAGGGATTTTCATAGGACTCGTTGTTATAAGCAGTTATTTATTCCGTTTTAAATTCTGGGCTTTTTATTTCTGCAAAGCATTCTGGGCTTGGTTTAATAGTTGGATTATTAAAGAAATCATTTGCAGATTGCATTGCACATTGATTTCCCCAATTCGTAGTAGGTGTATGTTTCCAACCTTTGAAAATAAAGTGATAACTGTTAATCAAATTATTTGTCATTGACTTCGCCCATTTTGCCGGTGTTTCATTGTCATATTCTCCGCTTATCAGTAATACAGGGATTTCACTTTTAATAGGTTCATTTTCGATTTTTGAAACTTTTTGAACTCCCCAAATCTCACAAATTTCCTTTTCAAATACTGCTGGCGACAGACCTTTTGTTTGTGGATGCTTGATTGATTCTGATTTGATAATGTCTTGAGAATTGAATGGATATTCTTCAGCGCACCAAACAGAAAGACGCATTCCTAATCCTGCCCCATTACTTGGTTCCTCGAACAGGTTTGAAAGTTGTTCTTTTAAAGAGGTCAGGTCATTGTTCAGTAACTTGTTGATTTCAAATGGGACATTCACGACACCTGCTGATGAAGCAGAGGTGAAAACAGTAATTAAATCCTCCCCTTTCAGATAGAATTTTTCCATCTTTTTGCTCTTTGGGTTTTCAATAGAAACTTCTAAAGGATTGTTGGTCTTGTCTTGTAAATATTCAAAAAATCTTTGTTCAATATTTGGAAAAGCTTTTGCACATTCCTTATTGGTTTCACAATCAGAAAGTATTTTTTTTACTGATTCTAAAATATTTTCAACACTTTCTTCGTCATAACTCACTTCTAATGGAAGTGGCGAATCCATTACAACACTTCTAATTCTTTTAGGATGGTCTCTCAATAATACCTGTGCAATTTTTGTACTGTATGAAATAGTAAGCAGATTATATTCTTCAATCTCTAAAACATTAACTAAATCATTAATATCTTCTGCAATTTCATTCGTATTATAACCATTTAAGTCTATTCCTTTTTCAATAAGTCTTTTGCGACAGTCTTTAGTTGCTTGTTCAAAAAGTGAATCATATTCTTTGTCCTCAAAATCTGGTTGATTGGATTTGTAAATAGCTTGAGACCATTCAGGACAGTCTAAATGAGGTTTAGCATAATAATTTCCACGTTGTTCTACAAGAATAAAATCTCTGTCATCTAAATATTTGTAATAGTTCATATATTGCGCAGAAGGCATAGTCGTGGAACCAGGTCCACCAACTGTATAGATTATTGGATCAGGTTTAGGATTCTCACTTCTACTCTTAAAAATATATATTGGAATATTTATAGTTCTGCTATTTGGGTCTTGTCTGTTTTCCAAAACTTCTAAATATCCAAAAGAATAATCTTGTTCTTTGTTTATTTTGTGAGTGGTTTCCTTGGATTTGGTGAAAGATGGTTGAAAATTATTTTTGTTCTGTCCAGAGCAACTTGTTAAAACAAGCAAAAGAAAGATAAAACTTAAGTTTTTGGTGTTCATTTCTTTTAATTGCTTACAAAGGTTTAGCTATAAACAGGACGGGGGCAAACTAGCGTTTGCTTTCCGTCACGCACATAGCGAAATCTTTTGGTTCTGTTTTTTCTTTTTTCCCGTTCAAAGCGTAATCCAAAAGATTTCGTGACATTATAAAAATACAAAAACCGTGGCGTTTGAGATCTAAGCCCGTATTGATTAAAGGTTTTGTTGTAACACGTTTTATTCCACGCTAATTGAAAAATCGTCTACATATAATTCAATATTACCAGCGGTCGGATTAGCGGTGGCTCCAATTTGTACACGCTCATAGAAGGTAGGTTCTTGTAGCTCAAAATCAATGCCTTGATTCGAAAATACATCTCTGAAAATTGTTGCGTTGGGCATATTCATAGCATTTTCATTCACAACTTCAGTTCCGTTAATAAGCAATCTATTAACTCCATTTTCGCTATCAGACATTGTCATTTCCCATTGAACCGAAACCCATTGGTTTCTTGGAAAAGAATAATTAGTTTGTTGTAAAGTTGTTCCTGAAATTTTCCCGCGTTCTATTGAAAGGTAATCATTACCTCCTGACATCATAAGTCTAATCCCTGGGCATTGATTTTCTGCACCAAAATTATCTCCTACACTTGGGTCCCAACAAGAACAACATTCTAGGTCAATTAGTAATAGGTTTTCTAACGATTCATTGCCCTTGATATAGAATTCAGCTTTAATAATTACTTTATCTCCGGACTTTATATTTAATCCACCTTTCTCAATGTCTATTTTTGATAATTGGTCATCTGATTGGTAGGCGAGAAAACGAATTGCATTTTGTCCTTCTGAAAATTCATTATTAATAATCGAAATTTCGTTAGTAGAGTTAGAAGGGTTCGTTTGCTGTACTATTGACCACCTTGAACCGTTTGAAACGAAGAGTTCGTCTAAAGAGTTATTTTGCGTTTCAAATCCATCTTCAAATAAGAAGTTTTCCGAAGTTGGTTCTTCTTCTGTAATATTTGTATCTGTGTCACAAGCGACAAAAAGACACATTGTGATAGCAATAAATAAGTATTGATGTGTTTTCATAAACATTTAACGGTCAACATATTGACTTGTTGCGAAGGATTTGTTAAATGTGTTCCAATGTCTCCTGTCTAAAGCGAGCAGGGCGTTTTGGCCTGTAGTCACTTACTTTCGGGATGTCTTATGGTTTATAATGTAATGAGGATTATGGATATTTCTGCCACGTGTATAGCTTTGAACTAGGCTCAGATGAGCGTGGTACTAGGGAGCTAAAGGAAAAGGATTACGTATCATGGGAGCGTGAAAGCAACGGTATTTTAGATATTCGCTTTCAGTTTGTACCACAGCTTTGAAGGGGTTTCGTGTTCATTGAAAGATCATATTATATGGCAGAACGATGGGTCTTTCGGCAATCATCCTGAAAAGTTTAGTTAGGAGTGTTACATCGCCTAGGGTGCTGTTACATATAGGTTTGTTGTGTGCCAACTTTTATTCATTCTTTCTTGCTATGTAAAATCCGTAACTATAATAATCCTTGAATTTTTGATACAAGTCGATTTCAGATTGACTGTCGTCAACCACTTTCCTAGCAAGTTCTGAATTGCCGTTGCGTTTTAGAAAAATCTCAAATCGTGCTTTCATTGGTTCATAATAGTTTTCTAACCAACTTTCTTGATTTAGATAGAAATAACCAACAAGCGTGTAACCATTATCTTCTAGTTGTTTGATTTTATTTGAAGCAGTATCAATTTCAGGATATTCCGCTTTCCAAAAGTCTTCTATCTCTTTTGGTCGAGAAGTAGTTATCCAAGTAATTTCACTTACAGCCAAAAAACCACCGGTTTTCAAATAGTCTTTCCATTTTTTCAGTCCATTTTCAAAGCCAATATTATAAATCGCACCTTCAGACCAAATAAGATCAAATTCACTCTTTCCGAATGGTAAATCCTCCATTGATTTTTCTAGAGTAACGATTTTGTCCGACAATCCTAATTTTTGAGATTTTTCATTAAGTTCATTTAAAAACTCTGGAAACAAGTCAACTGCGATTATTTCTCCGTTTAACTCTTCTGCAAGCGTAATTGTCTGTCCACCTGAACCACAGCCAATGTCAGCTACTTTCAGATTTTGGTTAGTCGGTAAATTCAATAAATCAAGTGCTTTCAGCGTGTCATTTTCGCTTCCTGGTCCTTGTCTTTTAGAATTTTTATGTAGGTCAATTATCAGTTCTAATTCTGTCACTTGTTCGTTTCTTTGGGTTGCACACAGCGGCTCGGCTCGTATACG
>CAZUIE010000006.1:0-56543 GCA_964620945.1 uncultured Maribacter sp.
ACCACTTCCCGTAACCCGTTCGAGGGGTGCAAATGTACACACGTTTTTTAAACCTGCAACTATAAAAAACAATCTTTTTTCAACCCTCCTTACTACACAAAACATAACACCCTATAGAAGAGAGTATTGCAACGATAAAGACATCGCTTCTTGTTCTCTAAGAAAAGAAATTCCAAACCAAACCGAAGCGAACAACAAAATCCCGATACGGGTAATTAGGTGCAGTATAGTAATTAAAACCAGTGAAGGAGGAGTTAAAATGTTCTGCCTTTAAATAAATCCTGGTTTGTTTCACCTTTGCATTAATGAAAAAGTCTAACATAGGGAATCCTCCCAACTCTTCTCTATTTTGCACGAAGAACTCACCCAAAAGAGGATTGTAAGCATCCATAGTATAGTTGGTGAAATATTTTAGGGTAATACCAGTTTGCAAGTACATTGCCTTTTTAAATACATCCGAAGAAAAATACAACGTATTCCGAGTTACCAATTGGGGCACATTCAACACATTTTGATCTTGCGCTACAGTTTGATACATTACAGTATTGTTCAATGCAAATTTACCCAACTTAAACTCTTTAGCGTATTTCACCTTTACATGTGTTACGCCATCCGCCGCTTGAAGCGGTTTGATGTTCGCATTTTCAAAACCTTCTTCGAAGGTGGCGTTTGGATTCGCAGAAAAATAAGTGTAGTTGTCCAAGACACTGTATTTTAATGACAAACTACCCCATAGCGGGGAATCCAATTGTAATTGTACGGTATTCACACGCTCCTTCTCAAAGTTGGCACTATTCTGCCAGTTGTAATTTAAATAATCACTTTGATACAATAGAAAATTAAAATTGGGCATTCTGCTAGAGGAGTGTAATGCAAACTTGACCTTATGCTTTTGATTAAATACGTAAGATATAGAACCATCAAAAATATTTCCCGTTAAATCTCCAGCAACATTATATCGAAATGAACCGTCTACGGCAAACGAACCAATTTGTTTTTTATAATCGCCCCCAACAGCTATTTCTGTCCCCTTAAGCTGATTGTCGATAATAAATCCTTCTGCTGTCGTAAGTATGCTGTTAAAAAAGTAGTTGTAATTATAAATACTAACCACGCCTTTTAGCTCTCCAAGCGTTTTATTGTAAAAGGAAGCGCCAAAATCATTATTAAACACCTTTAAAGATGCTTTATCATTAATCGAACCTAAAATTGCCTCTCCAAAATAGGTATTGCTTACATCTTGTAGGTATTGGTAAAACTTAGTTTCGTAATTAAAGGAATGGGTAATTGCCAACGAGGTCTTTTCGACCAAACTTGAATCCTGTTGACTTCTTATCAATTTATACTGCTGATCTAAATAATAACGTTTTCCTAAAACCTTATTATCTGCATCGGTAAAACGCACATCAACTTTAGGCCTATCGGTGAAATCGTCATCACCACTCTCAAACTGTAATTCCTTTTCTGTTAAGCCCCCATTCTCTTGAGAGGTAATATCCTGAGCAGCTATATGCGCTCTTAAAAGATACCTGTTGTTTTTGCTGACATAATTGACCGTACTAATAAAATTACCGGATTGTATCTGCTCTGAATTATATTTACCCAAAGACCTAAAACCGGTATATGAAATAGAAAAATTAAATCGCCTAGACGTGTTAAAGGTGAGTAGCGCATCCAACAACTGACCTTCTTCCAACGTAGTTTTGAACATAAGATCCGTCATCGGGGTCATTACATCATAATACTGCATATCCTCTATCTCCCTATACCTATGATGCTTGGCCTTAGCACCCAAACTTGGATAAAGGTTGTCCCTTTGAAAATCTACCCCAAGTTTATTATACCCTTGACCAATATTGCCAAATGGCATAAGCTCAAAATCATCGCTTCGCAAATAGTTGTACTTGTATTCTTTCTGTATGGTAAGCGTGGTGTCTAAGTACGTTGTATCCCTTTGATACGAAATTATCTTGTAGTTTTGAATACTAACGGTGTCAACCATTGGGGCTTGGGGGGCCTTTCTAGAATTTTTCCTAGGCGTGCTGGCAATTGAATCCGAAATTGGGCTTACACTAGGTTCTTGTTCCGGTTCCTGTGCTACAAGCCTACAGGCAAGAAGCAAAAGGAGTGCGGTCAACAAATATTTCATACCTCTCATATCTTCGCTGCCAAAGTTACTTTTTTTGTTCCTAACTAAATGTGAAAGTTTAACCTAGAATACCAAACAAAAAAAATAACCAGGCCATTATACGTTTACTAAAAGCTTCCAATAGTTTTCATATTGCCTGTTCACAACCAAATAGAAGATTTAGCTATAATCTGATTTAAGCTTAACGGACTCGTCGATAATTAAAGTGAATGTCTTATTGAACAAGCTTTCTTCTGACTACCTTTTTACCAAATCTCATTTCTGATAAATTGGCACATCTCAACCAAAAACTTGGTGACTTTACTTTATACCCTTGTAAAACAACACTATAATTCTAATATTTGCTCTATGTTACAAAAGAAAGACACTAGAATTAGGTAGATGCTTTTAAACTTTTTCAAACTCTACAATGAAGCAGGTACAGATGAAGCTGGGAGAGGATGCCTTGCCGGTCCCGTTACCGCCGCGGCAGTAATACTTCCCACAGATTTTAAGAACGGAGTCCTTAACGATTCCAAACAATTATCGGAACGTAAGAGAACCGAATTAAAACCTATCATAGAAGAAAGGAGCGTATCTTTTGCCGTAACACATGTATATCCATCCGAAATAGATGCCATAAATATTTTAAACGCATCTTTTCTGGCGATGCACCGATCTTTAGACCAACTAAAAATAGTGCCTGAGCATATTATCGTTGATGGGAATAGGTTTAACCCCTACAAGGACATATCGCATACCTGTATCATCAAAGGAGACTCCAAATATTTAAGTATTGCAGCGGCATCAGTTCTTGCCAAAACCTATCGCGATGCCTACATGGAAAAAATCCACCTAGAATACCCAATGTACAATTGGAAAAAAAACAAAGGTTATCCGACCAAAGAGCATAGGGCAGCGATACAAAAATATGGGGTAACGCCCTATCATAGAAAAAGCTTTCAACTACTTGCCCGTCCACTTACCCTAGAACTTTAAAAAGTATAAATTTGTTGAAGGGATTTTACGACGATTTATTTAGACTAGGCCGACAATGATTTGAAGTACGGTTTTTCTTAGTAGGATCAGTATTCTGAAACCAAAATTAATACCAAGAGGAAACAATAAACAGGAATAGATGAAAATTAAACTTTTACTGATTTTCAGTATCGCATTAAGTCTTCAATGTTCACGGGAAAAGGAATACCAGCTTAGTTTATTACAGTTTATGCCAGAAAATGCAATCACTGTAATAAAAATCAACGACTATAACACCTTTGCCTCCGAGCTGAATGAAAATGAACTTCTTCAAAAGCTACAAAAAACAGACCCGAGTAAAAAATTATCCAAACTTCTTGCTCCATTGAACTACGCGCAACCTTCACAGGAATCGCTCATCGGTATTACTACCGACTCGCTACAAAAATTGCACTTTACTTTTGTTGCTTCCGACACCATACCTTATTTACAACTTTCCGGGGTAACAGATAAAACCATAGAAACGGTACAATATAAAGACTTCGAGATTAAAAAATATACTGTTGAGGGCAATGATTTTTATACCAGTAAAATTAACGGAAAAGAGGTGTTAAGTTCCTCAATAACTGTTTTAAAGCAGCTAATCTCTACAAAAGATACACCTACTATCAACCAACAGTTGGTAAAATTCTACAACGTATCCGACCCCACAAAACTTGGGCATTTGTGGGTAAACTTAAACAACAGCGATTTCCTGCTACACTATTTTACAAATACAAAAACAGCTATGCTACCATCCCATTTTGCAGATTGGTTGTTTTTAGATATATCCTTAGGGAATAACGGATTGTTTTTTAACGGTATAAGCACCGCTAAAGAAGGCACCGAGAACTATCTGGAGTTGTTTTCTGGAACCAAACCTTTAGCGAATAGCACTTATGAAATGCTTCCTGCCGATGTATCTTCCTTTGCATCCTACACCTTTATGGATTACACGTCGTTTTCCGTAAATCAAATGCAATATACGAATCGAAAAACAGCACGCGATTCCCTTTTCAACACTATAGAAGAAATAGGAACTGCACAATTAGGAAGTCAACCGCTAGTACTTTTGAAAACCTTTGGAACAGATGAACTAACAACGTATCTAAAACGTATTCAAAAAAGTGCTGCGGCCTTTCAGGGAAGCGAAATATGGGAACTCGGAGAACCATCGTTCCTTACAAATAGGTTAGAGCCCTTGGTAACAAATTTTGAATCAAACTATAGTTGTATTTTAGCCAATACCCTAATTTTTGCCGAAGAAAAAGAGGTACTTGAGAAGGTAATTATAGCTTACAAAAATGCCAATACCATACCAAATACAGACCTCTTTGAAACTTTAAAACAGCTTACTACCGAAGCTTCCTCAATTTTGACTGTTGCGAGCGCCAATGGTTTTGAAAATAGGTTATCGGAATTAAACTTTGTAGAAACCGCAAAACAGCTCGGTAAAATAGATTTATCAGATTATCTGTTCGGTTCCGAAATCGTTTCCGATGCTAATTTTTTTCACAGCAGTTATTTTATAAAAAAAATAGCAGCGAAAAAAGTTAAGAACAGCATTACTGCCATGTTTAGTATACAGCTAGATTCCGACCTACGAGCCGTTCCCCAGTTCGTAACCAACCATCGAACCAAGATGGCCGAGCTTATAGTACAGGATATGGACAATGTGCTCTATTTAATTTCCAATAGCGGAAAAGTACTCTGGAAAAAGCAACTGGATGGTGCTTTACAGGGAAAGATACATCAAGTGGACCTCTATAAAAACGGAAAACTCCAATTTGCATTTACAACCAATAACGAATTCCTGATTCTAGACCGGAACGGAAAAGAGGTAGCCCCTTTTTCCTTTGTTTATACTGGTGGAAATTTAAATCCATTAGCTGTATTTGATTATGAAGGAAAGAAAGACTATCGCTTCGTAGTCACGCAGAATGAGAAGGTTTTTATGTATAACAATAAAGCGAAAATTGTAAACGGTTTTAAATATACTTCTGCTGAAGATCGTATTTTGGAAGCGCCTCAACATTTTAGAGTTGGAAGTAAGGATTATCTGGTATTTAAGTTGGCGAACAGCACACTTAAAATATTAAACAGGGTGGGAAACAATAGGATAAATGTTAATGAAAAAATACCATTTTCCGATAATCCAGTTAGACTTTACAAAAACAAATTCAGCTTAACTTCCGATAAGGGAGTACTGTATCAAATAAATACGAACGGTAAAATAGACAAAACCACTCTTGGATTAAACAGGGATCACGGCATGGAAGCAACCTCTAAAACAATGGCCGTAATCAATGACAACACACTCAGAATCAGAGGGAAAAAAGTTACCTTAGACCTTGGCGTGTATTCCAAACCAAGAATTTTTTATTTGAACGACAAGATCTACATATCGGTCACCGATATCCAGAATCAAAAATGCTACTTGTTCGATAGTCAAGCCGAGCCTATTCCCAATTTTCCAATCTATGGTGTATCTGCTATAGATATGGCAGATATGGACAACGACAAGCGACCGGAACTAGTGATCAAGGACCAAGAAAATACCGTATCCGTTTACAAGCTAAACTGACCCCAAAACGACTCATACATAAATTCTTACCTGTCATACAAGTCTTTGGGCGAAACACATTTATCAAGTTGACGGGCATTGTATATTTTGATATATTAGAATTCGATAGTGCCAAGGTATAGTATCCGTTTATTTTGGAAGTCGCTATTAAGACCCAAAGCAAAACAGAACACAAAATGAAAACTTTAGAAAAGAAATTAACTTTTATATTACCCGTTATTTTTGCCTTGACCATGGTGAGTCCAGCTCAAGGACAGTTCTTCAAAAAACTTGGGAAGGCTGCCGAGCGTGCGGCAAAAAGAACGGTAGAAAGACGCGTAGAGAGTGAGACTGCTGAAAAAACAGATGCTGCACTGGATAGTATTTTAGAACCAGGGGACAAACAAGGAAAGAATGTACCCATGCCACAAGAGGGAAGTGGGGAAGGCAAATCTACGGACTCAACAGCACCAGAGGGAGGTCCTTCAACGGGAGACGTTAACGGTAGCAGTAGTGGACCAAAGACATTAAGTGTGTATAGTAAATTCGATTTCGTTCCTGGCGACAAGCAATTGTTTTTTGACGATTTTGCCAACGACTTTATAGGAGACCTTCCTTCTAGATGGAATACTAACGCAGGTGGCGAGGTAGTTTCGATGGGAGAACCAAAACAGAAATGGTTTGAGCTTAAATCAGGGTATAATATATTTTACATTCCAGATGTACCTGAGCTTCCCCAAGACTATACCATAGAATTTGATGTGATGGGTATGGGTGTAGACAGAGCCTCCTCTACTTCACATTTAAGAGTGGATATCAGTGATGATTCAAAATTTAAGAAAGGATCCAATTTTGTGCAAGCGGCAATACCCTTCTGCCAATACACACCAGTCGGCATTACCATAGAAAACAATAAAAATAACAAGCGTGAAATTCGTAGTACGATTAAAGCGGATATCCGTGATGCAATTCTCAATGGTGCTCACATTTCTATAGCGGTCAATGGAGAAAGGTTCAGGCTTTGGGTAAATGAATTCAAATATATTGATGTACCTAGGATGGTACCTACTTCGGGGCGCCCGCACACCTTAAAATTTCATGCAAATAATTTTGAAGACGGAACCGAACGTATTTTCATGACCAATCTCAAAGTAGCCGAGGGTGGAAGCGACCTAAGAAAAAAACTGATTTCTGAAGGAAAAATATCCACAAACGGAATACTATTCGATTCTGGGTCGGACAACATAAAACCAGAATCCATGGGAATCATAAGGCAGATTTCGCAAGTGCTGCAACAAGAAAGTTCCATGAGCCTACAAATTGTTGGACATACCGACGCCGATGGTTCCGAAGACATCAATTTAAAACTATCCAAAGACCGTGCTGCGGCGGTAAAAGATGCTTTGGTAAGTATTTACAACATTGATGAAAACAGATTAAGTACGGAAGGAAAAGGAGAGACCGTACCTGTGGCAGACAACACCACTCCAGACGGTAAAGCGCAGAACAGAAGAGTTGAATTTATAAAACAATAAGCTTAAAAAAATCAAGACACAATGAAGTTAAGAGCACTATTTACTTTGGCAATAATGACTTTTGCTGGGCAACTTATGTCCCAAACGAACTGTAGTCGCTTTTACCCGATGGAGGAAGGTACCGCTTTTGAATATACCATGTATAACAAAAAAGGAAAGATAGATGGCATCAGCAGCTACAAGGTTACCAGTGTTGAAAACAATGGCGACAGCACCACTGCTACCATGGCCATATCGTTTACAGATGAAAAAGGTAAAGATGTTTACAGCTCAAATTACTCTTTTACTTGTACTGGAAATATGGTTACCATTGACTATGAATCATTAATGCCGCAACAAATGTTAGAGCAATATGGGGCTATGGATGTAGAGATGGACATTACAGGAACCGACCTAGAGCTTCCCAACGATCTCAGCGTAGGGCAACTATTGGACGATGCCAATGTTACTGTAAAAATGAGCATGAGCGGAATAAATATGACCACCACCGTAGATACGACCAATAGGAAAGTAGAAAAACAGGAGTCAGTGACCACTCCGGCGGGCACATTTGAATGTTATGTAATCTACAGCGACACCGAATCCAAAGCCATGATGGTGAAACAGAGCTTTCCATCGCGGGTATGGCTGGCAGAAGGAATTGGCATGATAAAACAAGAAACTTACAAGAAAAATGGAAGCCTTATGAGCAGTATGCAGCTTACTAAGTTTACAAAATAAAAGGTAAATTTATTAATGCCCCAGATTCAAGTTGGATTTTTTTATTTGATAATTTTAGCTTCAAACAAGGTTTCAAAATGACGTAATAGCTTTTGCTTTACTTCTTCTATATCCACTTCGGTTTTACCGAGTTCTATGTTTAAAGAAGTCACCGCCTTGCCTTTGATGCCGCAGGGAATCATTAAATCAAAATAGCCCAAGTCGGAGTTTACATTAAGCGCAAAACCGTGCATAGTTACCCATCGTGAAGCCCTAACACCCATGGCGCAAATCTTGCGGGCAAACGGCTTACCTACATCTAACCAAACCCCTGTTTCTCCATTAGAACGTTCCGCTTTTAATCCATATTCTGCCAAGGTAAGGATTACCATTTCCTCCAATAGTCGGAGGTACTTGTGTATATCCGTGAAAAAATTATCAAGATCTAGAATGGGGTATCCTACAATTTGTCCCGGACCGTGGTAGGTAATATCTCCTCCCCTATTTATTTTGTAAAACGTGGCCCCCTTTTCTGCAAGTTGATTTTTATCTATAAGAAGATTAGACAAATCCCCACTCTTTCCTAGGGTAAACACATGGGGATGCTCCACGAACAAGAAATGATTAGGTGTTTCTAGGCCAGCTTCTTCCCGTCTGTTCTTTATTTTTAGGTCCAAGGTTTGTTTAAAAAGTAGTTCTTGGTAGTCCCAAGTTTCCTTATAATCTTTTAGTCCTAAATCCTGTAAAACAACTTTTTTGTTCATTGTTACAAAGATACAATGATCAGTTGGGATTGTTCAGTATAACCAGTGCTGCAATTACGCCAGGAACCCAACCACACAAGGTTAATAAAAAAACAATAAGGATAGAGCCACAGCCTTTGCCTATCACCGAAAGCGGTGGAAATAAAATTGCTAATAATACTCTTAAGAAACTCATTGATTTGTGATTTTGATTGATGTACTTAATAGGTCGCAAAAGTAGCGGTATTGTTACAAAACAAAATAGAAATATTTTTTACCAAAATAAGAGATTACGGCACTCACAAAGTCAAAAACAATTATCTGGCAAACATAATTTACAATGACAAAACTCCTTTAAAGGCAATAGGCAGAAAATGACTTGATTAAGATAAAGCCTTTTTACTTGTATTTTTAACCACCTTTTTTAGTTAACACCATATTTTATTACATTTAAGAAATATGTTATTGAAGAAAAAATGAAAAACATAGTAACGCTTAATATTTTCCTATTAGCATGTATCAGTTTCTTTTCCTGCGAAGAAAAAACGGAGGCTCCTTTAACCAAGCCTAATTTTTTGATTTTAATGTCAGATAACCATTATTCAGATCATTTAGGTTGTTATGGGGACAAAACGGTTAAAACTCCTGCTATAGATAAAATAGCAAAGAACGGTGTACGATTCACAAATGCGTTTTGTGCTTCACCCTCATGTACTCCATCCCGTGGTGCCATGTTAACCGGGCAAGAGATATGGAGACTTGGCGAAGGTGCTAATTTATGGAGCAGCCTTCCCGATTCCATTCCTACGTATCAAGATATTCTTGAGGAAGCTGGTTATCATACAGGACATGACCGCAAAGGATGGGGGCCAGGCGATTTTAAAGCTGGAGGACGAGATAATAATCCGGCAGGAACAACGTTTGACAACCTCAATGAATTTTTGGACAAAAACACAGGGCAGCAACCGTGGAGCTATTTTCTATCTTCACGAAGCCCGCACCGTCCCTTTGAATATGAGTCTGGAAAAAATATTGGTTTAAATATTGATAGTATTTTTGTGCCACCCTACCTCCCAAATTCTCAAGAAGTTCGTAACGATATTGCCGATTATTATGCCGCAATCATGTCTTTTGACAAAGAAGTAGAAGAAGCAATGCGGTTGCTCGAAGAAAATGGAATGGCAAAAAATACGATAATTATTATTTGCGGTGATAACGGTTGGATGATGCCTCGAGGTTTGGGAAATCTATACGATTTTGGAACAAAGGTTCCGTTGATTATCTCCTGGCCCAATAACATTCAAGGGGGCAGGGTCGTCACGGATTTTGTGAGTCTTAATGATTTGGCCGCTACTTTTTTAGAATATGCCGGAGAAAAAGTACCTGAATCAATGACCGCAAGAAGCTTAAAAGATATCTTAATATCCAGTAAGGAAGGTCGGATCAACAAAGATTTTAACCGTGTCTTTGTCGCTAGAGAACGACATGCTATGGGACGTAAAGGTGGGCTGGGGTATCCCGGTCGTGCCATACGAACCGATGATTTTCTATACATACACAATTATGAGCCAAATCGTTGGCCTGCGGGAGACCCGCCTCTTTTTGCAGATATCGATGGACATATGTTACAGTACTACAGTCCAACCAAAGAGTACATGATGCAACACAATGAAGAACCAAATGTAAAACAACTATATAAAGATGGTTTCTTAAAGCGACCAAAACACGAATTGTTCGATTTAAGAAAAGACCCTTTTCAATTGAACAATGTAGCTTCTTTAGATGAATACGAAGAGGTTCTGAATCGACTGTCCAAAGAACTTACGAGTTATCTTGTAGATACAGGCGACCCAAGGGAAACTGGGGGTGCCATTATATGGGATACCGCCCCATATTATCTCGAAGCAGACTGGATAGGGAAGCCAAGACAAGAAGCCCAAGATATATTTAATTTGGAAGCAGAGTATCCTTATAAATAGCTTCTTGGAAGGACATAGAGACAAAAATCTATTTAAGGTTTTGACGCTTTTGAAGCAATCATACTCCTTTATACTCTGTAATCAAAAACGTATCGTTTTTAAAAAAAAATGCCCTATTCCGGCAACGATTACTAGAGCAAAACTAGCATAAGAGAAGTATCCTAGTTCCCACATTAAAAATTATGATAGTAGTCTTACATTTTTAGATTCCGAAGAAAACATGTTGTAACCCAAATTATATTTACTTGTATACTCTAACAAGGCCTATCACCTAAATATCCGTTTTCCTCTAAAGAACAAAGGATAGCGAATTGGATGTTGCTTTACATAAAACAAGATTAAGTATATTTGCAGCCTTAAAATACGCCCAATGCAATTAACGGAACAAGAGCTTGTAAGAAGAGAGAAATTAACAAGATTACGGGAAATGGGAATAGACCCATATCCAGCTGCCTTATGGCCTGTAGACGCTACTTCCAAAAGCATAAAAGAGCATTACGAAGAAGGCAAGAAGGTTGTGATTTCAGGTAGGTTAATGCGAAAAAAAATACAGGGAAAAGCTTCCTTTGGAGAATTGCAGGATAGTGAGGGCCGTATTCAAGTGTATTTTAACAGGGACGAGATTTGTCCGCCGGACGACCACACCAAATACAATGAAATCTTTAAAAAATTATTGGACCTTGGCGATATCATAGGAATTGAAGGCGAGCTTTTTACCACGCAGGTGGGTGAAATTACCGTTCTGGTAAAGGATTATACCATTCTTTGTAAGGCGCTTAAGCCATTACCATTACCAAAACAGGATGCAGAAGGCAACTCCTACGACGAATTTAATGATCCGGAACTTCGCTACCGCCAGCGCTATGTCGATTTGGTAGTGAATCCACATGTAAAGGAAACCTTTGTTAAACGTACCAAAATCACAAACAGTATTCGTCAGTTTTATAACGACAAGGGTTACTTAGAGGTAGAAACACCCATCCTTCAGCCGATACCAGGAGGAGCGGCGGCTCGTCCGTTTTTAACCCATCACAATGCATTGAACATCCCCTTATACCTGCGTATTGCTAATGAATTATATCTGAAAAGATTGATCGTAGGTGGCTTTGATGGCGTTTATGAATTCTCAAAGGACTTTAGGAACGAAGGCATGGACCGCACCCATAATCCCGAGTTTACCGTAATGGAATTATATGTGGCCTATAAGGATTACAACTGGATGATGGATACCACCGAAGAACTGTTGGAAAAAGTAGCGGTTGATGCCAATGGAAGCTCCAAAGTTACCGTTGGAAAGCATGAAATTGAGTTCAAGGCACCCTATCCACGCATTCCAATATTGGAGGCGATTAAAATACACACCGGTGTTGATGTATCCGGTATGGATGAGGTAGAACTTCGTGAAACTGCCAAAAGTTTGGGTCTAGAAGTCGATGAAACCATGGGTGTGGGTAAATTGATAGACGAGATATTTGGCGAAAAATGTGAGCATTTCTACATTCAACCTACCTTCATTACAGACTACCCAAAGGAGATGAGTCCGTTGACAAAAGAGCATCGAGACAATTCTGCGTTAACAGAACGTTTTGAACTAATGGTTAACGGAAAAGAACTTGCCAATGCCTATTCGGAGCTCAACGACCCAATAGACCAGCGCGCGCGTTTTGAGGAGCAATTGAAACTCTCGGAAAAAGGTGACGACGAGGCCATGTTCATTGATCAGGATTTTTTAAGAGCCTTGGAATATGGAATGCCACCAACATCGGGTATTGGAATCGGCATTGACCGTTTAGTGATGTTATTGACAAATAATTCTTCCATACAGGAAGTTTTGTTCTTTCCGCAAATGCGCCCCGAAAAGAAAGCTGTTGAGTTAACGGATGAGGAGAAAGCCGTCATGGCCATTTTAAAACCAAAAGGTTCCATGGAATTGGGAACACTAAAAACACAATCTGGTTTAAGCGGCAAAAAATGGGATAAATCCATAAAGGCACTTGGAAAACATGGTCTTACCAAGGTAAATAAGACTGATAATGGCTTGTTTGTGGAGTTAATTTCATAACACCTGATATCATTTGAACTTAATAAGAAATCTTAATCACCTCTGCTAGCCAGAGTCCATTATTTAATTTGCGAAAACTAAGCACTCAGATAAGTCAGAAGGACTTATGAAGACTTCAAAATAACATTGTCGGTACCAAAATGAATCCTACGAGTTAAATTTGTCCCTATTTTCAAAAGAATTGTCTATTTTAATATCGTTTTTAAGTTCTTAGTACCGATTTCTAGCTGAGCGAATAAATTAAAATGGAAAAGAAAACTTTTAACAGCTATAGTTTCCTTTGTCTTTTAATGGGCATTGGGTTGTTGCACTCTTGCCAAACAAAGGAACGTGTAGATTTCAGCACACAGATAAAACCCATTCTCAACAAAAATTGCATTACCTGCCATGGCGGGGTAAAGAAAAACGCCGGTTTCAGTCTATTATTCGAAGAGGAGGCCTTTGCGGAAACAGCGTCTGGAAAACCAGCAATCATACCGGGCAATGCCGCTAATAGCGAATTCATTAAAAGATTGCACGAAGACAATTTGGAACTTCGTATGCCTTATGAAAAACCCAAACTTTCCGATGAAGAAATCGAGCTATTGACCAGTTGGGTGAACCAAGGTGCGGAATGGGGCGAACATTGGGCTTATTCCCTTCCAGACATAGTGGAGGTGCCTACAAAACCTTCCGAAGCTAGTTTTGCACAGGAAGTAGCGTCCAACTTCATAAAAAACGACATCGATCATTTCATTCTGGCGCGTTTGGCGGATAAGCAATTGACACCCAACACCTCGGCCGAAAAGAACAAAATTGCAAGACGTGTAGCGCTAGACGTGATTGGATTACCCCCATCCACAGCACTTTTACAAAAATTCAACGATAGCAAAATTACCTATGAAACCATGGTAGATAGCCTCTTGGCCAAAGAAGCTTTTGGAGAAAAATGGGCAACGTGGTGGTTAGATGTTGCCCGATACGCAGATTCCAAGGGCTACGAAAAGGACATGGGCCGCTCTATTTGGAAATACCGGGATTGGGTCATCAATGCTTTTAACAGAGATTTGCCTTACGACCAGTTTACCATAGAGCAATTGGCGGGCGACCTGCTTCCGGAACCTTCCTCAGATCAGTTGATTGCCACGGCCTTTCACAGAAACACCATGAACAATGATGAAGGCGGCACGGATGACGAGGAATATCGTGTGGCAACGGTCATAGATCGAGTAAACACCACTTTTGAAGTGTGGCAGAGCACCACTATTGGCTGCGTGCAATGCCATAGTCATACCTATGACCCGTTTAAGCATAAAGAGTATTACAACCTGATGGCGTTCTTTAACAATACTCGCGATGAGGATACACCCAATGAATCACCCGTCCTCAAATTCTATAACGAGGAACAACAAAAACAGGTGAATAAGGTACTAGACTGGGTAAGCCAACATGGGAATAAAAAAACAATAAAGGCATATCGGGATTTTATACAGTTTACAGAGCCTGTTTACAAGTCCCACTTTTTTAAGGAATTTAAGAATAGCGTGTATGATGACCATGCCTCCGTTGTTTTTTGGGACGATGGCAACCTAATTATTCCAAATGCCTACACCAACAATGCAAGCTACGTCTACCTCAACTATCGCTCGCATTATGACGGTACAAAAATGACCATCCGCGAATCAAACGCCGACGGCCCTATTTTGGCACAGTTCACCATTAACAAATCTAAAAATAACACAACATCACAATTCGCCCTTAAAAACATAGACAAGAAAACGGACATCTACATAGAAACCCAAAACGATGCCATTACGCCCGAGAAGAATATTTTGAATTTATACTGGGTCGGTTTTATTCCTGATATGCCAGCACAAGAACAACCGGGATGGTCCGAAGTGAATACGGCACTCTTGGGTCTACTAAATACCGATACAGAAACGGTGCCCATTTTAGCGGAAAATCCTGAATACATGAAGCGTACCACACAGGTATTTGACCGTGGTGCTTGGATGACCAAGACCGATACCGTGGAACCTGCTACCCCACAAAGATTAAATGCCTGGAACGATGATTGGAGCAAAGACCGTATGGGCCTTTCGCAGTGGATTGTCAGCAAAGAAAATCCGTTAACCGCCAGAACCTTGGTTAATCGTGTTTGGCATCAGATCTACGGTCGCGGACTGGTTTCTACCATAGAAGATATGGGGTCGCAATCGGAGGCCCCGTCGCATCCCTATTTGCTGGATTGGCTCGCTCTACGCTTTATGAACGAGCACGACTGGAGTATCAAGGCGCTAATCAAGGAATTACTGTTATCGGGAACATACCGCCAAAAGTCGGAAAGTACGCCTGAAATGTACCAGTTGGATCCTGAAAACGAACTCTATGCCAGAGGTCCAAGAATACGCTTGGGTGCCGAACAAATTCGAGATCAGGCCTTGGCCGTAGCCGGACTATTAAGTGATAAAATGTACGGTCCTGGTGTAATGCCACCTCAACCGGAAGGTGTTTGGCAAACAGTTTATAACGGTACCGATTGGGTAGAAAGTAAAGGGGAAGACCGATATCGCCGCGGCATTTACACCTATTTGAAGCGCACAAGTCCCTATCCGTCCTTTCTTACTTTTGATGCTGGAAGTCGTGAAGTCTGCATGATTCGTAGAACGGTTACGAACACCCCATTGCAAGCCTTGGTAACCCTGAACGACCCTGTTTATCTAGAGGCTTCCTATCATTTGGCTAAAAATAACCACATAATCAATAATGTGGAACAAAGCATTAGCAGTAGTTATGAGCGGGCTACCTTCCAAAAAATAACTAAAAACCGACTAAAAGTATTAACTGAACTATACCAAACAGCTGTGACAGAGTTTACCGAAAACGAAGAAGCATCACAATTGTTCCTGCATTTTGAGGAAAAACCCACGGCAGAACTAGCTGCACTTACCATGGTAGCGAACGCCATTATGAATTTAGATGAATTTTTGACAAAAGCATGATGGTAGTTTTTAAAAGATATACGGTAGTAAAAAGGAATTGGTAAGAAGTAATTAGTTGAAGTAGTAGTGTTTGTTTGTCTAGATAGAGTTCACTTTCACAGTAAACTCATAAGTCAACAAGCTCTTTTGATTATAACACTTGAACTTTGATTTTAAAACAGTAAAATGAGAGATATCGTAGAACGATTGATACAGGAAAAACTGGCTCGCGAAGCGCAGGAGAAGACCCGAAGGCACTTTATTAAAAGTTGTGCCCAAGGGATGGGCGGTTTGGCGCTGAGCTCTATTTTTATGGGCTGTGACCCCTTGAGCACATCAAATAAAAAAGAGCAAATTACCCTCTCGGAGCGTGATTTGAATCCATTATCCACCTTAGCTCCGCCTTTTGCTCCAAAGGTAAAATCAGTTATTTACTTGCACATGGCCGGGGCACCTTCGCAATTAGAAATGTTCGACTACAAACCAGAACTTCAGAAATATGATGGTCAGGATTGTCCACAATCGCTTTTGGAAGGGAAGAAATTCGCCTTTATAAAGGGTACGCCCAAATTGATGGGGCCACAGGCAGAATTTAAACAAGAAGGCGAATCTGGGAATTGGGTCTCTAATTTTATGCCCCATTTTAAGAAAGTAATTGATGACGTCGCGTTTTTAAAAGCGGTCCATACCGATCAATTTAACCATGGTCCCGCACAATTGTTTATGCACACCGGAAGTGCACGCTTGGGCAGGCCCAGCATAGGGTCTTGGGCTACCTACGGATTAGGTTCGGAGAATCAAAACCTCCCGGGCTTCGTCGTTTTGACCTCTGGTGGAAATACACCTGATGCCGGAAAAAGTGTTTGGGGAAGCGGATTTTTACCTTCCGTTTATCAAGGCGTACAATGTCGTTCTGAAGGCGATCCCGTTTTATATATAGAAGATCCAGATGGCATTACACGCGACTTAAAAAAGAGTACCATAAAAGCCATAAACAAAATCAATAAAGAGGAATATGCCAAATATGCCGATTCGGAAATATTGGCGCGTATCAATCAATACGAAATGGCCTATCGTATGCAAATTGCAGTGCCAGAGGTCATGAACATTAACAGCGAACCGGAGCATATTCAACAAATGTATGGCGTAGAACCGGGCAAGGAGTCATTTGCAAATAATTGCCTTTTAGCTCGGAAATTAGTCGAGGACGGCGTGCGTTTTGTGCAGCTTTTCGACTGGGGTTGGGATACCCACGGAAATGTGCGAGAAGGCTCAATTGATTTAGGGCTTAGAAATAAATGTAGAGAAATAGATAGGCCAATAACCGCACTTATTATGGATCTAAAACAACGTGGGTTATTGGAAGATACCTTAATTGTTTGGGGTGGGGAATTCGGAAGAACGCCGATGCAGGAAAACCGTGGCAATACCAAAATGGCCTACAAAGGTCGAGATCATCACGGCGACGCGTTTACCATGTGGATGGCCGGCGGCGGAATCAAAAAAGGAGCTTCGCACGGGCAAACAGATGATATTGGATTTTCAGGAACTGAAGGCCGGGTATCGGTACATGATGTACATGCGACCATTCTACATCTCCTAGGATTTGACCATGAAAAATTCACACATGAATTTCAAGGAAGACCTTTTAGGCTTACGGATGTGGAAGGAGGAATTATAAAGGAGATATTGTCGTAAAAATCTCTGCTAACTACTAAAAGAGTAGCTTGATAGTCTGATGAATAATGTATACATGAATGGAACGATGTTGAAAAGGGTAAAGGCTCCTCTTCTCA
This sequence comes from uncultured Maribacter sp., assembly GCA_964620945.1. GTDB lineage: Bacteria > Bacteroidota > Bacteroidia > Flavobacteriales > Flavobacteriaceae > Maribacter. The sequence continues at coordinate 17,483 of CAZUIE010000006.1, forward strand.
AATGAAGCAAAGTGGATACTAATTTTTTCAGTTGGCAGACTACGGAGTTCCCGTCAAAGACCAATGGGAGGCAAATGTGTATATGATGACTAAATTAAAGGAGCAAATAAGATAGGTCATAGTTTGTGGTTTGTGGTTTGTGGTTTGTCGCACCTGTTAAACTTCTAAACTCTTTTGAACTAGAGTTTGAATTTTTTATTTGTTAAATGGAAATTTTAAAACAACTTTTGGGTCGCTTGCACCCGCTAATCGTTCACTTACCTATTGGATTTATCATCCTTGGGCTACTACTTCAATGGTACGACCATAAACAAAAGGAATTCCAGAAAGTTATAGCCCTTATTTACCGCTGGGCTGGTATTAGTGCGGTATTCGCCTGCATTACGGGGTACTTGCAATACTTGGGCGAAGGTTATGCCTTTGACACCATTAAATGGCACTTATGGGCAGGCATTGCTACGGCACTTTTTTCCTTCTTAATGTATGCCAAGGTTGCCGACATAAAAGCGATGGATACCTTCAAGAAAATTCCTGTGGTGGGTTTTTCCATTGCATTTTTCATGTTGTTATCCTATACAGGTCATCAAGGGGGCAATATCACCCATGGCGATGATTACCTTGTAGCACCCTTACCTATACATATAAAATCTGCCTTGGGTTTCGAGATTTTTGAGGAGAAGGAAATTGCGCTAAACGAAGATACTTGGGAACAGGCGTTGATTTACGAAGAGGTCATCAACCCTATTTTAAACAATAAATGTGTAAGCTGCCATAATCCTAAAAAAACCAAAGGCGGTCTTTTATTACATAACGAAGAAGCTATCTTAAAAGGGGGCAAAAACGGGGAAGTACTATTAACCAAAAATTCGGAAAACAGCGAACTCTACCATAGAATGACCTTATCAATTGAGGACGAAGCACACATGCCGCCCGATGGCAAAACCCAACCCACAAAGGAAGAAATAAAACTGGTAGGCGCTTGGATAGATGCCGGCCATCCGTTTACCGGGAATATCAAGGATGCCGGAATGCAAAAAGAACTCTTTCTTACCTTTTTTCCGAAAAAACACGATTATGACTATCCCGATATAGAAATTACCGAAGCCTCTAAGGATAGTATTTTGCTAATTGAGGACATAGGAGTTCATGTAGACCTGATCAGTAAATCATCTAACTTCTTAAGTATTTCCGCTATCAATAAACCTTCTTTTAAAGATTCTGATTTCGAAACCTTACTTCCGATAAAAAACAATATTGCCAGACTTGATCTGGGAGGTACACAAATAACCGATGCCCTTGTTGAAAAGCTGGCTCAACTACCCAATTTAACAGTTCTGAAGTTAGATAATACCGTCGTTACCGGTAGCACTATACAAAGCTTGGAGTCTCTAGCATATTTAAAATCGATAAACCTCACAGAATCACAATTTGAGGATACTCATTTAGAAAAACTATCGAACTTTCCAAAACTAAAACGTGTTTTTCTCTACAGGACAAATACGACTTCGAAAGGAGTGAAATCAATTAAAGACGGACGGATAAAAATCGATTATGGCGATTACAAATTACCTCCTATCGCATCGGATTCAATTATATACTAAACGTAAACCTAGCTTGAAAAAAAAAGCAATATAAAAAACTTCCTGAACCAAAAGAAAAAACATAGCTTAGGCCAACCAATTAAATACTATGCAATTCAGCAGCAAGTTGGGGCTATTTTTAGGTCCTATTCTATTTTTAATAGTCATTAATCTGCCTTTTGATATACTTTCCATCCAAGGAGATGCAGTTATCGCAGTGGCACTTTGGATGATTATTTGGTGGATAACAGACGCTGTTTCTATTTCCGTTACGGCGCTTTTACCCCTGCTTCTTTTCCCTATACTCAAAATAATGCCCATTACCGATGTTGGCGCCAACTATGGTAGTCCTATTATATTTCTCTTCTTTGGAGGTTTTGTCATGGCTTTGGCCCTTGAAAAAGTGAATTTACACAAGCGAATAGCTCTAAATATTATTAGAATTACTGGTACCACTCCAAATAAAGTAGTTTTAGGGTTTATGATCGCTACGGCAACATTGAGCATGTGGATCAGTAATACCGCAAGTACGGTGGTAATGCTTCCTATTGCCATGTCTGTCATAGGTTTGTTGATTAACGATGCAGATGGATTTACAAAAAGTGACCAAAACTTTGCCCTTTGCGTTATGTTAGGCATTGCATTTTCTGCAAATGCAGGTGGCATTGCAACCGTAATTGGCACGCCGCCCAACTCTGTTTTAATAGGTTTATTGGAAAGTGAATATAATATTGAAATATCATTTTTAAAATGGATGGTGCTCGGGCTTCCCTTTTCCATTGTTTTGATAGCCATAAGCTACCTCATACTGGTAAAGTGGCTTTTTCCTAACAAACAACTAAAATTTAATGCAAGTAAAGCTGTTATAAAGTCAGAGTTGGCAAAATTAGGGCCTATGTCTGGCAAGGAAAAAATGGTCTTGGTAATTTTTGGGGTAACCATCTTCTTATGGGTGTTTAGAACCTTGATAAATAAACTATTTCCTGAATTGGGGCTTTCGGATACGGTAATAAGTATACTAGCGGCGATTTCCTTATTCGCCATTCCGTATAACTTGAAAAAAGGTGACTTTATAATTAAATGGAAAGACACTTCTAAACTGGCCTGGGGTATACTAATCCTATTTGGCGGTGGTTTGGCATTAGCAAAGGGTATGTCCGTAAGTGGTATTGTAGATGTAGTGGCCAATACCATTGCAGCGAGTGAAATTTCTATATTTATCACGGCAATACTGCTCATCACACTAATGCTTTTTATGACAGAATTAATGAGCAACGTAGCCCTAGTAGCTGTACTTGCTCCAGTAGTAGCAGGTATTGCTATTGGTTTAGAAATACCTATAATTTATCTTTTAATACCTGTTACCATGGCCAGTAGTTGTGCATTTATGCTTCCCATGGCCACCCCACCCAATGCCATTGTTTTTGCAAGCGGCTACATTAAGGTCCATGAAATGGCCAGAGCAGGAATTATACTAAACCTTATTTCTGTAGGGTTATTAATTCTACTGTTTCAATTTATAATTCCCATATTGTTTTAAGTGGACTCCAATTTCAAGAATGGGGTATCTAAACTTATGCATGCATACCGCTGTGACCTAAATAAAGGAACCCTTATTTAGCTTATGATTTAATTAACAAACTGTTTCTCTAAATTTTCGGTTATTTGAAAAAATCCAAACAAAACTCAGAATGATTAAAAAACTACGTATTCCCCTGATCGCAGTTCTGTTGATCTTTAGTTACCAAACTACAGAAGCACAACTTTTTAAAAAGAAAAAAAAGAAGACCGAGAAAGCTGCGGAAAAATCCAATAAAGATGCTATAAAACCATATGACAAAGTCATTACCCAGGATGCTAAAACAGATATCGGTCTTTTTAATGTGCACGTAGTAGAAGATAAACATTACTATGAAATTCCAGATTCGCTTTTCAATAGAGAAATGTTGATGGTAAGCCGTATTTCTAAAACTGCCTCTAGAATAGGTTTTGGAGGTGGAAAAATAAATACGCAAGTACTACGGTGGGAAAAACGAGATAAAAAAGTACTACTCCGTGTGGTTTCGCACGATGTTGTTGCTGCAGATTCGTTACCCGTTCATGAAGCGGTAATGAATTCCAACTTCGAGCCCGTTCTTTTTGCCTTTGATATTAAGGCATTCAAAAAAGATTCGTTACAACCCGGTGCAAGTGCTACGGTAATTGAAGTCGACGATATGCTAAACAAGGACACCAAAGCTTTGGGAATGCCAGAATCTTATAGAAAAAGATATAAAGTAACTAGTTTGGATAGTGATAAAAGCTTTATTGAAAGTATAAGGAGTTACCCGCTGAATCTAGAAGCACGACACATAAAAACCTATGTAGCAAGTAACCCACCTAGTAATAGTAGCTTAGGTACTATTTCCGTTGAAATCAATAATTCCATGATTTTATTACCTGAAGCACCTATGAAAAGACGGTATTTTGACCGTCGCGTAGGCTGGTTTGCCAGAGGTCAGGTAGACTATGGCCTAGATGCACAGGAAAGTAAAACCATTACCTTTTTAGACCGTTGGCGTTTAGAAGTAAAAGATGCCGATATCGAAAAATATAAGCGTGGTGAACTAGTTGAACCCAAAAAACAGATTGTGTACTACGTAGATAGAGCCACCCCAAAACAATGGGTACCGTTCATAAAAAAAGGAATTGAAGATTGGCAGGTCGCTTTTGAGGCTGCAGGTTTTAAAAATGCCATTATAGCCAAAGACCCTCCTACAGCACAGGAAGATCCGGAATGGTCTCCGGAGGATGTTCGGTATTCCGTGGTAAGGTATTTGGCCTCTCCGATACCCAATGCAAATGGTCCTCATGTAAGCGACCCAAGATCGGGAGAAATATTGGAGTCCGATATCAACTGGTACCATAATGTTATGTCCCTACTTAGAAATTGGTACTTTGTTCAAACGGCCGCCATTAATACAGATGCACAAAGTGTTGCCTTTGACGATGCTGTTATGGGTAGACTTATCCGCTTTGTTTCATCTCATGAAGTAGGACATACCCTAGGCCTTCCGCATAATATGGGAAGCAGTGTAGCGTACCCAGTAGATTCTTTACGCTCTGCAAGTTTTACCAAAAAGTATGGTACGGCTCCATCGATTATGGATTATGCTCGATTTAACTATATTGCCCAACCTGGTGACGAAGGGGTAGCCTTGATGCCAGACATTGGCATATACGATAAATATGCTATTAAATGGGGGTATAAGCCTATATTGAATATGTCCGCAGAAGAAGAAAAAAAGACGTTGGACAGTTGGATCCTAGAACACGCCGGAGACCCATTGTATCGCTTTGGCCACCAGCAAGTGGGAGATGTGGTAGATCCTAGTTCGCAGACCGAAGATTTAGGAGACGATGCCGTAAAAGCAAGTAGGTATGGAATAGCCAACTTAAAACGTATCGTTCCAAAATTAGTAGAATGGACCAAAGAAGACGGAAAAAACTATGATGACCTAGAAACCCTTTATGGACAGGTAGTGTCCCAGTTAAACAGATATATGGGACATGTTTCAAATAATATTGGAGGTGTTTATGAGCACCACAAAACATATGACCAAGAAGGAGCCGTATATACCCACGTTTCCAAAGCGCATCAGCAAAAATGCGCAACTTTTCTTCAAAACGAATTATACAAAACTCCCGAGTGGTTACTGGATCAGAATATTTTTAGTAAAACTCAGTATTCAGGTTTTGTAGAACGTATTCGGTCCATACAGGTTAGAACGTTGAACAACACGCTAAGTTTGGGTAAAATGGCCCGACTTATAGAAAATGAGATAGCCAATGGCTCTGATGCTTATACCTTATTAGAGATGATGAGTGACCTACGAGAAGGCATCTGGTCAGAACTTCCAAGGGGTAACACTATAGATACGTATAGAAGAAATCTTCAAAAAGCACACATAGACCGCTTAGCTTATCTAATGACAGCAGAGAACCAAAGTAAACAGCCGGACCGTGGAGGGTATCGAAAATCTACGGTAGTGAACACGAGTCAGTCCGATATACGATCTTTGGCGAGGGCAGAGTTGAACACCTTAAAAAGAACTATCAGAAATGCAGTTCCCAAAACATCCGATAGAATGAGCAAATATCATTTACAAGATAGTTCTGAAAGAATAGACATGATTCTTGACCCAAAATAAATATGCTATAACTTAGGTTTTTGATGACAAGCCGCTCAAATGCACATATATCCGACGAGCGCTTTACCTAAACCACAACGTAAGGATAGTTGACATCACAAAATGCCCATTTGACAACAATGGGCTTTTTGGCGTTTATAAGTGCTTTACTTTTATCATGTAATCAAAACCCCCAAATCATGAATACTAAAATAAAAAGTCTTATCTACTTCAGTTGTTTTGTTTTTGCTTCAGTTTTTTATCATGCAACAATTGAGGACAACCAAAATCAACTTTCAGAAAAAATTGAAATAACAGAAACAAATGCCGTTGTAGATAGTGAGACTAACGAAATATAAAATATTAGATATAGTAAAACCCACTTTTACCCATTCAAGAGCGCGGCCATGAGCCGCGCTTTTTTTATTCTAAATAGTTCTGTAAAACACTATAATGAAATTGGCACAAGCCAGACCGTTGTGCATTGGTCAACCGTTTCTATTTATCCACAGTTAAATGCCATTCACCCTTAATAAAAGATTATTGGGCAACGATAGACTTTTTTGGGTTCCCGTGTATTTTATATTTGTCATCGAATTAAAAATCCCAAAATCATGACACAAAAAATCAAAAGTTTAATATACCTAAGTTGTTTCGTTTTTGCTGCCATATTATATGCCGTTGCTATAGAAGAATTTACGATTCAATTATCCGATACAATGGAGCTAAAAGAAACTAATGCCATAGCGGACAGTCATTCCAAAGACCTAAAATCCGATAAGAAAAATTAATACCTGCTTTTATCCCATAATCAAAGCACAGCTGTTTGCCATGCTTTCTTGTTTTACACATTGCGAGTTTGTTAAACATGTACTAAAAAGAAACCATAGTTTAAACCTTTGAACAAATCATAAGTCCTAAATAGGAATCATTAAAACATAGAATCATGAAAAAATTAGCATTAGTAGTTGTATTGATATCCGGAATTACCTTGAGTGCCCAACGGCATCAAGGCGATAGAGGCACTATGCAAGATCTTAGTCCTCAAGAAATAGCTACGTTACAGACTAAGAAAATGACACTGGCCTTAGATCTTGACCAAAAACAACAAACAGAAGTCCAATCCTTATTTCTTACCAATGCAACGGAAAGAAAAAACAAGATGGACGAACGTAAGTCAAAAAAGGAAGATGGGAACCGTCCGTCCAAAGAAGAACGGTACGCTATGCAAAACGAACGCCTAGACCATATGATCGCTCAAAAGGCAAGTATGAAAAAAATACTTACCGAAGCGCAATTTGAGAAATGGGAAAAGATGCAGCTTAGAAGACAAAAAGGAAAAAGAGAGCGAAAAGGAAGAAAATCCAGAGGCTAATACGCATTTAGACACCTCTAAAATTAAGAAATCCACGTTCAAAAGAACGTGGATTTTCTTTTACTTTCCTATTCGTATTTATTAGTTTTAATCCCATTTACACTGAAACAAATACCACCTTTCTACCGAAAACTTGTAGTTTTAATCTGTAATTCAGTACTTTAAAATATGCAAAACACCATTTCAGATAGAATTGCCGATTTCATAAAGAAATTTCCACCATTTTCCTATTTACCATTGGAGGAACTGCAAGTATTTGCACCTGAAATTACTATTATTTATAAAGAAAAAAATGCCGTTGTTTTTGAACGGGATTCACCACCACACGATTATTTTTATGTGGTACACAAGGGAGCTATTGGACTCATACGGAAAGAAGATGGTATCGTACTTGATATTTGCGATGAAGGCGATATTTTTGGTTTACGGCCATTGATGGCGAACGAGCATTACCGACTTGAGGCCAAGGCACAGGAAGAATCCATTCTCTATGCCATTCCCATAGCCCTTTTTAAGCCTATCGTTCAACATAATGTCGAGGTAGGCCGTTTTTTGGTAGAAAGTTTTGCCTCCAACACTCGAAATCCCTATTCCAATACGCATAAAGGCCAGCTTTTAGGAGATACTGCCCAATTTAATCCCAATAATACCGGGTCGCGATTATTGGATGTACAACAGGTAGAATACAGCACCAAAATTACCAGTGCAAAACCGGGTACCGCGATACAGAACATTGCCAAAAAAATGTCTAAGAAAGGAATTGGTGCCATGTTGATAGAAAAAGATAGACTCCCAATAGGCATTATTACCGATAAAGATTTCAGGAATAAAGTAGTCACGGGAACCGTACCCATTTCGGCCAAGGCCAAAACCATTATGTCCAGCCCAGTGATTACCTATCCCGGTAATTTAACGATTACACAGGCACAAATGGCTATGATGAAAAGCGGAATTAGCCATCTAGTGCTTACACAGGATGGCACACCTAATACAAGTGCCATAGGGATACTTTCCAAACACGATGTAATGCTCTCTTTAGGCAATAATCCCGCGGTCTTGGTAAAGGCCACAAAACGCTGCAAACAAATAGACCAGCTTAAACCCATTAGAAAAGGGGTCATGAATTTATTAAAGGGATACCTGGAGCAGAACATCCCCATGAGCTTAACTTCTAAAATAATATCCGAGCTCAACGATGCGTGCACCAAACAGGTTATTCGACTCTCGCTAAAACAAATGGAAACACCTCCACCGGTTGAATTTGCATGGTTGGCTATGGGTAGCCAGGGAAGGAGCGAACAATTATTACATACCGACCAGGACAATGCCCTTATTTTTAACGAAGTAGATGAAAACCGATTAGACGAAACCCGTAACTATTTCTTGCGTTTGGCAAGCTTGATAACTATAGGATTACATGAAATAGGGTATGCCTTTTGTCCTGCCGATATGATGGCTTCCAACCCTAAATGGTGTTTGAGCATTACTGAATTTAAACAAGCAACTACTAAATGGATTACCAACCCTGGACCGGACGAGGTACTTTTATCATCCATATTTTTTGACTATAATCTGGTCTATGGCAACTCGGAACTAACCAATGAACTATCTTCCCACATCTTTAAAACCGTGGCGAGCTATCCGATGTTCTTGACTCACTTGGCAAGCGGAGCGCTACAGAACCCTTCTCCATCGGGTTTCTTTAGGAAATTTTTGGTGGAGCAGGACGGAGAACACAAAGACTTCTTTGATTTAAAAAGACGTGTATTAATGCCTTTGATAGATGCCGCAAGGGTACTTATTTTATCACATCAAATAAAAGGAATAAATAACACTTGGCAACGGTATGAAAAGTTGGCTTTTCTTGAACCTAAGAATTCAGAATTGTATATTTCCTGTTCTTACGCCAGTAAAGCGCTGTTAAAATTCAGAACGCGCCAAGGACTTTTGCATAACGATTCCGGTCGTTTCATCTCGTTGGAACAACTTAACAAAGAGGAACGTATGAAACTCAAAAGAACCTTTTCATCCGTAAAGGATATCCAAGAAGTACTTTCCGTTCGCTTTATGACCTCAATCGTTCGCTAATATGTTTACAAAAAAAAGTTATCCCGATTTTTGGAACGAATATGCTGATTCTTTTGAAAACGGACTTCCCAATTTAGTGCAAGACAACAAATTTGTAGTACTAGACACGGAGACTACTGGGTTTGATGTGAAAAATGACAGAATTTTAAGTATCGGCGCATTGGTTTTGCAACAACAAATGATTCAACCGAAACAAGCTTTTGAGCTATTTCTAAAACAAGAACGCTATACCAAAGAAACCGCTAAAATACATGGCATACTAAAAGCAGGGAGAAAGGATAGAACAACAGAAATAGAGGCATTAAAACATACCTTAAAAACACTGGAAAACGCAGTTTTGGTCGCCCATCATACGGGTTACGATGTGGCCATGCTCAATAACGCCTTAAAACGGAATGGACTTCCCAAACTTAAGAACAAGACCTTGGATACCGCTACCCTGTATTTTAAGACCCTAAGCCGGGCCAAACAACAAGAATCGGATGGCCATAACACTCTGGACGATTTAGCAAAAGCTTACGATATTTCACAAAAAGATCGCCATACCGCTTTGGGCGATGCCTATATTACCGCCATAGCATTTCTTAGAATCATAGAGAGATTAAAGCCCGCCTCGCTCAACGAATTGTTGAAACGAGACGGGCCATTTACATTTTGGTAAATTAACTTTATAAGGCCTCCTTTATAATCTCTTCCACTACTTCAGGATTTAGCAAGGTAGATGTATCGCCCAAATTACTGGTATCCTTAGATGCAATTTTCCTTAGAATACGTCTCATAATCTTACCGCTCCGGGTTTTGGGCAACGCAGCTACAAACTGTATCTTATCCAACTTGGCAATTGGTCCAATATGTTCGGTAATCATTTGATTTATCTCCTTTTGCAGGTTCTCCCGGTCCCTAGATTCGCCCGTTTCCTTCAACATTACATAACCGTACAAGGCGTTACCCTTAATATCATGTGGGAAACCTACGATAGCGGACTCTGCAACGGCAGGATGTTCGTTAATCGCATCCTCTATAGGTGCCGTACCTAAATTATGACCGGAAACAATAATAACATCGTCTACCCGACCTGTAATACGGTAATAGCCTACCTCATCACGCAAGGCGCCATCACCCGTAAAATATTTATCTTTAAACGCCGTAAAATACGTTTCCTTGTAGCGTTGATGATTGCCCCAAATAGTTCGCGCCATGGACGGCCAAGGAAATTTAATACACAACCTTCCATCTACCTGGTTTCCTGTGATTTCTTTACCGTTTTCATCCATTAGGGCTGGTTGTATTCCTGGCAAGGGCAAAGTGGCATAGGTGGGTTTCGTTGGCGTTGAAAAAGGTATGGGCGATATTAATATGCCCCCTGTTTCGGTCTGCCACCACGTATCTACAATAGGACATTTCTTGTCTCCTACATGGTCGTTGTACCAGTGCCAAGCCTCTTCATTAATGGGTTCCCCAACCGTTCCCAATACTTTAAGACTAGAAAGGTCGTGTTCCGTGACAAAATTCAAATTTTCCTTTGCCAAGGCTCTAATTGCAGTCGGTGCGGTATAAAACTGAGTTACCTTATGCTTTTGTACCACGTCCCAAAATCGGCCAAAATCAGGATACGAGGGTACACCCTCGAACATAACTGTCGTAGCACCATTGGCCAACGGACCATAAACGATATAGGAGTGACCGGTAATCCAACCAATATCAGCAGTACACCAATACACATCGTTTTCACGATATTGAAATACATTCTTAAAGGTATACGCCGTATAGACCATATATCCTGCGGTGGTGTGTACCATTCCTTTGGGTTTCCCTGTTGATCCTGAGGTATATAAAATAAATAACGGGTCCTCCGCATCCATCACCTCGGCCGGATAATCGGCGTAGGCATCTTCCATCAGTGGTTCCAGCCATTCGTCCCGGCCTTCTTTCATTTGCACCTCCGAGTTAGTACGTTTAACCACCAATACACTTTCCACATCCGGGCAGTCTTCCATAGCGTCGTCAACAATTCCCTTTAAATCTATGGTCTTTTTGCCACGGAAAGAGCCATCGGAAGTTATGACCATTTTTGCTCCGCAATCGTTTATTCGGGTAGCTACCGCTGTAGATGAAAACCCAGCAAAAACTACCGAATGTACCGCTCCAATACGTGCACAGGCCAAAAGGGCGATGGCCAATTCGGGAATCATCGGTAAATAGATAATTACCCTATCCCCTTTTTTGATTCCTTTGTCGTTAAGCACATTGGCCATTTTACAAACACGCTCCTTCAGCTCCATATAGGTAATATGTTGAGCAGGTTCGTCCGGATTATTAGGTTCAAAAAGAATGGCCGTTTTATCCCCTCGAATATGCAAATGCCTGTCGATACAGTTTTCAGTTATATTCAATTTAGCACCTTCAAACCATTTTATCTCGGGCTTTGAAAAATCCCAGTCCAAAACTTTCTCCCATTTTTTACGCCAAACAAAATGCTCCTCGGCAATTTCGTCCCAAAAACTTTCAGGATTTCTAACTGATTTTCGATATACTTGATAGTACTCTTCCAAATGTTTGATATGGTAATTACTCATATTTTTTGGTTTTTAATTAAGAATAAATATATTTTAGTGAATCATTTCCTCCACCTCTTTTACTACTTTTTTTACAGAAAAAGGTTTGGTCATGTACCCGTCAGCTCCCATTTGAAGCCCTTTCTCCATATCCGATACTTTGCTCTTAGCAGTTAAAAATACCACTTTTACCCGCTTTAGCTTCTCCGTTTCACGCAACAATCGTAAGGTTTCATAACCATCCATTTGTGGCATCATAATATCTAACAAAATAATATCGGGCACTTGTTTTTCAGCTATGTCCAAAGCCTCGGTTCCATCCCTTGCTACGAACACTTCAAATTCTTTTTTCTTAAAAGCGTACTCCAAGGACATCACAATGTTTGGCTCATCGTCAACAATTAAAATTTTTCGTTTGCTCATATTGCTTTAGGTAAGGTGAATAAAAACCGGGCACCCTTAGAATAGGTGTCATCTGCCCAAATAGCCCCATTATGACTTTCCATTATTTGTCTACAAATTGCCAATCCAAAACCACTACCCTGTGGTTTTTTAATATTTTGGTTTTTAGACTGATAAAATTTATCGAATATGTACTTATGTTCTTCATTTGGAATTCCTCGACCATTATCCACTACAGTTACACAAATGTTGTCGCCGTGCTCATCCACTGAAATGGATATTACCCCACGTTGCTCCTCGGTAAATTTCAAGGAATTGGAAAGTAGGTTGGTCAACACTTGCAATATACGATCTTCATCATACATGGCCTTTACACTATCACCAGCTATAAAATTTATGACAACGTTCCGTTTCATTGCTATTTGTTGAATACCAAGAATAGCATTCCTTATGGTTGTATTTATTTCTCTTGGTGCAATATGTAAGGCTGCCCTATTTCCAGAAAGCTTCTCTAGATCCAAGATATTATGAATCAATATTGCCAGACGTTCCGTATCCCGTCCAATATTCTCTAAAAATTGTTTTCGAAGTTCCTTGGGCATTTCTTCATCTTCCAAAACTTCTGATGCGGCCTTAATTGAGGTAATAGGTGTTTTTAGCTCATGAGCGACCGTATCCAAAAATTCATCTTTTTGTTTGTCCAAATCAAGAAGTTCGGCATTGGCCATACGCAGCTGTTCGGCCATGGCCGATAATTCATCCGATTTATCCCTGAGCAATTTATTGTTGGCCTTTGCCTCCTTGGTTTCTTCCAAAATATTTAACACGGCCACCAAACTGATTGGTTTTTCCTTAGATACCGAGGACAATAATATTTTTGCAGAGGTACTACCCAAACTTCCTGTGAGCAACTTTTCCGAAAAATTGATCAAACGTGCATCTGCAGTTTCCACATTGGGGGCAATATTATATTTTCTATTAAAAATCTCCATAGCCCTATTGGTTCGCTGTTCTCCCAAAAACCGATTCAACAAGCCTTTGATATCTGTAACATAAGCCTCGCCCTTCCAAATAAAGGCACCTTCCTGCAAGTTCTCGTAATTCTCGTAATTCACGAACATTTCGGCATAGTTTCGCTCCCTGTAATTACCTTTAGAGGATACCGAAACGGTTACGAAAACAAATAAGTTACTGCTAATGCTCCATAAAAAAGCATTGCTCACAGGTGAAAGGTAATCAAGTCCGAACAATTGCGACGGTCGTAGCCAGGACATCCCAAAAAGACCATCTGAATCAAGGGTAGTACCAGGATTTATGGCACTTGCGATAGCTGGTGAAAAAAGGGTGTATATAGCAACCAAAAGCCCAAGCCCTATGCCTATTTGTGCGGCCAGAGCCGTACCACGCCGCCAAAAAAGCCCAAAGAAAAACGAAGGGCCCAATTGGGAGATAATAACAAAGGAAATTAAACCAATGGCATATAAAGATAGTTGTACCGAGAACTTTATATAAAAAATATAAGCGGCCACGATAAGTATAAAAATAGCCATGCGCCTAATGGTCTTGATTCGCTTTGCATTTTCCTCCGGATTCCCCGAAACCAAGGTCTTAATGAAACCGTAGGGGATAATGATACTATTACTTACCATCGTGGATAAGGCTAAAGTTGATACGACAATCATGGACAGTACAGCAGAAAAACCACCCAAAAACACCATTACGGTAAGTGCTACATGCCCTTCTTGTAAGGGAAGTAACAAGGAATAGTAATCATGGTTAACATTGGGGGGAAGCCTTATATTTCCAGCCCATGCGATAAATATTACAAAAATATTGAACAACAGTAAGTATAAGGGAAACAACCAAACTGCCTTTTTAAGGTACTTTTCGTCCTCATTTTCAACAACGGCAACATGAAACTGTCTGGGCAATAGAAAAATAGCAACAAAGGACAAACAAATAGCGAACAACCAATTAAATCCCTCTTCGATACCTCCAAAGGAAGATAACCTTTGGAAATTTTCACTTTGGGATACTTGCCTATAGAGATCACCTGTTCCATCAAAAAGGTAGAAGACGACATAACAGCCGATAACCAAAAAAAAGACTAGTTTAAGCACAGACTCCATGGCAACCGTTGCCAAAATTCCTTTTTTATGCCGCGTTGCATCCGAGGAACGGGTACCAAAAAAGGCAACAAAAACAGCAATCAATAAAGAAATATAAAAAGTAGAATCGTCAAGAATTCCTTTGGACACATAGCCGTTTTTCAAGGTCATTAATTCAAAGGTTTCAGATACCGCTTTGAGCTGTAAAGCGATATATGGAATAACGCTCATCAAGCAAGTGATGGTAACCAAGGCACCAAGTGACCGGTTGTTCCCGTACCTGAGTGCTATAAAATCTGCAATACTGGAAATTTTTTGTTGTCTGGAAATCCTTATGATCTTTCGCATCAGTACCATCCATAAGGGCAGCGCAATTACCGGCCCTAGGTAAATCGCTAAAAAACTAATACCAGATTCCGAAGCTATGCCTACACTGCCGTAATAGGTCCATGCCGTACAATAAACGCTTAAGGATAGTACATAGATATACGGATTCTTGACCCATTTGCTGCCTTTATTGCGTTCCGCAAAAAAAGCGATCGCGAACAATAACAAAAGGTACGCTACAATAATCAATATGAGTAGATAATTACTCATAGAACTTATTTAAAATTACAAAAGCAACAACTATGGATACCAACCAGCTTCCAAAAATGAAAACATAGAACATAGGAAACCCTAAAAACTGTGCATCACCATCAAATATAGAAACGAACGGAACATTCCATAAAAGGAAGAGCATCACTGACAGTACAACAAATTTTTGTTGATGCCTCTTTTTAACTTTCATTTTTAATCGCTATTAGTTTTCATGTTCAAAAACGGTATCGTGTATTGCCACCACACCGTTTTTCAAATCACCTATTATGTTCTAATGTCCCGTTGCTTCTCCCGCACCACTTGGTATTCTAATGTTCTCTACAATTTCCTGTACCTCCTGTGGAGGTGCTGGCGTAAATTGATTAACGACGATAGACACTACAAAATTCACGACCATGGCAACGGATCCAAAGCCCTCGGGCGAGATACCAAACCACCAAGATTCCTGTAAACCTGCAACCGCCTCCTTACCGCCATCGAAAATACCAAACTTGAATTTTAGCATGTAAAAAAGCATCAATAAAATACCCACAACCATACCGGCAACCGCACCTTCCTTATTCATTTTTTTATAAAAAATACCCAAAACGATGGCCGGGAAAAACGATGCCGCCGCCAAACCAAAGGCAAGTGCGACAACAGCTGCGACAAATCCTGGCGGATTGATACCAAAATAACCGGCTACCACAACCCCTACTGTAGCTGCACCACGGGCGGCCCATAATTCGCCTTTTTCGGAAATATTAGGAAGAAATATTTTCTTTACCAAATCATGGGAAACGGAAGAGGAGATTACCAAAAGTAATCCTGCTGCCGTTGACAATGCCGCAGCCAAGCCACCTGCCGCTACCAAACCAATAACCCATGCCGGTAAATTTGCGATTTCCGGGTTTGCCAATACTGTAATATCACGGTCTACGGTTAACTCATTTACAGTTGCATCCGCTACATATTGTATTTTACCATCTCCATTTTTATCGTCAAAAGAAATTAACCCCGTGGTTTCCCAATTCGTAAACCAAACAGGCATGCTATCGTAGTCTTTATCGGTTACTGTTTCAATCATATTGGTTCTCGCAAATACCGCTACAGCCGGTGCGGTAGTATATAAAATAGCGATCAACAAAAGTGCTAAACCCGCAGATTTACGGGCATCCTTAACCTTCTTAACCGTAAAGAATCGAACAATTACGTGCGGTAGCCCGGCAGTACCCACCATAAGTGCCAAGGTAATGGCAAATACATCTACCAAACTTTTGGTACCAGAGGTATACTCCGCAAAACCAAGTTCGGTGGAGAGTCCATCTAATTTGTCCAACAAATACATCCCGGAACCATCATTTACGGTACTACCCATACCTATTTGCGGAATTGGGTTTCCTGTCATTTGAATGGATATAAAAATTGCCGGTACCATAAACGCAAATATCAATACACAGTATTGGGCCACTTGGGTATAGGTGATTCCTTTCATGCCTCCTAGAACGGCATAAAAAAGTACAATGACCATTCCTATAATCACCCCTGTTTCTATATCGACCTCTAAATATCTTGAAAACACAATTCCTACGCCCCTCATCTGTCCCGCTACATAGGTAAAGGATACGAGTAAGGCACAGAAAACGGCAACCATTCTGGCGGAATTGGAATAATAACGATCCCCAATAAAATCGGGTACGGTAAATTTACCAAACTTCCTTAGGTATGGGGCAAGAAGGAGTGCAAGCAGCACATAACCTCCAGTCCATCCCATGAGATATACAGAGCCATCATATCCCGAAAAAGCAATAATACCCGCCATAGAAATAAAGGATGCGGCAGACATCCAATCTGCAGCGGTAGCCATAGCATTGGCCAAAGGGGAAACGCCCCCGCCCGCTACATAAAATTCTTTGGTAGAGCCTGCCCTGGCCCAAATAGCAATACCTATATAAAGGCCAAAGGTTAAGGCAACAAGGACGTAAGTCCAAATTTGAACATCATTCATAGTATTCGTTTTAGTGGTTGGTTTTTATTCGTCGTAGCCGTATGTTTTATCTAGTTTGTTCATTAAGCGCACATAGACAAAGATTAAAATGACAAACACATAGATACTGCCTTGCTGCGCGAACCAAAATCCGAGTTTGAAGCCGCCCAGGCTAATTTCGTTCAAGTCATCCTTGAACATGATTCCAGCTCCGTAGGATACGGCGAACCAAATGGCTAATAGAATAAAGAGATACCTGACGTTCTCTTTCCAATAGGCCGTGGCCTTTTTTTGTTTTTCTGACATAATGTGTTGGTTTTTATAAATAAATCATTGCTTGTATTGTAACTATCCCGGTATTATCCCTTGGTCCATATTTGGCATTGGCATACTCTATAGATAGTTTGGAGTGATGCCCTGTAAAATAAATATTTCCTCCTATCCCAAGGCGATTAGCCCCGTCATCTATAGCATCTATACTTCGGTTTTGATAAGAAACATAAGGTTGAATTCTTGTGTTCTCCGCCTTACCCGGTAACAAATACCCTAAATGTCCGTAAACCATGGAACCCGTACTATAGGTGCTTCCCAAAGTAAAATTCTGTCCATAATCGTTGTCCTGATATACTGCATATGCCGTAAGGGCACTTCCATCTTCGCCCAAGGGAGTGTCATAAAAAGCGTCGACCGCGAAAATAGATACATCCTCTCCCAATAGATTACCTGCTGCATCTGACCTCACCGATCCATTGGGATGGACTAAAAACCCAGCCCCTAGATTAAACACTTTTTTACTGCCTAAATATGTTCCCACCTTGTAAGGTAGAAAATTTGACTCTTGTTCCAAGAAAGCATAGGAAAAATAACCCTGTGCAAGTTTGCCGGCATCCCTTGAACCTAGCAAGCGTCTTCCTGAATACACCGCGGCACCGTTGGGCTCAGGAATTGCTGATGACTGTAGGTTGTTCGCTACGGCTTCGTCTAGAGAAACATTGTAATCAAATTTGCCAAAGCGTCCTTTTATATAGACGCCAACATGCCTTGCAAATTGGTCGGAAAGACCCAAGACTGCCCAAGACTGCCTGTTATTATCCAAAGTCATAAAGTTTAAGGTACTGGCCGAATTCAATCGGGAAATTCCATTCCAATAATGCAGGCCCGCTCCCACTTTATGGTCCTCATTTAATCCCCATTCGCCCCAAAAACCGTGAAAAAACAATTGTGAAGATTCTCCTTTTCCTACAGCACTCATATTCTCCCCATTTAAGCTATTCAAACCAAAATGGGTAAGAATCATAAATTTCTTATTCAGCTGCAAGTAAGTCAACATACGTGCCCTACGAATGCTCAAGTTTAATTTACTATCTTCCTCAGAAACATTTTCACTATGCTGCGCCCAAAACTGACCCCAAATGATGGTTCTCACGTATTTTGACCCACCTTCATTAAGGTTTATTTTGTAACCTCCTGTATATTCTGTATTTCCTTGAGCAATGACCATAGGACTCCAGAACAAGATCAGTAGGAATCCAAGAATTAAATTTTTCATTCTTTTTAGTTGTTAGTTGGTTTATTGCATGCCCAGCGAACCTCTAAAAAAAAATTCAAAACTATTTAATCGTTATACTTTTTTGCTTATTTGATATAGCTAATCCCTAAAACGTTCCCATTTTATAAGCATAAACTTGTCTCCAAGTTCGGTTACCAATACCCCAGCACCCTTTAGGTTTTTAGGATGCTGAAAGTAATCCTGCAACTCTTTTACGTTCAGAATTTTATAGGTAGGATGGTAGTCCGTTTTGTAAGGTCTCTTAATATTGTACTTTTTCACCCAATTCATGACTGATACATGGGAAACTCCTAAAATTCGTTCTATTTCCCGATAGGTTAAACCCTCCAAATACAACTGCAAGGCCTTGTTTACGTAATAATCATCAATCTGTTTGCCCAACTTGCCTACGGTAAAAAAATAACCACAAGACTTGCATTTGTACCGTTGGCGATTTTTTAGGATTCCAGCTTTGGTAAACTGGGTAGATTGGCAGTTGGGGCAGGCGTCCATAGTGTAGTATACTAATTTTGCATAAATATACTAAATTAGCACATATTGTATATATTTTATAAAATTTAGCCCTATTAATAAAGATAACCTCAAAAAAAGCCCATTGAATTTACAAAATTCTTTAGGTGAAAATCAGCCACCTAGGTCCATAAAGTTATATACCCTTAACTAACATCAGCTTCCTTTTTTATGCCGGTTCATGTATAAAGCTTTAAACCAGGCTATTCGCTATGTTTAAGCACCAATTTTCTAATTTTAATAGCTTTCTCAAAATGGTTTAGTTTATGCTTCATTATCCACCAAGTAGCCACCTCCATTAAAACTTCTGGAGTATCATTTTTATTTTTAAAAAAAGCATAGAATGAAAGCCCGACGTTCTCTCCCTTAGAAAGTATCTTTTTATCGCAGACTTGAATAATCCTGTCTCGTATCTCTCTATTCATATCTTGACCTGCACTAAAGTTATCTTAACTATCCTTGAACTGTGCCAAATGGCATGCTCCACTAGGTCATCTGTCTTCGTAACTAGTAAGCGCACCTCACAGATTACTCCGTTGTACCTAAGGATTAAGCCACCCAAACGCCCTCCTCTTTAGATGCTTTCCCTTCCTTGGCTTTTACCATGGCTATTATTAGGTATGCCTCGTGTACGTGCTATCCTTATGAATTATAGTTTAGTTTCCCCTAGGTAGTAAAACCACTTTAAAACTTCAACTTCTCTACAGCGGCAATAGTCTCCTCTAAATCAGCATAGCTTAGTGCATCATTCAAAAAGTAGCTTTCAAATGCGGATGGTGGTAAGTAAATACCCTGATCTAACATACCATGGAAATAGGTATTAAAACGCTCGTTATTCCCCTTGGCAGAAGATGTAAAATCTATTACAGGTTCCTCTGTAAAGTGAACGGAAATCATACTTCCATAGCGGTTGATTTGGTACGGAACTCCTTTTTTATCTAGGGCCTTTGCGATACCTTCATGCAGAAAAGTCGTTTTTTTGGCTAGACTTTCAAAAATATTGGAATTTGTATTGAGCTCGGTCAGCATGGCCAACCCGGCGCTCATGGCCAGGGGATTTCCACTCAAGGTTCCAGCTTGGTATACGGGACCATCGGGCGCCAAATGATTCATAATCTCTTTTTTTGCCCCAAAAGCACCTACGGGTAATCCGCCACCGATGACCTTACCATAAGTAACAATATCTGCATCTACACCAAGCGCCTCCTGCGCACCGCCTCTCCCTAAACGAAAACCAGTCATCACTTCATCAAAAATGAGTAAAATTCCTTCTGCGGTGCATACCTCTCGTAAACCTTTTATAAATGCATCCGTAGGAACAATACACCCCATATTCCCTGCAACGGGCTCAATTATTATTGCGGCTATCTCCCCTTTGTTGGCACTTATCAAAGTTTTCACCTCTTCCAAATTATTGTATGCCGCCAACAAAGTGTCCTTTGCCGTACCTTGGGTAACACCGGGGCTGTTGGGACTGCCAAAAGTAACGGCTCCGCTACCGGCTTGTATCAAAAAAGAATCCGAATGGCCGTGATAGCATCCAGCAAATTTTATAATCTTGTCCTTGCCAGTAAAGCCACGTGCCAAGCGTACGGCGCTCATACAGGCCTCCGTACCGCTATTTACAAAACGTATCTTATCAATATTCGGGACCATGGACACTGCCAATTTTGCCAATTCAGTTTCTATCTCGGTGGGCACCGCAAAGTTAGTAACATATTTGGCATTGTCTATAATCGCATTTATGACGGGTTCATAAGCATGACCTAAAATCATAGGACCCCAAGAGGCGATATAATCAATTAGTCTATTACCATCTTCATCATACAAATAAGCCCCTTTAGCCTTCTTTACAAAAATTGGATCTCCGCCGACAGCCTTAAAAGCTCTTACAGGAGAATTGACACCTCCAGGTATGTATTTTTTGGCCTCTGCGAAGAGGGCACTACTTCTTTTGTATATCATGATTTGGATTTCATTTTGCCGTCTTAACCATCAATTTTTGACCAACGGAAAGATTTGCATCCCTTAGCCGGTTCATTTTCATTAATTCATCAATAGAGACATAATATCTTTTGGATAAGGAATAGAGCGTGTCCCCCTTTTTAACGATATGTATTGCATTATTCTCCGCAATAACAGGTTTATTCTTCTCATAAACAGACTTGGGAATATTGCTGTCATATTCATATAGTTGATGTTTTTCTATTAGGTAAATCAACTTTTGGGGGTATTTTTTATCCGTTGCATAACCCGCTTTGCGAAGTCCCTTTGCCCAACTCTTGTAATCCGTGGTATCATAATCGAACAAAAAAGCGTATCTACTGCGCGTTGAAAGGAAAACGCTATGGTCCCTGTACGAATACATAGGATGGTTGTATTTTCTAAAACACTCTCCTTTGGCATCATCATCATGAAAATCATAATCTCCCTGCCAACCGGTATGGCACTTTATCCCAAAGTGATTATTAGTCTTTTGAGCTAGTTCACCCTGTCCGTAACCACTTTCCAAAAGCCCCTGCGCCAACTTAATACTCGCAGGAATGCCGTAGGCCTTCATTTCTCGTTGGGCTACCACGGAAAAGGTTGAAATATAATCCGAGATGTCGTCAATTACAAAACGTTCAAACCTCCCGTTATCCTTTGGTAGTGTGTTGTCGGCTGTATATTTTGTAGCGTTATCCTCCGACTTCGATTTTTGGCGTTCGGCACGGACATTCTTGGTCCGTAGCGAATCGGAATATGATTTTTTTGATTTACACCCCGTAAAGGAGGTACCAAAACCTAAGAGCAGTAAGAGCAGAAATTTCTTTTTCATATGTCTAGTAAAGGTAATTTTTTCTTTTCCAGCACGGTATTCATTCCAACAATACCTTGAATTCCACCTGTATGAACGGCTAGAATCTTGCAACCATTGGCAAAATTATCATTCTTAATCATATCCAACAACCCAAATAACATTTTTCCAGTGTAAATAGGATCTAAGGGTATGCCTGTTTCTGATTTAAAATTATTGATGAACCTTACCAGTTCCTCCGTGATTTTAGCATAGCCTCCAAAATGATATGCTGTAATCAGTTTCCAATTATCCTTTGTTGTAATTTCAGTTACTACGTCAGTAAGAAAATCACCTTTTAGCGCGGAGAAACCCAATACTTTTTGATGTTCGAAGGACGTATTAATTAGTCCAGCAATCGTGCCACCGGTGCCAACACACGTGCAGACAAAATCAAACTCCTTATCCTCTTCAACCAGAATCTCTTCACAGCCTCTGACTGCCAGGGCATTTGTCCCTCCTTCGGGAACCAAGTAAAAATCGCCAAATTGTTTCTTTAACTCCGCTATGAATCCATCGGTATCTTTCTCTCTATACACCCTTCTGGATACGAACTTAAAGTGCATACCATTTCTGTGCGCTTGTAACAACGTTGGATTTTGGTCCCAGTTTTCTTGAAGCTCTTCGCCTCTTATCACACCAATGGTCTTTATTCCCCATTTCTTTCCGGCATATGCCACCGCAGCAATATGATTGGAGAAACCTCCACCAAACGTTACCAAGGTATCAAGTTTATTTTTTTTAGCTGCTTGTAGATTGTATTTTAGTTTTCGGTATTTATTGCCAGACACGTACGGATGTAACAAATCCTCTCGCTTTAGGGCAAGGGTAACATTTTTTTCCGAAAGTATGGAAAGATTCAAAAATTGATTTACGCTCTGCAAACAGTCTTACTTCAGCCACAAAGGTATTTAATAAAGCTGTATGGTTTACGAATCGCAAGGTAATCGGATTGGTTTTCCTTCTGATATGCTTCTCGCTCAAAACTAATATTTTGGTAGGCACGATAACTATCCAAGTACCATATAGTGCGGACTAACCACTCTGAAAGATAAAGAAAATAAAAAGGTATAATCAACAATTCTTGCTGCTGTCTTAAATGTATTTTCTCGTGATTTATTAGCGTAGCATCGGCTTTAAGCGCATTAGTTTTTAAAAAAATAAAGGGCCATAAGGAGAGCCCTACATAGTTTTTGTAAAAGAAATGTCTGAAAACCAATATCATAGGCTATTCTTTAAGCTATTATAACAAAGATAAATGTTAAATTTTTGATTTGAAAAAATACTGGGTTTTCTTCCCAACAATGCCGACAAACGGGAAAACACCTTAATTAACTCATAAAACTAATGTTTGAATTAAGGTTATTAACAGAAAACCAGTAACTTTATTATTGTCGAAGATTTTAATTTTCTTGTATACTTTGTTGACAAATGTGACCTAAAAAGCTATAGAGAGTGCGACAAAATGGACCAATTGCATTGTAACTATAGAAAGTTTTAGATGTGCTTTTGCTAAGTAGGGGAAAAAGAAATGAGCAATCGGAGCCTGTTGCCCAAATACCGATTTGATGCTTACGGACATAACAGTATAGAAGAAAGAATAAGCCATTATTAGATAGTTTCCAGCACTTCTACTTTCAACCATGATTACGTTAAAATTAATGACGACCAGATGAAAATTAGAAATTTTTATGAATCGGAGACTAGGAAAATCTTGACGTTTTAAAAATTTGACTTGGACTCGTAAAAGAGAGAAGTAGCAATTATAATTGGACAACAAAGGTATAGTCCATTAAATTAGAGAGTACCTAATAGATGAAGGAAATACTACCGATTGAAGAAGGCGATTTTTATTGGAGCGAAGAGGGGTATCGTGTTTTCACCAAACAGTTTCATTTAAAGCGCGGTTATTGTTGCGAAAGTGGCTGTAGGCATTGCCCATACGGATACGACACTAAAACAAATAGTCAATAAGTCCTCAATAAATTCGGCATGATTGTTGAAGCTAAATAATAGAATTAAGAGGCCCAGATAATTTAAAAAATAAGTCTATGAAAAATTTAAAATTATTACTACTACCAGTGCTTGCCATCGTATTCCTTAGTTCCTGTAACTCGGTTCGGGTACTATCCGATTATGATGAAAAGGCCAATTTTACAGAATATAAGTCTTACGCCTTTTATAAAACCGGTATTGACAGGGCCGAAATATCAGACTTGGACAAAAAGAGAATTCTCAGGGCCTTAGAAACAGAGATGGAGAGTAGAGGTTTTGTGAAATCAGATAGTCCAGACATCCTAATCAGCATCTTTACCAAAGAACAAGAACGCGTTGATATTTACAACAACAACTTTGGCTGGGGTGGCTGGGGTGGCTTCGGATGGGGTTGGGGTCCTGGTTGGGGCTGGGGACCTGGGCTCGGTTGGGGCTGGGGCGGAGGCAACATGGTCAGTACCAGTACGGAAGGCTCTCTGTATATTGACTTGATAGATACAAAAACCAAGCAATTGGTCTGGCAAGGAAAAGGTGAAGGTACGCTGGCCAACACCAAAAACATACAGAAAAAGGAACAGCGAATAAACGAATTTGTTTCACAGATTATGGAACAATATCCTCCTAGTGCAATCGCAGCTAACTAGCATCCTTAGCAAATTAAAAGAAGTAAAATCCAATAGGTGTAATTCCATACTTATTGGATTTTTTTGGCTACAATAACGGAAAATGTTGGTTATTTTTGGCTTCGTTCAGTACAAAGGCACTTTTCACCGCACCTATATTGGGTAGACTTGCTATTTTGGATTTTGCAAAATCATAATAGGCATCCAAATTCTTAACCGTTACCTTCAGCAGAAAATCAAACTCACCGCCAACCACATAACACGCTGTTATTTCTTCCAGTTGTTTTATTCGCTCTAAAAAATCGTCCATAAAGCTCCCCTTCTGGGCTTCTAGAGACACAAAGCTAAACACTGTTATACTGTGTTCAATTTTATCGGTATCCAGAATAGCCACATAACCCTTTATATACCCTTCTTTCTCTAATCGTTTTATGCGCTCGTATACGGGAGTTTTTGTCAAACCCAACTGTTCTGCAATAGTTTTTGCTCCAGTTTTTGCATCCGTTTCCAAGATTTTTAAAATTCCACGGTCTATAGTGTCTAACTTTACTAGCATACTTTTTCCTATTTAAAAGTTTCTATTGTAGTAAGGATATATAAATTTCCTGTAAATTAACTAATATTTAGGAATTATTTCTAAATAACATTATAAACACTAATAATTAGTCTCATATATCTATCTTTATTAGAACAATAAAATTTATATGTACTACTTAGCTCAGGTAAATGTAGCCCGTTTTAAAGCCAGTTTGGAGGACCCTATTATGAAGGAATTCGTGGATTTCTTGGAGCCAGTGAATAAATTTGCAGAAGAGAGTCCTGGATTTGTTTGGCGTTTGAAAGACGAGCAAGGTAGGTCTGCCAGCTATATAGAAACACCTTTTAAGGACGAAATGATGGCCGTAAACATAAGCCTTTGGGAAGATTTAGATTCCTTTAAAGGATTTGTTTACGGTTCGGTTCACAGTTATTTTTTGCGGAATAAAAAAAAGTGGTTCGATATGAAAGGTATTTCTCAATTTGTGCTCTGGTGGTTACCTGCAGGCGAATTACCCACCTTACAAATGGCAAAAGAAAAATTAGAACTACACGAGAAAGAAGGGGATTCCCCAGCTGCATTTACCATGAAAACATTCTATAATCACAACGGAAAAATCTTAAATATTTAACACATGAGCGCTACACCCTACGAAAGCAATCCTATTTTAGATAAACTTCCCAAGCATCTTAAGCAATATATAAAGCCGCAAAACTATGACCATTATACAGCCATCAACCAAGCTGTTTGGCGCTATGTGATGCGAAAAAATGTAAACTATCTATGTAAGGTTGCACACGGGTCCTATATGGACGGATTGCAAAAAACTGGGATTTCGATAGACCGTATTCCCAATATGTATGGTATGAACCGTATTCTAAAAGACTTGGGCTGGGCTGCTGTTGCAGTGGATGGTTTTATTCCTCCTGCCGCTTTTATGGAATTTCAAGCCTATAACGTGCTGGTGATCGCATCAGATATCCGGCAATTGGAACATATAGAATACACGCCAGCACCAGATATTATTCACGAAGGGGCTGGTCATGCCCCCATTATTGCAAACCCCGAATATGCAGAATATTTAAGACGTTTTGGAGAAATTGGATGTAAAGCGGTTTCTAGCGCAAAAGACTTTGAGCTGTATGAAGCGGTACGACACCTCTCTATTATTAAAGAAGCCAAGGGGACAGCCCCTTTAGAAATAGAAACCGCTGAAAAACATATTGCCGAACTACAAGAAAACATGGGCGAACCTAGTGAAATGGCGCTCATACGAAACCTCCATTGGTGGACAGTGGAATATGGACTTATAGGTACTGTTGAAAACCCTAAGATCTATGGCGCAGGCCTTCTTTCCTCGATTGGAGAAAGTGCTTGGTGTATGACAGATGAAGTTAAAAAAATACCTTATTCCATTGCGGCTGCACATACCGCTTTTGATATTACCAAACCTCAGCCGCAACTATTTGTTACCCCGGATTTTGCTTTTTTAAATCAGGTTTTAGAAGATTTTGCGAATACTATGGCACTACGAACGGGAGGTTTACAAGGCATTCAAAAACTAATACACTCCAAAGAACTTGGCACTATAGAACTTAGTACAGGACTTCAGGTTTCGGGTAATTTTGAATATGTAATAGCACACGAAGGCGACCCGGTGTATTTTCAAACTACAGGAAAATCTGCCTTGGCATTCCGTGAAAAGGAATTAGTGGGACAGGACACCAACAAACACGCTACAGGATTTGGCTCACCCATAGGCCGTTTAAAAGGAATAAATATCCCCATTGAGGAGATGAGTCCAAGGGACTTAAAAGCCTATAATATTTTTGAAGGGGAAGTTATTTCCTTAGATTTTGTCGGCGGTATCAACGTAAGCGGGAAGATTATAACCGGAACCAGAAATTTACAAGGACAAATCATTCTCATTACATTTGAAAATTGTACAGTTACACATCAAGGAAAAACATTATTTCAATCTGAAAAAGAGCTCTATAACATGGCTATTGGAGAACATATCGTCTCTGCTTACAATGGCCCTGCAGATGTAAAGAGCTTTGATCTTTTAGACCATGAATTAAGCAAAACCATCTCTAACGAAAATGATATTACCAATACTGGTATAGCTGCATACTACCAGCAAATTCGTGATTATAGAGAAGGGAAAAACACTACAATTTCCAGAAACAAAGTCTTTAAAGAAGTTAAGGAACGATTTCCAAAAGATTGGTTATTGTCGATCGAGTTATATGAACTGGCCATTGCCAATGGTGATACAGATTTTGCTTTGAAAATCAAAGAGCACTTGGAGCATGTAAAACGTAATAACCCGAATCTAGGACGATTAATTGATGATGGACTTGCTTTGATGGATAGTCCAACAACTATCAAGGCTTAATTTTCACTTTGCTAAAATCGTTTATCGTTACATCCTCATATACCAATTGCCAACCCATGCTATTGGTAAGGATATAAAATTTTTGTAGTTCGCTAAGTAGTCTATTCTTAGCGTTGGTCTTTAAACTAGATGCTTCTACTTTTTTTAACAAGGAAGCATTTACATTTCGCTTTATTTGATTGTAATCACCTGCATCGAAAGGATTTAGATAATCTGCTGTAACGTCATAGTATTCTAAGTCCGGATTTAATTTAATTTCCGGTTCGGGAATATTATTTATATAAAGTGTTTTTCTGTCTTCGTCCAGATCAAATTCGATCATTGAAAGATCGTATGCAACCAAAACCTCAGCATTCACCACTACGAGTGCTTTTTTATCTGCCGTTACAAAGGGCCCAAATAATTCTTTTGAATCCTTGTAATTATAGACTTCTGCAAAATGACCTTCGGTCACGATCAACTTGGATACATTATCGATTTGCTGCTGGATTAGCATCGAGTTCTCCTGTAGAATAGATTTAGATTCTTTCGCATCTTCACACGTTTGAAAGCCCAAGAAGACAGTCAACAAAGCCACCAAAGCAATTAAAATTTTCTTCATAGTTGCGTGCTTTTATTCAGGAATCAAATTGTATGAAGGGATACCTAGTTTGTAACACCTTGATTTTTTCTAAAAGCGCTCTTCGAAACTTTTGATGTTCCGCACTCTTAGGGTTAAAGGGTGTATGCTGTAATCCTTTTTGAATTTCACCTACCTTTTTCATTGATGCGCTAATATCCCGATTATCGGAAATCCAAACTTCTTGAAACTTATCCCAGATATATTCTATTGCCAATTCATTTGGATGTATCATATCGGTTGTATAAAAACGATAATCCCGAAGTTCGTCCATCATGATTTCATAGGCAGGGAAATAGAGCCCCCTAACCCTCGAAGGGAGAATACTGTGTAAAGCTGTGATTAAATGCGCTTTGCTTTGCTGGTTTTGAACACAACCATCTTTTAAATGACGAACCGGAGAAATAGTAAAGATGAGTTGTGCGCTTTTGTTTATTTTTTCAATGGTATGTATTATGCGTTGTAAGCTTGTTCTGATTTCATCAATAGATAACAATTGCTTGTCAAATTCCTTTTGAGGAACTTTATGACAATTTGCCACCGTTGTTTTTGTTTCCTTTTTCCGATATACCCAGGCCGTTCCCAAGGTAATGATGACGTGTGTCGATTTCTTCAGTTGCTCTTCCGTTGCAGCAAGTTGAGCGTTGAGCTTATCTAAAAGATGGTATTTGGATACATCGCTTAAACTGGAATGGGCATCAAAACAATGCCAACGTTCGTTTAAAAAGAAAAGTTCGTCCTCCGAATAGTATTCTTTGTTGATAGCCCTTACTATTAGATTTTCGATAGCCAAAGGATGAAAAAGAATACCAAACGGATTTTGTAATACTCTAAATTTGAAATAGTTGAGCTTTGCACCTATGTTTTCAGAAAAACAAGAACCTAACAATAACAATTGGCTAGAATAATCGATCTGATGTTCAGCTTTGCATAACGGTATTTGGGTTTGAAGTTTCATTTTTTAGATTGTGTCATAAGACTTAATCGATGAAATATTTGATAGGGATACACTTCATAAAACACATTATCCTCATTAATCGTGTTCTAATTATTTTCTAATGCCATTTCATACGTGGTCTTTGCTTCTTCCCTATGATTCAAAGCCAAAAACAACCTAGCTCAGGACAAATACGATTTCACCTCCTCCAAGGCTACAGCTATTCCCTCTGGTTTTTTTCCTCCTGCGGTAGCAAAGAAAGGCTGTCCGCCTCCGCCGCCTTGAATGTGTTTTCCAAGCTCACGTACAATTGTACCTGCATTAAGATTCCTAGAAACTACCAGCTCCTTGGAGATATAACAAGAAAGTAAGGCCTTACCGTTTTGTTCCGTTGCGAACAAAAGGAACAGATTATCCCTATTCTGTCCCATTTCAAAAGAAAGGTCTTTAATACCAGCTGCATCCAAATCTATCTTTTTGGCCAAAAACTGTACACCGTTTAAGTCCTTCAGATCTTGTACTAATTCTCGTTTCAGATTTTTCGCCTTTTCCTTTAACAAGTGCACCACTTGCTTCTTTAATTCCGTATTATCTTGTTGAAGAGAAGATACCGCTTTTAAAGGGTCTTGTGCATTACCCAACACTTGTTTTATAGCTTCTAAGGATTGGTTGTTGTCGAAAAAATACTCTTTTACGGCATCACTTGTAATCGCCTCGATACGACGGATTCCCGCGGCAACTGCGCCTTCGGACTTTAATTTAAAATGCCAAATATCACTTGTATTTTTTACATGGGTACCGCCACATAGTTCTACCGATTGTCCAAATTTAATGGTACGGACAGTATCCCCATATTTCTCCCCGAACAATGCCATGGCACCAGAACTCAAGGCTTCCTGCATGGGTATATTGCGTTTTTCTTCTAAGGGCAATTGCCCTTCTATGCGTGCATTTACAAAGTCCTCTACCTGTCCCAACTCATCGTTGGTCATTTTGGAGAAGTGGGAAAAATCGAAACGGAGGTATTTGGAATGTACAGCAGAACCTTTTTGCTCTACATGCGTCCCCAATACTTCCCTCAAGGCTTGGTGCAGCAGATGCGTCGCTGTGTGGTTAGCCTCGGTAAGCTGTCTGTGCTTGGAATCAACTACCGCTTTAAAAGTTCCTTCTAGCTTAGTAGGTAAGTTTTTAACAAAATGAACAATTTCATTATTCTCTTTTTTCGTGTCAATAATATAGACAACATCGCCATCAACAGACTCCAGATACCCTTTATCACCTACTTGCCCACCACCTTCTGGATAAAATGGGGTTAAATTAAAAACGACCTGATACTGTACCCCATCTTTCTTAGAGGTTATTTTCCTATGCTTTACAAGTTTAACGTTGGACTGCAAAGTGTCGTAACCAATAAACTCTTGCTCTTTGTCATCGATTAGGATTGTCCAGTCCTGCTTGGATATCTCAGATGCAGATTTAGAACGGTCTTTTTGTTTTTGCATCGCATTATCAAAACCAACCTCATCCAACGTATATCCCTTTTCACTAAGTATAAGCGCTGTCAAATCTATTGGAAAACCAAAGGTGTCATACAGCTCAAATGCCTTTGCACCGTCAACTTTTTTATCCTTTGAATTCTTTATGATAGTATCTAACAAAACCAAACCCTGATCTAATGTTTTGAGAAAAGAATACTCCTCTTCCTTAATAACATTTTGTATTAATTGCTTTTGCTCTTTTAATTCCGGAAAAGCATCTCCCATGCTATGGGTAAGCACAGGAACCAAACGGTACATAAATGGTTCTTTAGCATCCAAAAATGTAAATCCGTAGCGAACGGCACGCCTTAGAATTCTTCGAATGACATAGCCCGCTCCGGTGTTGCTAGGCAACTGACCATCTGCAATGGAAAAAGCCACGGCCCTAATATGATCGGCTATAACCCTTATGGCAATATCCGTTTCTTCTCCCGATTGTTTGGGATTGCCGTATTCGCTATTAGTAATGGTCTCTATCTCCCTAATAATCGGACTAAACACATCGGTATCGTAATTGGATTTTACATTTTGCAATACCATGCACAAACGCTCAAAACCCATTCCCGTATCTACATGTTTGGCCGGTAGTGGTTCCAAACTACCATTTGCTTTACGGTTGTATTGCATGAAAACCAAATTCCAAATCTCTACAACTAAAGGGTGGTCTGCATTGACCAAACTCGCACCCGATACCTTAGCTTTTTCTTCGTTGGAACGTATATCTACATGAATTTCCGAACAGGGGCCACAAGGTCCTTGGTCTCCCATTTCCCAGAAATTATCCTTCTTATTCCCCATGATGATCCTATCCTCTGGAACAATCTTACGCCATATTTCATAGGCTTCATTATCCTTATCTAGAGTATCGGCATCATCACTCCCTTCAAAAACAGAAACATAAAGGCTCTCCTTGTCGATTTTTAAAACATCGGTTAATAATTCCCATGCCCATGTTATGGCCTCTTCCTTAAAATAATCACCAAAACTCCAGTTCCCCAACATCTCGAACATCGTATGGTGGTAGGTATCCTTCCCTACTTCCTCCAAATCGTTATGTTTACCGCTAACCCTAAGGCATTTTTGCGAATCCGATACACGTGTTGCTTTAGGCTCGGAGATACCCAAGAAATATTCCTTAAACTGGTTCATTCCTGCATTCGTAAATAACAAGGTGGGGTCATCTTTAATGACCATGGGAGCAGAGGGAACTATTTTATGCCCTTTACCTTCAAAAAATTGTAAAAATTGCTTTCGTATATCCTTGGAATTCATCTAAAATGCTAAGCTTTTACAAATTTTAACTGTTTATAGAAAACAATTTTTATATTTGTTTGTTATGTTAAAAATAAACTACAAAAATAGCATAAAATCTATTCATGTCTAAGGTAAAATACTATTACGACCCAGACACGCTATCGTACCGTAAGATAGAACCGGAGAAATCTAGACGCTACCGCAATATTGTCTTTTTCTTTTTGGGGTCATTTATCTTTGGTCTTTTAGGATTGATACTGTTATTGAACACCAACCTTATAAATACCCCGAGGGAACTGTCTTTGGCACGTGAGGTCAAAAATTATGAACTTCAATTTGAGCTTCTGAACAAAAAGATGGAACAAATTGAAGACGTTCTGGTTAACATAGAAGATCGGGACAACAACATTTATAGACTTTATTTTGAAGCAAATCCGATTCCGGAGGAACAAAGACGTGCCGGTTTTGGCGGGGTTAATCGCTATAAATCCTTGGAAGGATTTAATAATTCGGATATGGTCATAGCCACTACACAGCGTTTGGATATCATAAAAAAACAGATGGCCATTCAATCAAAATCCTTGGACGAGATTACCAAGTTGGCAGAAGAAAAGGAAAAACTACTCGTGGCAATTCCTGCCATACAACCTATTAATAATGAAGAACTAACACGCATGGCTTCTGGTTATGGTTGGCGGTCCGATCCCTTTACAAAAGCAAGGAAAATGCACTACGGAATGGATTTTACGGCACCCAAGGGGACACCCATTTATGCCACCGGAGATGGAACGATTACCAGAGCCGACAACAATTCTTCCGGATACGGAAAGCATATTAGAATTGACCACGGTTACGGCTATTTAAGCCTATATGCACACCTTAGTCAATACAACGTTAAGAAAGGCACTAAAGTAAGAAGAGGAGACCTCATCGGGTTTGTTGGAAGTACGGGCCGGTCCGAGGCACCACATTTGCACTATGAGGTGTGGAAAGACAAAGATCGCATAAACCCGATAAATTTCTATTATGGCAGTTTATCACCCGAGGAATTCGAAAATATGCTGAAATACGCAAACCAAGAAAACCAATCTCTGGATTAATGCAAATAGAACTCCCCGAAAAACGATATTATGGCATTGGGGAAGTCGCCCGTGCCTTTGGTGTTAATACATCTCTAATCCGCTTCTGGGAAAAGGAATTTGACGTATTACAACCCAAGAAAAATGCAAAAGGGAATAGAAAATTTACACCTCAGGACATTAAAAACCTTCAACTCATTTACCATTTGGTAAAAGAACGTGGTTTTACGCTCGATGGGGCTAAGACACACCTTAAAGAAGAAAAACGAAAAACCCTCTCCAATTTTGATATTATTCATAAACTAGAAGGCGTGAAGGCAGAATTAATAAAAATAAAAAATCAACTATAAAAAACACTAAACCATATTCCACAAAAGAGCAACCTAAACCACTATAACTATGAAAAAAGGTATTATTGCATTAATCGTATTGGGCGTAATTGCCTTTGGCCTATACCAATGGGGTGTTGGATTCAACAATACCGCTATTGCCCTAAAAGAAACATCTACAAAAACTTGGGCAAATGTAGAAAGCTCGTACCAACGCAGAAATGACCTCATAGGAAATTTAGTTAAAACGGTACAAGGAGCTGCCGATTTTGAGCGAGGAACCTTAACCGATGTAATTGAAGCCCGCGCAAAAGCAACATCTGTAAGCATAGACCCTACCAATATTACACCGGAACAACTCGCACAATTTAACCAAGCACAAAGTGGATTAAGCGGTGCTCTAAGCAAACTCTTAGTGACCGTGGAACGGTACCCTGATCTAAAGGCCAACCAAAACTTCTTAGAACTACAATCACAATTGGAGGGTACAGAGAATAGGATTAATGTGGCAAGAGATCGTTTCAACGCAACCGTAGAGCCTTATAACCTTCACATTAAGAAATTTCCGAACTCTGTTTTAGCAGGAATTTTCAATTTTGATGAACTAGCCTATTTTAAATCCGAAACAGGTTCTGAACAAGCACCGGATGTAAACTTTGACCTTTAACAAGCATACATGTCCAGAGTTGAAGATTTTTTAAGTGTTAGCGATGAACAGGAAATTGTAGAAGCAATTATAGAGGCAGAAAAAAATACGTCTGGGGAAATAAGGGTGCATATAGAATCGCATACGCGTTTAGACCATTATGAAAGAGCAAAGGAGGTTTTTCATCTTCTAAAAATGGACAATACCAAAGAAGAGAACGGAGTACTGTTATATGTAGCGGTAAACGATAGAAAATTCGCTATTTGTGGAGATAAAGGCATAAACAAAGCGGTACCAGAAAACTTCTGGGAGGCGACCAAAGAAATTATTGCATCTCATTTTAAAGAAGGAAATTTCAAAGACGGTATCCTCCAAGGCATTCTAAAGGCAGGAATCGAACTAGAAAAACACTTTCCTTGGCAACATGACGACAGAAACGAATTGAGCAATGAGATATCTAAAGGCTAGCCTCAGCTTTTTACTTTTACTGGCTTTTACCTCTATTTGGGGGCAATTCGAAATACCTGAAAAACCAAAAGAGCAAACCAGCGTCTATGACTACATCAATCTTTTATCAACGGTTCAAAAGAATGCTTTAGAACAAAAACTTATCTCTTATTCAGATAGTACTTCTACACAAATAGTAGTAGCCGTTATTGCAAGTACAGAAGGAGAAAACATCACCTACCTTGGCGCACAATGGGGACAAAAATGGGGCATTGGACAAGCTGGAAAAGACAACGGCGTTCTAATCCTTTTAGCAAGAGATGATAGAAAAATAGCCATAAACACAGGCTACGGCGTAGAAGGTAATCTCACAGATGCCATGTCACGAAGAATTATAGAAAACGTTATTGTGCCTAAATTTAAAACAGGAGATTATTATGGCGGACTCAACGATGGTGCAGACACTATTTTTAAAGTTTTAAACGGCGAATTTAAAGAAGATCGTAGTTTTACTACTGAAGACGGCTTTCCCCTAAGAACCTTATTACCTTTCATTATATTCTTTATTATTCTAATTATCCTATCCAAACGCAACAGAGGTGGCAAGGGAGGTAATGGAGGTCGAAAAAACAGAGGACTAGACCTTTGGGATATCATTATCCTTAGCAACATGGGCCGTAGCGGAAGAACTGGAGGAGGTTTCGGCGGTAGTGGCGGTTTTGGTGGTGGAGGATTCGGTGGTGGCTTCGGCGGCGGTGGCTTTGGCGGTGGTGGTGCTTCCGGTGGCTGGTAATTTAAACTCAAGTGTAAAGTTCAAATACAAACTATAGACCGCCCGATATAGAAATGCTCTAACTTAAAAAAGTAGTCGCTATTTTATACTCAAGATAAAAACCAATCCTAAGTTACGTCTAAAATTTTTTCTAGAAAGACCAAACGACCAAGTGTAATGTCATCTTAGCAAACTTAACTTTCACTTAAAACTATAATTAAATCTAATTTCTAAATCCCTACTTTTTTCGCATATATATAGTGATAGGGACACCAGTAAAATCGAATTTCTCACGGATTTTATTTTCCAAGTAGCGCTTATAGGGCTCGCGGACATATTGCGGCAAATTGCAGAAGAAGGCAAATTGCGGATACTCCGTAGGCAATTGTGTACAGAACTTAATTTTTACATATTTACCCTTGTATGCCGGTGGTGGATAGTTTTCTATAATAGGTAACATTACATCATTGAAATTACGTGTAATAATTTTCCTGCTACGGTTATTATAGACATCTACCGCAGTTTCTATAGCTTTAAAAATACGTTGTTTTGTTAGCACCGAGATAAACAAGATAGGCACATCTACAAAAGGCTCTATGGCTTGTTTTATGCGCTGTGTGTATTGTTTTATGGTATTGGTTTCTTTATCCTCTACCAAGTCCCATTTGTTCACGAGGATAACTATACCCTTATTGTTACGTTGTGCCAACCAAAAAATATTTGCAACCTGACCATCAAAACCACGGGTGGCATCTACCAATATCAGACAAACATCAGCATGTTCTATTGCCCTAACCGAACGCATTACCGAATAAAATTCGAGATCTTCCTTAACCTTGGATTTTCTTCGAATTCCTGCGGTATCCACTAAATTGAACTCAAAGCCAAATCTATTGTATTTGGTGTCAATACTATCTCTTGTCGTTCCGGCAATATCGGTTACTATATATCGATCTTCACCGATGAGGGCATTGATGAAAGATGACTTTCCTGCATTTGGTCTGCCGACCACTGCAAATCTTGGTAATACACTTTCTTCCTCTTCTACGTCTGGCAACTTCTCCACCAAAGCATCTAAAAGCTCACCGGTACCACTACCGTTAATACTGGAAAGCGTATAAAATTCTCCCAGTCCTAAGGAATAGAACTCCACTGCATCTTCTTGACGCATGGCATTATCCACCTTATTAATAGCGAGAAATACTGGTTTATTTACCCTTCTTAATAGTTTAGCTACATCTTCATCCATCCCGGTAACACCTGTTTCTACATCTACCATAAAAATTATGGCATCCGCCTCGGCAATCGCCAACTCTACCTGCTTATCTATTTCCTTTTCAAAAACATCATCGCTACCCAAGATATATCCACCGGTATCTATAATGGAAAACTCCTTGCCATTCCAGTCGCTTTTTCCATAATGCCTATCTCGGGTTACTCCACTAACAGCATCTACAATGGCTTCCCTACGTTGAATTAATCTATTAAAAAATGTTGATTTACCTACATTAGGTCTTCCTACAATAGCTACTATAGCGCCCATAAATCTAAATTTGGCTGCAAAGGTAGTGTAAACAAAAGAATATGAGTAAGTTGAAAGTAAATATAAAAGTAGCCCTACGTATTATATCCAAACCTTTTTAACTGCCTACTATCGTTACGCCAGTTCTTGTTCACTTTTACGTAAAGTTCAATATGCACTTGTTTGTCAAAGAATTTTTCTAAATCTTTCCGTGCTTCTACGCCCACTTTTTTCAAGGCACTCCCTTTATGACCTATAATGATGCCTTTTTGGGAATCGCGTTCTACCATAATTACAGAACGTATACGAATGATTTTTTCATCCTCAAAGAACTCCTCGGTCTCCACCTCAACAGCATATGGAATTTCCTTTTTGTAGTATAACAGTATTTTCTCCCGAATCGTTTCATTTACAAAGAAACGTTCTGGCTTGTCGGTTAACTGATCTTTTGGATAATACGGAGGTGAAGCAGGTAATAATTCTAAAATACGATCAAATACACCCTTAATATTAAAATTCTGCAAGGCCGATATCGGATGTATTTCTACCGTGGGCAACTCATCTTGCCAATACTGCACTTGTTCTTCCAATAATTCTTGGGTTGCCGTATCTACTTTGTTCAAAAGTAGTAAAACTGGAATTTTAGAATTTTTTATTTTATCGAAAAACCGTTCATCCTTTAGCGCTTTCTCCCCTATCTCAACCATGTAGAGCAACACGTCTGCATCCTCAAAAGCCGACTTAACAAAATCCATCATGGAGCTTTGCAAATCGTAGGCCGGTTTTATGATTCCCGGCGTATCCGACAAAATCATTTGAAAATCGTCCCCATTTACAATACCCAAAATACGGTGTCTTGTTGTCTGAGCCTTAGACGTAATTATAGATAATTTCTCACCTACAAAGGCATTCATCAAGGTAGATTTCCCAACATTGGGATTTCCGATGATATTTACAAAACCTGCTTTATGCTCTTTCATGTTTCACTTTTAAAAAATAGGATTTCATCGCCTTGTTGACTCTTGGTGCTAAATACAATACAGCTATCATATTGGGTATCACCATAAGCGCAAATGATAAATCGATAAGATTGATAACCAAATCTACCGATGCTACCGCCGCAAAAGTAATACTACCCACGTAAACCCAATTATAATACTTCCCAATTTTAGCGTTGCTGATGAAAGAAAGGCATTTGGTTCCGTAATATGAATAGGTAAATAAGGTAGACAAGGCAAACGCGCTTACCACAACCATTAACAACACACCGCCATAGGGAATAGAACTTTCAAAGGCATTTAGGGTCATTGCAATTCCGTTCGTTTCTGTCTGCAAATGAGCACCGCTTATTATTATGACGACTGCCGTAAGAGAGCAAACAATAATGGTATCAATAAAAGGCCCCAACATAGCAACCAAACCTTCTTGAATAGGTTCCTTAGTTTTAGATTGCCCATGAAACATAGGTGCTGTACCAACTCCGGATTCATTTGAAAATACCGCCCTACGGATTCCGATAAGTATTAATCCCCACAAACCGCCTGTCACTACTGTTTTTAAGTTAAAGGCCTCGGTAAATATCAGTTTAAATGAAGGTAGTATCCCTGACACATTGGTTAACAGGATATACACCACGGCCAATAAATACACTAAAACCATAAAAGGTACGATTGCCGTTGCCACTTTTGCAATCTTCGTTAGCCCACCAAAAATCACAAATGACGTAATAATAGAGAGTACAATACCAATTATTAATTTCCATTGAAATTCGCCTAAAACCATAAAAACGGTATCGGGCTCAATTACTTTCATCAAGGTTTGTGTAAACTGGTTGGTGGTAAAGGCTGGCAACACGCCAAACAAACCTGCAATACAAAAGAAAATAGCGAGGGGCTTGGCCTTCTTGCCCAATCCTTTAGTAATGTAATACATTGGGCCACCTTGCAAAGCTCCATCGGAATCCTCACCACGGAACATAATAGACAAACTACATGAGTAAAATTTTATACACATACCGATTATTGCAGTAATCCAAATCCAAAAAACAACTCCTGGACCCCCTAAAAAAATGGCAATAGCTACACCTGCAATATTCCCCATTCCCACCGTTGCAGCAACGGCAGAAGAAAGGGCCTGAAGATGGCTTACCTCGCCTGGGTCGTTAGGATTGTCATACTTACCTGCTGTAATTCGCAAGGCATGCTTAAAATAACGGTAGGGTAATAATCTAGAGTAAAATACTAAAAATAAACCGCCACCAACGATTAAAAAGAGCATAACCCACTCGGTGTAAGGCAGTATACTAGATAAGAATTCGTTAATAATATTCATCTGTAAGTTAAAAAATGAGTTTAATTGGGTAATTTAGGGATTATTTAAATGGATTGCTTAAGAAATATTTATCAAATTAAGTTTTGATTGTAGCACAAAAGCATTGTATATTTGCAATCCAAAATAACTCAGTCGGTCTTATGAACCGAATGCAAAAATGCGAAGTTGATTATCTTGGAAAGCAATATCGCGGGATAGAGCAGTAGGTAGCTCGTCGGGCTCATAACCCGAAGGTCACTGGTTCGAGTCCAGTTCCCGCTACTAATAAAAAAAG
>CAZUIE010000007.1:0-55052 GCA_964620945.1 uncultured Maribacter sp.
ATTTATACCCAACCATCAAAGCAAAGCTAACACCAGTTCGCTATCTTAAAAATAAGAAAGTACAGCCGTTACTCATAAGCAGCACACCGTAGCAGAAATTGAACAGTTGTTGATCAAAGAAAATAGTTCGTTTAGCATTTTACATTCATTATATGAATCATCGGATTGTAAATAACGAAGGCCAAATTATAGCTCCTATAGAAGGTATAATTAATTTTCATAGGCGTGAATGTACCATCAACCCATAAAAAATAGCCTAAGTATCCTAAATCGTATCTATATGAACTCAGGTATTATCACCAAAGACAAGACATAATATTAAAAAATATAGCTATCTATAACCCCAGTTACTTCAAAATTGTTCAACGCCTATGAACCTTAAAAGCACAAGATCATTGTTTTATAAAAAAGCAAAAGAATGATACTTGCACACATTATCGCAACTGACCGCATTCAGGCTCTTGAAATAGTCAACTTGTTAATGGATAAAAAGCTGTTATTGCAAGCGGCCGTTTCTGAAAAAACCATTTATCAGAGAAAAACCAAAAGTGGCAAATTAATTAGTGAATCTAGAACGCTCATCATAGGTAAAACAAAAGGGCTGCTTTTTTCCACCATAAACAAAGAACTTAAAAAACATTTTTTCGAAAACATGCCTATGGTGTATGCTGTCCCTATCATCTATATGGATGAAGAACTAGCTAATTTGCTAAGGGAGAATACGGCTAAAGTATAGTCTCAAATTGTGTTCACCCAGCTAAAATGCTCTGAGATTATACGTCCTTTCTCCTGTTTGGTATATTCCAAAAATGCCGTTGCCGCAGGAGATAATTTTTTTGCCGAAAGCCATACCAAATTCCATGTCGTACTTATAGGAAGACCCTTCACTTCGATAATTTGCAATTCTTTATTCAAAAGTTCGCTCTTAATGCCTATCAACGGCATTATAGAATAACCTAGCCCGGCAATTACTGCCTGTTTTACAGCCTCATTTGAGGTTAATTCTATTTTCTTTGAAGCCGGTAGCTTATTCTTCTTAATAAACGCCTCCATTGCATTCCTTGTTGCCGACCCTTGCTCCCTATATATTAGCGGTAGCTGTTCAAAAGTCTTCTTGGTGATTTTAGGCTTCATCTCACTTTTGGTGTTTCCTACAAGAAAAAGTTTGTTTTCCATAAGGGCTACACAGCTTACTTTTAGATGATCAGGGACTACGGAGACCAATGCAAAATCTACTTCATTGCGCTCTAAAGACCTAACCACCTTAGATTTATTAGTAACGTCCATAACCAGTTCTACTCCAGAATTATGGTTTATAAAATCGCTTAAAAAAAACGGCATCACATACTGCCCTGTAGATACAATTGAAATCTTAAGCTTCCCGGACAACCTCCCTTCATACGCTAAAGACTTAAAGTTGATAGCATATACCTGGTTTATAATCTTTTCGGCCGCTTCGGCAATTTCCTTACCAAAATCGGTTACATATAGTTTCCTGCCCACTACCTCTGTAAGAGGAATAGAGAACTGATCCTGAAAATTCCTTAATTGAATAGATACTGCCGGTTGCGTCAAAAATAGCTCTTCTGCAGCTTTTGTAATACTCCCCTTCTCGGTAACTTTCAAAAACACTTGCAATTGATGTAAGGTATAGTTCATAAATACAATTTATATTTTAGATAATAAATATAAATAAAAATTTATTAATTATTAATGCCAACTTTGTACCATCGATTAATAAACTCATCAATATATTATCATGAAAACAGAAAGCATTGTGACAACACCAAAAACGACACAAAAAATTCAATTGGTTGATGGGGACTTTACCGTTACGGAAGCCTCTGATATTATCATATCTCTTATCAACGAAAAGATAAATTTCCACAAACTACAGAGATTGTCCCTAAGTGAAGGTTTTTCCGGTGCGGACACCAAATACCCAGATGGAAGGATTAACGAACTTGAACATGAAAAAACCATTGCCCAGGATTTTTTAACACAAGCTAGGGCCCAAGGACTAACATTAAAAATAGATGGCATCCTTACCATCTCGGTAAACGAACACTAATTCAAAAACGCACCGTTAAATGTAAAAGCGTTTAACCCAACAACTAAAAGCATTATGTTTCTAAAAAAAGCACATCTTTATTTTTGTCTAGCGTTTATTGTGCTAGCTGGCTGTTTGATAATTTCTTACACAAACAATAACTTGTTTATGGATCGCCTTTTGGCTGCCTCTGGCATCATATCATGTGTAATGATTGTAAAAACACTTGGTAATTCCTAAAATACCTGTTACTTAATAATTCCTAAAATGTTTTTTGACAGTACGGTTTAATGTACCCCTTTTGTACTCAGTTACGAACATTTCTCTTTTGTACCTCTTTATATGCGATTCCCCATAACAATTCAAAAATTATAATACTTTTAAAAAAGGTGTTAAACAAAAGCCTAAAAGAACAATCAATAGGCAGCATGGCTTCAATTTTACTGGAGCAAATACGAAGGTGAAGTCCTATCACCTTAAAAAATTAACTTTCGTGTGGATTTACATGTATTGCTGGACAAACACACCAACCCTGCGCTCCTCTTTCTCTTTCTAGGTGTATTGACCGTTCAGTTGAAAAGTGATTAGGAAATACCTCAAAACACCCCGAAATTTATATCGATTTATCCATTGTACTCCATTGGTCTTAACGGAGGGTTAGAGCTTTCGCATAGTAATTTGGATTTAGAAATATTATGGTCTCTGCTCTTTGGGGTCTGTTTAGCTTTATTCGTACCTATCTATACCTATTTCATTCTGGGAAGAAAATTTAGTGTAGAGAACTCCGGAGCCATAGCCGCAGCTTATGGGTCTGTATGCGCAGTTACCTTTCACCGCTACTTCTTTTTTGGAGTTGGAACAGATCACGTTTGGGGTCATATGGTAGCGGTAATGGCCCTTATGAAAGTTCCCTCCGTAATAATTGGCATTCCGCTCATGTCCTATTTTCAAAAAACAAAAAAATAAAATTAGTTTGTCAGGGGTAATACGACACTCACTGACAAACGGGAGTGTATGATTTATAACGAGTAGTTTGATTATAGGATTTTTAGCCAGCAACCAATAGGCTAGGAAAACAGAACCATGTACCACTGATATATTTAAGGGGTTTCTAGCAGTTTTTCTTTTGGATATGGGCATAACCCGCGGAAAAAATTAGCGGATTTTTTAAACAAAAGATGGTTTGTCTTTCTATTTGCAATAATTATACCTGTAATTAATGGAGTACTTGTGGCCATGGTAAGTTCAGTTTTTACGGATAGTATTGGCAATAGTTTTCTTTTTTCGATATTAGTGGCAAGCGCATCTTATATTGCCGTTCCAGCTGCTATGTGTTTGGCGGCGCAAAAAGCAAATCCTAGCCTTTGTCTCCCCATGGCTTTGGCCATCACCTTCCCATTCAACTTAACAATTGGCATGCAGCTTTACCTATGTATTGTCCAATCGTTCTCAATACATTGTATTATCTTTAAATACTTAAACATTTTCTATGACCAAAAATAGATGTGGCTGGTGCAAGGGAGATGCTCTTTACGAAGCGTATCACGATAAAGAATGGGGTATTCCTGTTAAGGATGATGCTAAAATTTTTGAATTTTTAATCCTCGAAACTTTTCAAGCCGGTCTCAGTTGGATAACCGTACTTAAAAAGCGGGAAAATTTCAGGAATGCCTTTGACAATTTTGACTATAATACGATAGCTAGTTACGACCAAAGAAAAATAGAAGCTCTTCTGAAAGACAAAGGAATCATAAGAAATAAACTTAAAGTAAACGCAACCGTTACAAACGCACAGGCCTTTATTCAAGTTCAAAAAACCTATGGAAGTTTTAGCGACTATATTTGGGGGTTCGTAAACCATAAACCTATTAAGAATACCATTGCCGACTATAGGGATGCACCGGTTAATACTACTATTTCAGACAACCTTAGTAAAGACCTTAAGAAAAAGGGATTTAAATATGTAGGAAGCACCGTAATTTACGCCTATATGCAAGCAATAGGAATGGTAAACGATCATGAAACAAGTTGTTTCAGATATTCCGAACTATAAAAACTCTAAATTAGTTCTTTGACCCGTTCATTATCTCCTAATTTTATGAACCAAGACACAAACACCAATAAATCTCCAAAAAATATTAAAACCTCAAGCATGAAATTAAGCTTTATAGTCTTTCTCGTGTTCATTACAGTAGTAAACCATGCATGCGGTCAATATAAAATTGAACGGGAGTTCCGTATTAAAAAAAATCAGTT
The DNA here is from genome assembly GCA_964620945.1 of uncultured Maribacter sp. Classification (GTDB taxonomy): domain Bacteria; phylum Bacteroidota; class Bacteroidia; order Flavobacteriales; family Flavobacteriaceae; genus Maribacter. Next base: position 4,307 of record CAZUIE010000007.1, read on the forward strand.
TCCACCAACGGCAATAGGAGTATTAGAGAAATATGTAACCAATGCCAAAAGATTAAAATTCTATAAGGAGACTGATAGTATTAAAAAAAGCTATGAAGTCAAATTCAAAAAAGACAAACTTTGGTACAGCGTAGAATTTGATACCGTTGGAACTTTGGAAGACGTTGAAATTATTGTGCAACCCACAGATATCCCCCAAGAAACCTTTACCAAGGTAAAAACGTATTTTAAACAGAGATTTGAAAAATATCGTATAAAAAAAATACAACAACAATACCCCGCTAAGGCCAGTGAAAGCGTAGAGACCACACTTAGAAACGCCTTTCAAAATCTACTATTGCCCACATTGTTCTATGAAATTGAAGTAGCTGGAAAGATAGACAAAAATTATGTGGAATACGAGGTTTTGTTCGATGCCCAAGGCAACTTTAAAACGAGCAGAGAACGCCTGCCCCCAAATTATGACCATGTACTTTACTAAGAAAAAAATAATTTTTCTTACAGGAATTATTTTCAGCTTACAAGCAACTTGGGGACAAGACAATTTAACGGGTTTTTGGGAACCAGTGATTGCCCTTAACTATAAAGTAAAGGATAACTATAAGCATAATTTTTCCTTGGCTAAACGTTCGTTTATTTATCTTGGTTCCGACGTGCAACTTACCACACGCCAATTGGACTTGGTTCATTTTTCGGATTTTAAAATAAAGGACAACGCTGATATCGCCTTTGGTGTCCAATATCGTCTCCGTGAAAATTTTGACACTACAGGAAGTAACGAGTTGAGGCTTTCCCAACAATACAACATTACCAAAAGAACAGGAAAATTAAGACTAGGCAACAGGATAAGGACAGAACAACGTATAACGAAAAAGCCCACAATACATAGATTTAGGTATAGATTTGCTATCGATTTCCCATTACAAGGAGAGGTGCTTGATATTGGAGAATCTTATGCCGTGCTTTCGGTAGAATCCTTATTAAGCGTTGGACGTGCATCTCAGCCGGAATACGACCAAAGGCTAGACGCCCAAATTGGATGGCTGCTGAACAACAATACCAAAATACAGGTGGGTACGCAGTGGCGTGCAGAAAATTATACCCAAGAAACGGAGTATATCTTTTTCATATCGTCCGCTTTGGTGCTGTCTCTATAACAATTTAATGAATTCCTTTCTTGGGATTTTCTCCGCTCCCATACTTGCCAAATGATCTGTGTAAATCTGGCAATCAATGACCCGATAATTTTTCTTTTCAAGTTCCTGTGCAAGTTTTATAAATGCAAATTTAGAGGCATTCGGCTGCAGACTAAACATACTTTCTCCGCAAAAAACGTTTCCCAAATCCACACCATAAAGACCGCCTACCAAAGCATCTTCTTCCCAAACCTCATAAGAAACAGCAACCCCTTTTTTATGCAACACGTTGTAAGCATTTCTCATTTCTTTGGTAATCCAGGTCCCCTCTTGGCCCTCGCGCTTTATCGTGGAACAGTGTTTCAAAACAGAGTCAAAACAGGTATTTGTTGTTAATCTAAACTTATTATCCCGTAGTACTTTCCGCATAGTTTTAGAAACTTTTATATTTTTCGGGAATAGCACCATCCGTGGATCTGGACTCCACCAAAGGATCAGGGAATCTTCATTAAACCACGGAAAAATGCCCTTTTGATAGGCTAGTAAAAGTCGTTCTGGAGAAAGATCCCCACCAACGGCCAAAAGACCTTCTTCATTCGCCTGATCTACATCAGGGAAAGCTAGTCTATCCGAAAGAAACACAACAGAGGTATTTTGATTTCGTTCGCTCACGGGGTTTTTTTTACAATGTAATTAAAACCTAAAAAAAACAAAAAACTTGTTCAACTTTTTTAAGTCAAACAAGTTTCATGTTTCAAACGAATTATAATAAATTTAAAAAACTATAAAATATAAACCATACATAATACTTCTTTTAAAAAGGAAGATCATCATGGTCTTCTTCGTTTAGATTATCTGCTGGTTCAAATGCTTCCATCGGAGGCACAGGAGGCATGCCTGCTGCCGAAGCTTGTTGTAGGGTTTCTATGCGCCATCCTTGAATAGAGTTAAAATACTTAACCTCTCCCTGTGGGTTGGTCCATTCCCTTCCTCGTATATTGATGCCAATTTTTACATTTTGCCCAACACCACAATTATTCAATAAATCACATTTATCCTGCACAAACTCAACCAAAATATGCTGCGGGTATTGCTCATCTGTCGTGATGACCAATTCTCTTTTTCTAAATCCGTTGTTACCAAAAGTCTTGGTTTCACCAACTAGCTTTACTTTACCTTCTAATTCCATCTTAAATGCTCTTTAATTCATTATAGAATCAAAAGTACATAAAATGATGCCATAATAAAACTAACACAGCGGAATACAACACAACAATTTTTTACAATTTGGGTTATCTTTAATACTAGAAAACAACGGAATGAAATTTAACCCTAAAAGCAAGACCTCGAACATTTTTCTTCTTATCGGGTCTTTTGTGGTGGTTAGCCTTATTCTTTGGAACACCAATAGTTTTTTTAAAACCTTCAAAGAAGAGGAGCGCCTTAAAATGGAAATTTGGGCTACGGCCCAGTCCGAGTTTTTACAATCCTCTGAAAACGTGGAGCTTGGAAACCTTCACCTTCGCGTATTCCAAAACAACAGCTCTACGCCAATGATCTTGATTAATAAGGACAGTTCTATTCGTGTGAACAATATTCCTAAGGAGAAGGCAACGGACTCGCTTTACATTCAAAAGAAATTAAAACAATTCCAAAGCGAGAACACACCTATTTCAGTTGATCAGCAAGGCGAACATTTGGCCACTTTATATTACGGAAACTCCGAAGTATTAAATAAATTAAAGTACTATCCGATTGCTCTTTTATTAATTATTTTTTTATTTGGCACTGTCATTTATTTTCTCTTCAAGACCAATAAATCTTCAGAACAGAATAAATTATGGGCAGGTATGGCCAAAGAAACCGCTCACCAAATAGGCACGCCTTTATCGTCATTATTAGGCTGGAACGAGTTGTTGAAAACGGAACATATAAATCCTGACATCACAAAAGAAATCGATAAGGATATTGACCGATTACAAACTATTACAGAACGTTTTTCCAAAATTGGCTCCTTACCTAAGTTGGACAAAATGGATATTGTAGATGAAACCCAAAAAGCTTACGAATATTTAAAAAAACGTAGTTCCAAGCTTATCCATTTTTCTTTTGTAAGCCAAATAGAAACCCTACCCGTACTACTAAACAGTTCTTTATATAATTGGACGATAGAAAATTTAGTCAAGAATGGAATAGATGCGATGAGAGGCAAAGGCAGCATTGCTATTGAGATTGTTCCAGATGGCAAATTTGTAAATATCCTCATAGCGGATACAGGCTCCGGAATTTCAAAAAGTAACTATGCCACTATCTTTAATCCAGGGGTTACAACTAAAAAGAGAGGTTGGGGATTAGGCTTATCACTTGTTAAAAGAATAGTTGAAGAATATCATAATGGAAAAATAAAAGTACTTTCGTCGGGCAAAGAGGGTACAATAATGCAAATATCCTTTAAAGTAGCAGCATAATCATGGCAAAAGTAAAGTTAGTAGTTATCAAGGAGGCCGACCTCACCAATAACTGTCCGGAATGTTTTAATCAGGACTTAACCCTTACCTTTTTTCAAAAACACACCTACGGTCGGTTTTTTCACAAAACCACTTCGGAAGTTTCAAATAAATTAGTGTGCAACAAATGTAAATCCAAAATCTACCCCGTAAGTTGGACGGAGGATATAGAACGAATGTTCAACTATTATCAAAAAACGGTAGTGCCGGAGCCAAAATCGTCAAAAGCGACCGTCTTCTTTTATATACTACTATTGGTGTTCATAGTTTTGGTCGCCGGTACTATTTATATTTACTTAACGGGTCCTATTGAATATTAGCACGAATACTGGATGCTATTGCTTCAAATTCCTTGGGCGTAAGTTTTTCCTTATGCTGAAATCTAGCATCTTTCATCGTATTCAACGGAATTAAGTGTACGTGTGCATGTGGAACCTCAAGCCCAATAACGGTAATTCCTACTCGTTTACAGTCAATCGCCGCACCAATAGCCTTGCCCACTTTTCTAGAAAAAGCCATTAAACCTGTAAAATGATCCTCTTCCATATCCAAAATCTTATCGACTTCAATTTTTGGAATACATAGGGTATGCCCTTTGGCGTTTGGATTAATATCCAAGAAGGCAAAAAAATCATCATCCTCGGCAATCTTGTAGCAGGGTATTTCTCCGTTTATGATTTTTGTAAAAATGGTTGGCATAGGGTAAGGTTTTCAAGTTTCAAGTCCAAAAAAGTTACTGATTGTATTAAAATTAAAAATCCCATTCAATATTGAATGGGATTAAATATACCTAATAAAGATTTATTATTCTCTTGTGATTTCTATAATCTCTAATTTTAAAGTACCGCTAGGAACGGCAATTTCTGCTACTTCACCTACCTTTTTACCCAATAGCCCTTTACCAATAGGAGAGCTAACAGATATCTTACTCGTCTTTATATCCGACTCGCTTTCGGCAACTAGTTTGTATTTTACCTCCATACCGTTATTCTGATTTTTCAGTTTTACGGTAGACAATACCAACACCTTGGACGTATCCAATTGGGATTCATCTATTAATCTGGCATTGGCAACAATAGCCTCCATTTTAGAGATTTTCATCTCCAAAAGCCCTTGTGCTTCCTTGGCGGCATCATATTCCGCATTTTCGGAAAGGTCTCCTTTATCTCGGGCTTCGGCAATGGCTTGTGAGGCCTTTGGTCGTTCAATATCCCGTAACTGATTTAGTTCCGCTTTTAACTTTTTAAGCCCTTCCGCAGTATAGTAAGATACGTTACTCATGATAACAATGTTTAATAAATAGAAAAATCCTCCGTATTTGCCTTATTTACTGGCTTTTTTAAAGAGGATTTAACGCAAAGATACATATTTTTTACGCAATTTTGTTTAGGAACTGTTAAAACCATAGCTACAAATGAAACGTATGTTATTCCTTTTTGTTATTGGTCTTTTATGCGCTTGCGATGATGAACGAACGAATAGAAACCCTTTCTTACAGGAGATTGGGTTCCGCTTTGAAGTGAATCTTAATTTACCATTATACAGTCCGCTTACAAATACGGGAACAGCGGTATTGATACCACAAGACGGCGTTGGGACACGAGGTGTATTTGTTATCAATACCGGCTTTAACCAATACCGTGCTTTTGAGGCCAGTTGTCCCAACCATGTACCCAACGACTGTTCTACCATGACCTTTATAGGACAAGTAGCCACCTGTTCCTGTGAAGACTACGAGTACAGTTTGTTTACAGGCCAACAATTAAACAGACCAGATGATGGCAATCGCTATTATGACATGCTGGAGTATAGGGCTACTTTTGGAGGAAATTCTGTTAGGATTTCTAATTAACCAACCCAAAAACTACTAACTCGGCCACTATAAAAGCTTGCTCTTCCAACTTATTTTCTAACAACCAATCCAAATATTGCTGTACTTTGGGCTTTTCCAAAACGCCCCAGTTCTCTTTAGTACCATAAAAAGGAGACGTAAACTGCTGACTTTGTAGCAAATTTATGTTCCGGTCTTGTTTAGCCACAAACGGAGCAAAATAGGCTACGGCTTCGGCCGGATTTTCTTGGGCAAACAAATATCCTTTTTTAGTGGCTTTCAGAAAACTGGCGTAGGCATCCCTGCTTTCCGTGACCGCTGTTTCGCTGGCTAATATTACAGGAGAGTAGCCGTAAGGGATTCCGTAGTCCTCCATTTTAAATAGTTTCAGCTCTATTCCTTCATTTTTGGCCTGTATGCCTTCCCAATTTGTAAATATCCACGTGGCATCCGCCGTGCCCTTTAAAATAGTATCCCAAATACCCAACTTCTCAGGATACACTATTTTTAAATCATCTTTGCCACCATTGTTCCGTATCATTTCCCGCACTATTTCATCTTCATAACGTGCTTTATAAGAAGCATATATCTTACTATCCAAATCTGCAGGAGAGTTAATATCACTGACGGACAAACTCGCTATGGCACTCACGTCTTCCTGAAAAATAGTAGCGATGGCCACGGCATCAAACGGGTTAACCTTCGTCCGGTAACTGACCACACTTTCAAAAGGGCAAAGCGCCATATCTGCCTGCAGAAGTTCTACCTTTTTCGCGGGGGTAACAGCATAATTGTCCATTTCAGGCGTGATTATTGTTACATCCAAGCCCATTTCTTCGTAAAACCCTTTGGCTTTGGCAACGTAAAAACCAGTATGGTTCGTATTTGCCGTCCAATCCAGGGCAATTGTAAATTTTTTCATGATGCTTTATTGCGTTTAAAAGTTGACTGTAGCTCCCAATAAAAAGTTCGTGCCCGCCTGTGGATAGAATCCTGCTCCCTCTACAGTAGTAATAGTGCCCGGAACCGTAAAATCATCATCAAATGTGAAGAAGTATCCGTTGGACTCAAATTTTGCGTTAAAGATATTGTTTACCAAGCCAGAGAATACAATACTCTTCAAAAACCCATCACATTTGAGTTCATATTGAAGGTTGAAGTCGGTTTGGGAGTAGGCATCCAAGACCGATGTTTCAGAATCTATGTTCCCCATATATTGTCTCCCCACATATTTGGACAACAAACTCATCTGAAAATTTGTAGTAGGACTGTAAACAAATATATTTCCTAGCACGACATTAGGTGAAAATGCAATATTAGTATTCCCCAGCTCCTCTAATTCTCCATCCCTTTGAAAGACAAAATCTCTGTTTTGGTTGATGCTCAAAGCAGCATTCGGTTGCAAAGCAAACTTTTCTCCAATACTTATATTCGCATCCAATTCCAGACCTAAGCGATAACTATCCCCAACATTCTCCCTCAAAGGAGCACCAACATCGTTTAAAGCTCCTGTAAGCACCAACTGATCTTGATATTGCATAAAATACATATTCGTATTTACTTGGATACTAGGCGAAACATATCGCCAGCCTAACTCGTAATCCTGTAATCGTTCTGGTTTTGGATTACCGCTTTCATAATCGTTTCTATTCGGTTCCCGATTGGCTACGGCATAGGAAAAATAAAAATTATTGTTCCTGTTCAAATCAAAAGTGAGCCCTGCCTTGGGATTAAAAAAATTAAATGTATCGTCTACCAAACCAGTCTCTTCGCCATTGGCTTGATATCCAACCGTTCTATATTGCAAATCGCCATAAAGCGACCATTGCTCATCTAACTGATAATTAGCTTTGGCGTAAAAATTAAAATCGGTCTTTACAGAAGTATCGTCATAATAGCTGTCTCTAATTTCGCTATTACTCGCAAAACGCGCCCAAATAACCTCACCAAAATGGTCACCTTCATAACGATTCCAGCCACCGCCCATAATCAGGTCCAGTTTATCCTTTTTATAATTAGAAGAAAAGACCGTCCCGTAAAAATCATTATCTAGCCATCGCCTGCGAATTAAATCTGTTGTGTTTACCTCTGCACCATTTACTGTAAGTGGTTCAAAACCGTAAGTAGCAAAATCATCATCTTCCCTAAATTGTTCGAAAAAGCCTCTACCTCTAGTATAATGCAGGGCGATATTGGTACTCCAATACTGGTTTATTTGCTCATTCCAAAGTAATTGGGCATGGTCCTGTTTGTAGTTGTCCACTTCATTGTCATAGAATTGCGTTACTCCATTTTCATCGGTATAGATTCCGGACGGATTAAAAGTCCTATCGCGTTCCAAGGTTTCAGCATCAATGCCGTACCATGCCTGGTAGGTAATTTCGTGACCGCCAAACAGCAAGGCTTTTACGACCGTATTGTCATCTTTGTAGGCTCCTTGTAAAAAGTAGGAATCCATATCGGCCCTGGCACGATCTATGTATCCATCCGAATTTAATTGAGACAAGCGTCCTGAAATTTCAACATGTTCATTCAGCATTCCTGTACTGAATTTTATGTTATTTCTCATAGTATTAAAACTCCCTATGGATGATCCTATTTGGGCAAAGGCATCCTCAGAAAAACCGTCGGTCAATACATTTAAACTAGCCCCAAAAGCGCCAGCACCATTAGTGGATGTTCCTACCCCACGCTGCAGTTGCAGACTCTCCGTTGAAGAGGCAAAATCGGGCATGTTTACCCAGAAAGTTCCTTGGGATTCCGCATCGTTATACGGAATTCCGTTGATGGTAACATTAACCCTAGTGGCATCACTACCACGCACTCGGATACCGGTATAGCCTATTCCTGCCCCTGCATCTGAAGTAGTCACAACAGAGGGTAAAAAGTTCATTAAAATAGGAATATCCTGTCCTAAATTTCTCGGTTTGATTTCTTCCTTCGTAAGATTGGAAAAGGTTACGGGAGATGCCTTTGTAACCCTTATGGCAGAGACGAAGACCTCGTCCAGGTCCACTTTCTTTCCCTCCAAGGAATCTGTGGGTTGTTGCTGGGCCCGTAAACCCATGTTCATCGCAAGAACTGCGGCAATTGTAAAAATAGATAGCTTCATTCGTACTAAAATTTAGTGCGAATAAAAGGGGCTATTATTCTAAGTTAAAGTTTGATTTTTGTTAGCAATTACGCTACCCTGCGTGAGACATGGTGCAAAATTAAACCTTAGCCAGCGCACCATCTCACTCCTCATAAAAAGGTCTACCAGACCTTTCTATTCGTCTGTCCCTTGGCAGCATTACCTGCCCAGGTTCTTTGGGTATAATCTCAGCTTCATCCTGAACTCGTTTCAGGACCAGCCTGATTCTTGTTCGGGACTTAGCACCCCTTTGAGATGTTACAAATGTAATGCGCATTTTTAATCTTTCATACCATAAAATAAAAAAATACAAAACAATTAAAAAAAGTAAAGGAGTTACCGAAGTAACTCCCTCACAACCAACCAAAAAAATCAATCCTAAAAACTTTGTTTTATTATGTAAACACTATCAGATGAAAGTATTTGAACGGGGGATTAAAGTTTTATATTTTTCTGGTGTCGCCTTCATAGTCAATGGTTAGTGTTTCCACGAAGATCCTTTGTTTTTTAATGCTGTCATAACCAGGGGAATCTGTATTTTTATTGTCATTTAAAATTACGGATGCCGCTAGCCAAACAGCGATAGTCAAAATTCCAATAACAATTGATTTAATAATTTCATTCATTTTAAATAGTACTTTTCTTATTTCTTTTCCCAATAAATCTTGGCTATCATACAAAGCGAGGTTACAAAGACTAGAATGCCTATCACCGTAAATACTATAGATACCATATTCTAACTACTAATGTTCTAGTGTATAAGACACGATATCTTTAAAAAGTCACTTTTGGGAATAAAAAAAGCTGCTCTTTAGCAGCTTTTTTTAAGATGTTATTTTTAATCACCTCCTATTGAACCAGTTACCGTTAGAATCTATATACACCGTCCTTCTGGTACCACTCTTCAAAACCATAATAAGCTTAAATTCTCCTTTATCGTTTTTATAAACACCTCCTAATTTAGAGGTAGGATATTCTTTTATTAACTCCTCCACTATCCTTGGGGTTAATTCTTTTGAAGTAACCTTTTTAAACTCCTCAGCAGTAAAGAATAGTATTTCATTACTTTTTAAATTTGTAGGTTCGCTTGCTTTTACGGCGAACATTGTTCCAATTGCCATTAGCCAAACTAGTGTATATTTTTTCATGTTGTAAAATTTTATCGTTACTATTTTTATCGCTCTCTATTTACGGAAGAAAAATAGTTTTAGATTTTAAAACAGAAAAAAACAATATGGTTTTATCCTTGATGAGATGGCTTCAACAAATCGTTGACTGTTTTTACAGGATTGAACGTAACCAAAGGAACCTCGACAAAAATTGTGTTCCAATAGGCCATGGCGCCATTCCAAAGTCCTGGAAGTTCCAAGGCTTTTAGTTCCTTCCCATCCTTAGTTTTATTAGTAATAAAGCCTTGTTTATGATCTACGAAATCTAATAGATTATACTTTTCGCCCTTATAATTACGCACGCCACAAACCAAATCTACGGGATTAAAATGAGTCGAATCTTTGAGAATAGCAACTTGCTCTGTGTTTTCCATATCTATTTGGGCGGACTCTATAATCTGCAAGGAAAGGTTTCCTTTGACAGTAACAATCCAAAATGGACCACCACCGGGTTCACCTTCGTTCTTTACCATTCCACAAACGCGAATTGGACGTTTAAGTTTTAACAAAAGTGCTTCTTTTTGCGCTTCAGCAGACAGATTTTGATATCCTTCGGGCAATCTGGCATTCAGCTTTGTTTCCAAAAATTGCTTTATGTCTTTTTTATCTTCTACAGTGCCATCTTCTAATGCTTTGGTATAGGCAAAGGACTTTTCTTGGACATCCAAAAGTACACCGGCCAATATTTTTTTACTTTGTGCCACGGCTTCCGCATCACGGCTTACGGCAACATTATCAATATTTTTAATAAAGATGATATCCGCATCTTGATCATTTAGATTCTCAATTAGCGCCCCGTGCCCTCCTGGACGAAATAGCACCGTGCCATCTGGATTTCGAAATGGTTTATTATCCATATCCACTGCAATAGTATCCGTAGCCGATTTTTGGAAAGAATACCCTACATGAAAACTGGTATTGGTAGCTTTAGTCACTTTTTCGCGTACGGCATTAAGTTCAAAATTGAACATGGCCTCATGCTGTTCGGAAATAGTAAAATGCAATTGGGATTGTCCTTTGGAACTGGCGTACAAGGCACCCTCCTTTAAATGTTCTTGAAACGGGGTTACAGTTTCACTTCCATATTTATGAAAAGGCAAAAGCCCTTTTGGATAAAATCCATAATTCAGGGCATTTTTATCTAAAAGTTCATTTACAAAAGCATACACTATCGCGCCCTTATCAAGGCCATCTGTATTTAAGCGACTTTTTACATCTGCATAAAACGGAAACTTCTCCAAACCGTCGGCAAATACTTTGATGTCCTTGTCGTTTGTTCTTTCCAAATAGTCTTCTAACGTTTCGTTCTTTGGGTCATAAGACTCCAGAAAGTTGAACAAAGCCTTGAACATACGGGATGCAGCACCAGAAGCCGGGACAAATTTAAGCACCTCCAACTTTTTTGAATTCTTCTCGTAGGTTGCAACTAATTCTTCCTTTTCGTTCTGGGTAAACCGAGAAATTCCGTCACCTACAACAGCAGCTCTTTTGAGGGTTACAAAGGGAATACCTTTTTTAAATGTTTCTATTTGCGCAGCCACTTTTTCTACGCTAATTTCTTTGGCGGCCAGTTGTTCTTTATCTTTTTCTGTAAGTTCCATCATTTTTTAAGTAGCTTTTCTATGTGTTCAATAGCGGTCTGTAAACGCTTTTTTTTATCGCCTTTTAAGATAACAAAATTGCGACTGTATTTTTCCAATGTTTTTTGAAAATAAGAAAACATTTCTTCTCTTTCGCCGGGCTTGTCCCTTAAATCATCTGCCTCCCAAGGGATATCTATATACGTTAGAAAATATAGGTCGTAGGAATTTTCCAAAGCATATTTCTCCAAAATTGGGTCGCAACTCCCAATATAATACGCTTCGGAATATACCTTAGTTTCCAAAAGATCCGTATCGCAAACGAGCAAATTTGTAGCTTTTTTGGTCAGGTCGTTTTCCAGTTTCATCTGCCCCTCCGCAATGGGCAACAAATCATGGGGTTCGCAGGTCTTCCGTTCGTTGTTCCATTTTCGCTGTAGGTATTCACGCGCATATTCAGGTACCCAAACGGTATGGTAATGTCGTGCCAGTTGTTCTGACAGTGTGGTTTTTCCAGTAGATTCTGGTCCAAAAAGAACCACTTTTATGATGTCCGAAGGTTGTTGTCTATATTTTTCTTCCATGCGAAATAGGCCTGTATGGCGAGAATTGTAAATATAACATATTGGAAGGAAAGCATGCCCCATCCCCTATAGGCGTACAAAGGCACTGTAATAATATCCGCGAATATCCATAGTGTCCAATTTTCTAGTTTTTTAAGTGCCATATACCACATTGCGGTAAAAAAGATGCCCGAAGTAAAAATATCAATATAATTACCGGTCGTGACTTCAACATCAAACACGGTATACACGCCATAAGTGACCAACATAGTCAACAGAAAAAGTACAAAACCAATTCCTTTTTCCCTTGTCGTAGTTCTTGATATCTGTACAAGTTTCTCACTATTTTTTGTGCGTGACCAGTTCCACCAGCCATAAATACTCATGATGGAAAAATAGAAGTTCATGGCCATGTCTCCCATGAGTCCGTCCCTGAACAAAAGATATACCGTAAGTACCGTAGCGATAAGTCCTGTAGGATATACCCAAATATTTTCCTTTTTGGCAAACCACACACTTAGAATACCAAATACAAAAACGATGGCCTCCAGTACAATGATATAGGTCTCCTTAGTTCTGTAAGAATCAAGAAAAAAATCAGAAATGGGGTTCATATTCGCTCCGATCTGATTTTACCAACTTCATGTACAACAAGCCTTTATCCATTAATTCGAACGCTATTTTTATTTCGGATTGGAGCACTTCCATCACATGGTCGTAATTGCCGTAAACCTGAGTACTTAAGGGGTTTTCGAGAATAGTAAGTCCAGAGGCTCTCAATTTTTTGATAAAGTTGATAATGTGTTCCTCAAAATCGTCCTGCAAGGGCGAAAAGGTTAGCTCTACGGATATGTTCATTTTTAATTTTTATTGAATTTATATTTTTTAGATAAATTGGGCTTCATTCTGTTTTGATTTCGAAACTAATTTTAAAAAGCCTGTCCCATGGTTCTTGAATCCTATTTCTAGTTACAGTCTCTTCTCTAATATTCTTTATGCTCTTTCCCTTCTTATTTTTCAAATTCGGCTATAGCTACCCCAAAAGCATACACACAGGTAAAACCCTCAAACTCCAAAAAAGAAATATGATAGGTAGACTTATCGCCTTCATATTTGATTGTTGCGGTTGTTTCTTGGTCATCAAACAAAAAATCGCTCACGTCTATATGTTGTAAAAAACTAAGTCCCTTTTGACTATAAATTTTATAAAGCGATTCCTTTGCACCCCAAACAATAGTCAATTTTCGTACCACCGCTTCGGTATTGGCCAAAGTTTTGTATTCGTGTACAGGAGTAAATTTATGGGCTATTCTTAGAATTTTATCTCGTTGCTTCTCAATGTCGACACCTACCTCATCTCGCTTTCCAATGATAACGGCAGTAAAATTATGGGAATGGGTAATGGAAATATGGGTGCCGTCCTTTAAATGAGGTTTGCCTGCTTCGCTATAGTAAAGATCATCATCTACGTAACCATAAATGGCCATTAAGTGCCTAATACTCAAAAAGGCCCTACGATGCATTTCGGATTTCATGCCATTAAAGCGAATTTGGCAGTGCTGACTTAATTGTATGCCTGAGGCTAGTTGTTCCTCAGTTTCCTCAACCTTCCAAATAGCGATGGAGATGTGGTCGTTTACTGTTATTGTTTTGTAAAGCGGCATAGGATTTCTTGTCTATTTTGTACCTTTGCAGCGCAATAAAAAAGCTATACGCTTACAAACGAAAGTAAAAAGAAAAAAAGATATGAGCACCAAAACTATCCCATATGTACCCTTTAAAGTAAAAGATATTAGTCTAGCCGGATGGGGACGTAAAGAAATTGATTTGGCCGAATCAGAAATGCCCGGGCTAATGGCATTGCGCGAGGAATATAAAGATGAGCAACCCTTAAAAGGTGCGCGTATCGCGGGCTGCCTACATATGACCATACAGACAGCGGTGCTTATAGAAACATTGGTGGCCTTGGGCGCAGAGGTTACTTGGAGCTCTTGTAACATCTTTTCTACCCAAGACCAAGCCGCTGCGGCAATGGCAGACGCCGGCATAGCAGTTTATGCCTGGAAAGGAATGAACGAAGAAGAGTTTGACTGGTGTATCGAACAAACCTTATTTTTTGGCGAAGACCGTAAGCCTTTAAACATGATCTTAGACGATGGTGGTGATTTGACCAATATGGTTTTGGACCGGTACCCAGAATTAGCATCCGGTATTAACGGATTATCAGAAGAAACAACTACTGGAGTCCATAGATTATACGAGCGTGTGAAAAATGGAACCTTGCCTATGCCCGCAATCAACGTAAACGACTCGGTTACCAAGTCTAAATTTGATAACAAATACGGCTGTCGCGAGAGTGCGGTAGATGCTATACGTAGAGCTACAGATACTATGTTAGCCGGTAAAAAAGTTGTTGTTGCCGGTTATGGAGACGTAGGCAAAGGTACTGCAGCTTCTTTCAAGGGAGCCGGTTCTATAGTAACCGTTACGGAAATCGATCCAATTTGTGCCTTGCAAGCCTGTATGGACGGTTTTGAAGTAAAAAAATTGGAGAACGTTATCGGTAATGCCGATATCGTAATTACCACTACAGGAAACAAGGATATTATCCGTGCAGAACATTTTGAAGCGCTAAAGGACAAAGCGATTGTTTGTAATATTGGTCATTTTGACAATGAGATAGATATGGGTTGGCTGAACAAAACCCATGGTGCGACCAAGGATGAAATTAAACCACAAGTAGATAAATACACTATTAATGGCAAGGATATTATTATTTTGGCCGAAGGCAGATTGGTAAATCTAGGCTGTGCCACAGGACACCCTAGTTTTGTAATGAGCAACTCCTTTACCAACCAGACCTTGGCGCAGATAGAACTATGGAAGCACAAGGACAACTACGAGAACGATGTGTATATGCTGCCAAAGCACTTAGACGAAAAAGTAGCTAAACTGCACCTGTCCCGTTTGGGCGCAGAATTGACAGAGCTAAAAGACTACCAAGCGGATTATATTGGCGTCACCGTTGAAGGCCCATTTAAACCAGAATACTATAGATACTAATAGTTAATTAAAACTCATAAAAACCCTTATCTAGCTTATGGATAAGGGTTTTCTTTTTAACTTCAAGATATGATTATACTCCTCACAGGTGCGACCGGTACCTTAGGTTCCAGAATTCTATTCTCCCTTTTGGAAGAAAAATGGGCAGATATAGAACATATTTACCTGCCCGTACGGGAACGCAAATTCAAAACACCGGAAAGTAGGATTACAAAAATGCTGACGAGCGATTTTGCCCCAGATTTTATAAAAACCAATGGCGAAGCAATAACAGCCAAAATAACCGTGGTACCTGCAAATCTGCTTCTACATCCTGATGGTTTTTTAGGAAACCATAGAATTAGTCATTTTATACACTCGGCCGGACTGGTAAACCTCTCGACCGCACCGGAGGCAAAAGATATTATATTTGAGGAAAACCTAGAGTCCACAAAACGTATTTTTGACACGTACAAAAGATTAATAGATAAGTTTATTTACATCAGCACCGCCTTTTCTGTAGGGAATATAGAAGGACTCATTCCCAACGATTATCTGTCCAACAAACCCAAAGCACATAGAAACCATTACGAAGCTTCTAAATATGCGACCGAAACATATGTGATGCAAGCCAGTAAGGAATTCGGTATTTCTGTGCAGATTTTAAGACCAAGTGTACTAGGCGGTAATATTATGGACAGTCCAAATTTCTTTATTTCCAAATACATGGTCTTCTATCTGTTCGCTAAATTTTTCCATAGAAACACCTCTGAAGATAGTATTCGGATAACCGCAAATGCGGAAAGTGGCCTAAACATCATCCCAACAGATTATGCCGCGAGGGTCATTGTGGCTGTTTTCGACACCCAAATTGAACAGCTAAATATTGTACACGCTAAAACAACGCACATTATAAAAGGTATTTCAAAAATTTTGGAAGCTGTTGATTTTAAAAACTTTAAACTTACCAATACTATCATTTCTACCGCTACAGGTTTTGATTCGAAGTTGGAGCAATTTTATTACGATACGATTGGTATACACCTTACACCCTATCTTACCTCTAAACCTTGCGAATGGGACACCAAGTTGCTCGAAAGTATTTTACCTATGCCCACCTACAATTTAGAGAAATACTTAAGCGATACTATCCAATATGCAAAAAAACAAGGCTTTAAGGGCCAGCAATGGTAGTTTCCACCAATAACTAGACTTTATAACAACAAATAAAATAATTTTACTCTTAATAAGTTCCACCACGCTCTAAGCCCTCATTCCATTTTCTCACGAATTCATCTGACCATGCATCCCAACCAATAGTACTTAAAGTCCATATAGTGATTCCAACAATTATCAAATTTAGCACTAAGCCTATAATGGCAATGATTTTCCCTTTTTTAATTGTTGCCAGATTTGTATACAAATCTGAATTGGCACTGTATAATTTTTCAGATTTTACCGCCAAGACATAAGAAATTATGGCAGGTATAATTCCTATTCCTCCAAAACAAAAAATAAATATGCTCAGTAAAGCAAGAAGATAAATTGTTCTGGAATTAGGTAGTTTTTTTACAGTCATTGGTGTTTAGTTTTCTCTAAAGTAAACATTTTATAGAAAAATTCTCCAAGTTTTGTTACCTTCTTGATTTGTATTTAAAAACTGCATCACCTTAATCAAGAAATACACTTTTACAAACAAAAGCATTAAGCTTTACCGAGTATTCGACATCAACGGTCTATAATAATTTTCAGAATATACTTGCTTTTACGAACTTAGCATAAAAACAAAAACTATGAGAATTTTCGTTGATATGGACGAGGTTATAGCAGACACCTATGGCGCGCACATAGAAATTTACAATACCGAGTTCAACGGCCAGCTTTCTCCAGAATCATGTGCAGGAAAAGAAGTTTGGCACATGGTGCCGGAAGCCCATCAAGATAGTGTGCGCCAACATGCCAGACGAAGGGGATTTTTTAGAGATTTAAAAGTCATACCTAATAGCATTATGATTTTAGAGGAGCTTTCCAAAAAACATGACATCTATATTGCCTCTGCTGCCATGCAATTTCCTAATTCCTTAGAAGAAAAAAGCGAATGGCTAGATCAGCATTTTCCTTTTATACCTTGGCAAAATAGAATCTTATGTGGGCATAAACACATTCTAAATGGCGATGTGTTGATAGATGACCGAAGCTATAATCTTCAGCACTTTGAGAATAAGGGAATACTATTTACCTCGCCACACAACGTACATACCAAAGGTTTTGAACGGGCAGATACGTGGCTTCAAATTGGGGAAAAGCTAATCTAACATTAAAATAGTTAAAAAGATTTTGGGTTTGTCTTGCGCTCTTGACAACAAAAGAAGGTATTTAAAATAGTTGACCATGGTATCAACCTTGGTTAGTCTATCTTTACAGCAGCTATGAATATACAGGTATTCCTAATATTTTTTTCGGCCTGCTCTTTTCTGTTTTTTGGATTAGGCTGTTTTTTGGCACCCAGAATGAAAATCGAGTTTATCCGCTATGGCCTGGACGATAAACGAAGACTGGTTGGCACCTTGCAGCTTGCTGGAGCTTTTGGGCTTATTCTCGGCTATTTTTATAGTCAGTTGGTATGCCTACTTTCGGCCTTAGGACTTTGCTTATTAATGCTTTTAGGTTTTGGGGTACGCTTAAAAATCAGGGATTCTATCTTGCAATCAACACCGGCATTTTTGTATGCGTTGCTCAACGGTTATATCGCTTTACTGATTTTACAAAACCTATGAATCAATACTTAACTAGGCAAGAAAGGCGAGATAAGCACAAATACAAAGGAACAAAAATGCAGGAAAAGACTTTTTTATCGGGTCGTTTATTTTTATGTGCATTATAATAGACCCTGTAAGCAGCAGACCCAGTCCAATAGCTGCAGGCTGTAAAAGTTGGGGGAACCAAATAGCGGCAAGTAAAGCCAAAGCCAAAGCTACCTTTAGAAATCCAATAAGATAACAACTCCATTCCGGCAACCCGTACACCTTAAATTCCTCTTTTATAGTGGTAGCATTACCACCACGCCATTGTGTGTTTTTAGTTGGCTGAATTAGCCAAACATTCAAAATACTTAATCCTACAATAAGTTGTAAAGCAAAAGTTATGTATTCCATAGCTGTATAAGTTAGTATTCTCTGCTTAAAGTTAACCCTAAATAATTAATTAATTCTTTTCTAACCTTAAAATATTCGTGTAATTACCCTCCCATTTAAAAAGCGTTCGTTACATAATCCTGATGGATCTCAACGGCAAAGTTTCCTTGGCTAATTTTCAAAAAAAGTAACCCTTGCGATGTGGTAAAGTGATAGGATTATTGAACCCGGTAATCTAAATAATTTTAAAACTGAAAAGCACCCTTATCAAATATAAAGGTGCTTTTAGTTATTCTGATTAAATTTTAATTTTCAGCTAACATACCTTCTAGATAATAGCAGTCGGTATGCTCGTGTAACACTGCTAAGCCTTGTTCCTTGGAATCAAGTGGGTTTATCTTTACTTCTTCTCCATTTGGCATATAAACAATATAGAATCCTTCTTCAAATGAAGACAGTTTAATAATATCTCCATTCGGTCGCACAGCATTCCATGATTTTTCACTTGGCCTGTACACTAAATCAATTTTATTTCCTTTTTTAGGACCATCTAACACCGTAACCTGAATACGGTTTTTAGTAGCTATCATTTCGTAGGTGTTACCATCTTTCTCTACCACTTGCAGTTCTTCATCACCTTCCTCCATGGCGATAGGATTTGAGCCACTCCAAAATTCAATTAGATTAAAAATGACCGCGTCACCAACAAAAAACAGACCGTATACGGGAATGATATTCAACCCCCAAAAAACTAAATTATTTACAAATTTACTGTCAGACACACCTTGGTTCCAGTCTTTCAAATTATTGAAAGCGCTAAATGATCCTAAACAGCTTGAAAACAGAAGCATACTAGACATTGCAATACAAACGATAGATTTTTTCATGGTAAAATAAATTTTAGGTTCAATCTAAAATAACTAATTATCGAGTAACACGTTTGTCTAAAACCTAAGAATTTTAATCCTATAGACATTTTAATGAAAAAGAAAAACCCCGCCAGAAGGCAGGGTTTTTAATTCAATATTTTAAATCCTAAGCTTCAAAAGGCTCAATGGAAACAAATGATTTTCCACCGGCTTTCTTTTCAAACTTTACGAGACCATCTACACGTGCGTGCAACGTGTGATCCTTGCCAGCATAAACATTTTCACCTGGATTATGTCTTGTTCCTCGCTGTCTAACTAGAATGTTACCAGCAATAGCAGCTTGGCCACCAAAAATCTTCACACCTAAACGTTTCGATTCTGATTCCCTACCGTTTTTAGAACTACCTACACCTTTTTTATGTGCCATTTTTTTACGGTTTTTGATTCCGTGAAGTCACGGAAAATAAGTTATACTTAAAGCAGTTGGCAATTATGCCTTACCGCCATCTAATTCGTCTTGCCATTTTTTTAACTCGTCCCATTTACCTTCTGCTGCCATTTTAGCTTGTGCTGGCCAGGTATCCGTAACGTGATTTCCACGAACATCCGCAATGATTTCAGCAACCTTTTCGGGTGTAGCTTTCGCTAACTCAGCAAACGTTGAAATTCCTGCTGCAACTAAAGTTTCGGCAATTTTAGGACCAATTCCTTCCACCTTTTTTAAATCATCTGCTTTAGCGGCCTTCGATGCCGTCGCTTTTTTGGGAGCAGCTTCTTTTTTAGGAGCTACAGCTTTTGGCGCGGTTTCTTTCTTGGGAGCTGCCTTTTTAGATTCAGCTGCCTTCGTTTTCTTGCCACCCTTCGCAACGATACTTTCGATTACGATTTCAGTCAAAGACTGTCGGTGTCCATTTTTCTTTCTGTAACCCTTACGTCTCTTCTTGTGAAAGACAATTACTTTGTCACCTCTTAGGTGCTTAATGACTTTAGCCTCAACAGCGGCTCCGTCTATAGCTGGGGCGCCTACAGTAACGTTCGTACCATCATCCAAAAGAAGAACATTGTCAAAAGTTACCTTTTTTCCTTCTTCAGTCTGTAAACGGTGAACGTACACTTTTTGGTCTTTTGCAACTTTAAATTGCTGCCCTGCCATCTCTACAATTGCGTACATATCGTTAAAAATGTATAATTAAAACCTATTGAATTTTTTCCAAAGGCGGCTGCAAATATACTTTTTATTGCTTAATCTACAAGGCTTTTTACGGAATTTAGTTTTGATTTTTCTTTAAATTATTGGAGCCTTTGAAAAGTTGCATAAAGGTAAGCGTAAGCACGACAGTTGTACTAAAACCCATAACGGCAACTACAAAGAAAACGATAGCCTCGAAACTTTCGTATTCACTAGCCCACTGAGATGATAGAATTTCTAGAAACCCTGGATTAAGTTCCGTTGAGTATAAGGCAAAAAATAGGGTGAAGACTATGGTAGCCATTCCGCCTGTAGTTAATCCTGTAGTAAAACCAGTACTGTACTTAAACGAATTTCCCTCCTGTAATTTATAATATTTTATCGCCTCATAGATTCCAAAACCTGTTATTACGGCATTAAACAAACTGTAAAACACATTGGTATGCAATTCCAAAAGAGAGAGAATTAGAAAATATGCAATTAGACTACCACTGGTGGCAATTCCAAAACGAATAGGCAATGTGAAATTTTTCATAGCTGTTTTTGGTTTCGTTATAAGTTATAACTCAATAATTTAAAAATCAAATTTAAATCTAATATTTAACTCTAAACTGTGCAAACGATTTAAACTTTGATGTAAACAATATGAAGCAACCTATAAATCTAGATTAGGTACAAGCCGCTGAAAACAACATAAAAAAAACAACTGAAGCGTATCGGGCCTCAGTTGTCTGTAAATTACTTTTAAAATACTATTGTAATCTAGGATTTTTGACCCCAAATATTTATCCAATTTTCCTGACCTTAGCCTCTCCAATTATAATTCCATTATCTACATCCGGATTACCTTCATAGTTAATCGTTGTCTCCCCGTAACATGTAACCTTTAAACGGTCCGCTACTTTTACCCTGAAATTACTTTCGCCATAAGCGGTAATTTTAGTTTCTTCATTCTCCATACCAATAGTATTTACTTCACTTTCTCCGTAAGCACGGAACACTTGGCGCCCAACGTTCCCTTTGGTTATTTCTAAATAGGAAGAACCATAAATAGCTACCGTTAAATCATTCAACACTAAACCCTCGAAATATACCTTTGTTTCTCCGTAAAGGGTCATCTTTAATTCGTCCTGGTCTAGCGTACTCTTACAACGCACTATTTCCTCTCCTCTTATCGATAGATTTTTCAACGTTTTATAGGTAATTGTAGCCGTTGCCATGGTACCATTGTAAATAGATCGCTTGCCATTCCAATTATCCGAGGAGACTCTCTCGGATTTTGTTACCGTCTTTGCGCCATCCAAATACACCCTTAACGTACTTCCTTCTACCGCTACATTGATTTTGTTCATAGGCACCTTTGCATTTTCTATGACAACGGAGGCCTCTTCGCCGGCAACAAGATTTACTTCTATATGTGGACTTATAATAATCTTATCAAAATCCTTTGTCTTAAAAGTTTTATCCTGCGCAATACTTGATGTGATGGTGAAAAATATGCTTAACAGTATGATGCTTACTAATTTCATTTTGGCTCTTTTTAAAATTGATTTCCACTTAAAGACTACAATTGTTTTTGATTGTTACAGTTGCAAATTGATTTAAGCTATCTTTTTCTTTTTTTGATTCACCAAATAAACCCCTGTAAGTATTAAAAGTGAAGCCCCAAGCTGTTTTAAAGTGAATACTTCGCCATCCATAATTCCCCAAAATATTCCAACAATAGGAATCAAATACGTAACGGATACTGAGAAAACAGGTGAAGAAATTTGTATCAGTTTGTTGAACAACACCTTAGCAATGCAAGTACTAATAATACATAGCAGCGTGATAAACCCCAAAGAACTCCAAAAAAATTCTCCCGCAAGAACTTCCGTATTTAGGGTACCGGACAAAGGCAATAAAATCATTCCAGGTATTAAGATACATATAAAATTCCCTACAGCGATTCCCATGGGACTCACATTTTGCAACTTGCTTTTAATTATATTGGCATTGCTGGCATAACAAATCGTAGCAAAGACTACCAACCCGGCATACCAATAATTTTGTCCAGGATGTATGCTACTTCCAAAAACAACCAATAAACAAGCCCCTAGAAGACCTACCAGAACACCTATAAGTTGATTACGGGTAAAAGAAATACCAAAGGCGAATAAACCAACGAATAGTGTAAATAGCGGTACTAAAGAATTTAAAACCGCAGTTACACCGCTGTCAATCTCTGTTTGAGCAAAAGCAAACAGAAACATGGGCAAAAAGCTACCCACAAAACCGGACAGGGCTAACCATTTCCAATCTTTCTTATAAACTGTTTTAAGTGATTTAAAACCTATTACTAATAAAAGAACTCCGGCAATTACTATACGTAAAGCTCCTAATTGTAAAGGGGTAAAGCCTTCCAATCCTTTTTTAATCAAGATATAGGATGTTCCCCAAATAAAAGAAAGCACAATCAGATAAAACCATTTTCGTTGTTGAAGGCCCAAAGCAAATTTTTTTTGCAAAAATGATGCTTTTTTCTG
Organism: uncultured Maribacter sp.; assembly: GCA_964620945.1. Taxonomy (GTDB): domain Bacteria; phylum Bacteroidota; class Bacteroidia; order Flavobacteriales; family Flavobacteriaceae; genus Maribacter. Next base: position 26,985 of record CAZUIE010000007.1, read on the forward strand.
ATTTAAAATAAAGGGGGGGGGATGGAAAGATTATTCACCCAATAACTCTGGTGTTTTGATAAGCGATTAAAACCTTTTTACTACTTCAATGATGCCTATATTAACTATTGACAAGCCATTGATAGTTTGGATTTATATACAACGAAAGCTGAATCTTTTTTTTAAGTTTTGGTATCTTTACGACATAGTTGAAATTTAATTGCTTTGATTGGCTATTAATAAGTGAACACCTCAAAATAAACTTAATGTTGAAGTCACTTTTAACCATAGTAAGCTTTTTTATCTTGGTCAACTTTTAATTTGCTAGAGAAAATATAAGTGGTGCATTAAACCTTGAGAAAAAGGAGGCAATTATCTTGAATGACAAAGCAAGCGTAACTATGGAAAAACTAATGAACATCATCACCAATACTAAGGTAAAAACGTAAATTTATAAAGTAAATACTATTACGATAAAAGAACAATAACATGAAAAAAATACCCTTTTTAGTTGCATCAATATGCTTAATCATTCTTTCTTCATGTAAAGAGCAAAAAAAGCAAGAAGGTCCCACTCAAATGCAAGAGGTGATGGCCATACATGATGAGGTTATGCCTAAAATGAGCCAAATTGGAAAACTTGTTGGGCAATTAAAGCCCATGGCAGATTCGTTGGGAATGGATTCTCCACAAGGCAAGGCCATGCGCGATTTGCAAGACGCTAATAAGTCTATGATGGATTGGATGCAAGGCATTGGCAAACGATTCGATGCAGATGAAATTATGAAAGGGAAAGCACTTACAGAAGAAAAACAAAAATGGTTGGACGAAGAGGAAGAAAAGGTTAAGGTAGTAAGGGAGAAAATTAATAGTAGTATTTCGAATGCTGAAAAAATTCTGAGCAATACTAATTAACTTCCTCCCACCAGTTATTTGAGATTGGCTTTAATTTGTTCATATAGATAGGAGCACCAATTCTTGGAACTATTATTGGTAGACCCAATTCCTCCGCCTTTTTGGAGAGACGCGCTACCGGTTCTGTCCAAGGATGCATAGCAAGCTTAAACGAGCCCCAATGAATGGGCATTATGGCGGTTGCATTAACAGCCACGCCTGCTTGGGCTGTTTCTTCTGGCATCATGTGAATCTCTTTCCAAAGTTCATTGTACTGTCCACATTCCATCATAGCAAAATCAAAGGGTCCCAAACGTACGCCTATTTCCTTAAAATGTTGACCATAACCACTATCTCCGCTAAAGAATAGATTCTCTGTCCGAGAGGAAATTGCCCAACCGCTCCACAAGGTCTTGCCTTTATCCATGATGCCCCTTCCAGAGAAATGCTGCGCTGGGGTACAGGTAAATGTGAGTTCGTCCATAGTAACGGCATCCCACCAATCCAATTCCGTGATACGGCCCGCTTCAATGCCCCACTCCTTTAAATGGGCCCCTAACCCCAGCGGTGTGTAAAAACGATCTACTTTATCTTTCAACGCTACTACAAATCCGTAATCTAAATGGTCGTAATGATCATGTGAAAAAATAACCGCGTCCAAACGTGGCAACTGGGCAAGCGAAATTGGAAGTTCCTTGCTAAACCGCGAACCGCCAAATATGGGGTGCGGTGCCGGAACATTACCGAACATAGGGTCTATGAGAATATGCTTCCCGTTAGTTTGCATTAAGAAAGTGGAATGCCCAAACCAGACCAGCCGTGTAGGACCGTTATAATTGGCAACTGCAGATGAATCCAAGTAAACCACCTCAATGTTTTTACTGGGAACAGCATTGGGCTGTTTGCTCAAATACCCTTTAAGACTTTTGACGAAAGCGCTAAAGCCAAAGCTCATTGAAACTCCGCCTAAATTCACAAATACACCATCTTTAAAGTTTAGGGAACGTTCATGTTTTTCCCGTTCTGCTATTGAAATGGTGCCTCCAAATTCTGGACTAGTATTTAAGAATACGACACCGGCTATAACCACTAAAAATAGTAGGCCAAAAAGAATTAAAATCATTTTCCAAACTACTTTTTTAAGTTTTTGCATTTAAAATGGCAAATTACCTAAATCCACATTTCCACCAGAAATTATAATACCCACTTTTTTATCTAAATAGTTCTTAGGGTTTTCTTTAGCATCACGCAGTAACGCAGCAACAGTTACTGCACTTGATGGCTCTATGATAATTTTCATACGTTCCCAGACCAAGCGCATGGCGGCTACAATTTCGTTCTCCGTAACCCGAATAATTTTAGATACGTGTTCTTTGATAATCGGAAAATTCTTGTCGCCCAAGGTGGTTTTTAGTCCATCTGCAATGGTATTTACGGTATCGTTCCCTTCTATTTTTCCACTGAGCAAGGAACGATAGGCATCATCTGCCTCAAAAGGTTCGCCTCCTATAACTGCGCAGTTCTTGCCAAAATATGTCGCCGCCAAAGAAGACCCCGCAATGAGTCCGCCACCACCAACGGGACAAAAAATAAAATCCAAATCAGGTATATCTTTTAAAAGTTCCAAAGCGGCCGTGCCCTGGCCCACAATTACGTTTTCGTTATTGGAGGGGTGCAAAAAAGTTGCACCGGTTTCACGTCCAATTTTATCTGCCATAGCTTGCCTTGCCTCCAAAGTAGGTTCACATTCATACATGGTCCCACCATACTCCATTACCCCTATTTTCTTAATCTCGGGGGCAGATGACGGCATTACAATATGTGCTGTAATACCTAGGCTCTTTGCAGCCAAAGCAACAGCTTGGGCAAAGTTCCCAGAGGAATGGGTAACTACTCCGTTTTTTCGCTGTTCATCCGATAAAAGTAAGATAGCATTTGTAGCGCCCCTTATTTTGTAAGCGCCCGCGCGTTGAAAATTCTCACATTTGAAAAATACCGATGTATCAGCTATTTTATTGATCGACCCAGAGGTCAAAACAGGCGTGTCATGAATGTAAGGGGTAATTCTCGCGTGGCAATCTAGTAGCGTTTCTTTGTTCATATATAAATATTCTTATTGAGGCCTTGTCTAACAATACTTACCAAGTTTTTGCCATAACCCAAGAACTCTAATGGCAGTACCGTTAAAACCAAACAAGTCTCAAATTCTATTATTTCCAACGAAGCGTTTCCATAATATTACGTATGTCATTCTGCAAATAAGCTGCTGCGGGCAGAATAGAATCGTAATTAGGTTTGGTATAAAAATAGACCGAGCCCGTAAGAAAGTGATCCGTACTGTCCGTTACAAAAAATTGAGTCTGCGAAGCAGCATCGCCCTGTACTTCAAACAAGGAACCGTATACTTTTGCATCTGGGTTTAAGAAAGGCTGTTCTACGATGTTGTGTGCCTTAACCGCATGCTCATAGCTCAATCGCTTGGCATCTCGCGTCAATTTATCTAAATCATTATCCAGTCTTCTATAACTTAAAAAAATAGCTCCTTTCATTTCAGGGTATTCTAAAGTATACGCCAAATCTTTATTTTCTTTGGGGTTTGCCAGCTTATTGTAATTAATAGAGAAATTAGCTGTCTCTAGTGTAGCCAATTCTCCCTGGGGATATTCCAATCGTATTTGCGCCTTAGGTTTTGGAATTGGTGTTTGGTTATTACAAGCTCCCATAATAAGGAGACAGAAAAAACAAAAAATCAAATAATTACTATTCATTTGGTAATGTGACTTTAATTTGTTTCAACCTTTTTTTATCTAAACTCTCAACGATAAATTTATAACCACCGAAAAACACTTCCTCTCCTCTTTTCGGAAAACTACCGGCTATTTCCAACACAAAACCTGCAATTGTTTCCGACTCTCCTTTATTTTCCTCAAAATGGGTTTCATCGGCAATTTTTATCACCCTATAAAAATCCTTAAGCGTTGTTTTGCCTTCAAACACATAGTTTAGGTCGTCCAACTTCGAATAAACAAGGTCTTCATCATCAAACTCATCGCTTATATCCCCAACAATTTCCTCTATAATATCCTCTAAGGTAACAATGCCCGAAGTGCCGCCATACTCATCAACTACAACCGCCAAATGGTTCTTCTTGGCTTGAAATTCAGCAAGCAAATCATCCAACTTTTTATTTTCGGGTACAAAGTAAGGTTCCCGTATTAAACTTAACCAATTAAAGGATTTACGTTCTAAATAGGGTAAAACATCTTTAACATATAAAACCCCCAAAACGTTGTCTATATTATCGGCAAAAACTGGAATTCGGGAATATCCATTTTTTTTAATCTCTTCTAGAACTTCTAAAAACTTCATTTGATCATTCAGGGAGAAGATATCTATTCGAGGCCGCATCACCTGCTTAGTATCTGTGTTACCAAAGTTTACAATACCTTCCAATATCTTCTGTTCTTCTTTGGTCGTGTCTCCTTCGGATGTAAGCTCTAAGGCCTGGGATAAATGGTCTATACTAAGGCTGGATTTCTCCTTTCCCAATTTATTATATAGGAAAATAGTTCCGGAACGCATAGGCAAGCTCAAAGGTGAAAACAGAAAATCCAACACTCGTAATGGGTACGCCATAAAATAGGAAAAGCTCATTCTATTACGGTTCGCATATACCTTGGGCAATATCTCCCCGAACATCAATATTAAAAAAGTAGCTACAACCACTTCTAACAGAAAACGTAGCGAAAGTATCCCGAAAAGGACTTGTGTAATTTCAGAAAACAAGGTGTCGCCAATTATATTAAACAAAAGGACAATGCCAATGTTTATGGCATTGTTGGCAATAAGGATGGTAGCCAGTAATTTTTTAGGCCTTTCCAATAGGGATACAAGAATAAATCCTTTAGGTGTTTTTTGCTCACTGATCGTATTCACCTCCGTAACAGACAAACCGAAAAGTGCCACTTCAGCACCGGAGATAAGGGCAGAAAAACAGAGCAATACTACTAGCACGCCAATATTTAGCGCAAGGGCGCCATCCATCACCAAAAAATTTAGCATATAACTTAGAGGGTCAGGGTCCAATGTTCTGTTCTATAGTTTTAAAAGGGAAGATCATCTTCCTGTTCAGGTTCACTAACACTTGTAGGTGTCTTGTGTTGGATAGACGTATTCAAAGGGGCCGCAGAAGAATTGCCAGAAGACTGCGATTGATTATTGGCTGTACTGTCTTTTTTGGTAGAAAGGAAGGTGAATTCCTGTACATGAACCTCGGTAGTATATCTGGTATTGCCATCTTCGCCCTGCCATTGTCTGTTTTTTAGCCTACCCTCAACATATACCTTGTCACCTTTACTTAAATATTTTTCGCAAATCTCAGCAGCCTTGTTTCTTACCACAATATTATGCCAATCTGTATTTGTCACACGCTCACCTGTTTGCTTGCTTGTATACGTTTCATTAGTGGCTATAGGAAACCTGCCGATACTACCACCGCCTTCAAAATAATGCATCTTTACCTCGTCGCCTAAATGCCCAATTAGCATTACCTTATTTAATGTACCGCTCATATCAATAGTTTCTGTACTACAAAAATACTAAAATTTAAATGCATTCATAAAGCTCGATATCAAAACAGGAACAGGATATTTTTCTAATTCCGTAATCGGTAGAGCATCAAGAGCAATCTCATCAACTTCTATGATCCAAAATTTTGTGTGCAAATGTTGATGCGACAATTTATGTACTACAACATCGGTATTAAAAAGGCTGATATTTGGCGCACTTTTTAGTTCTAAAACTTTTCTGCACCCCTGTTCTATGGCATTCAAATCCATCTCATTGCCGGATTCCAATAAGGGGAACTCCCAAAGATTCTGCCAAATTCCCTTTCCTGTTCGTTGTCTTAACAGCGTATATTTTTTACCATTACCGGCAATACATATCGGCACCAGATAATTAAAGAAACGATTTTTGACCTTGGTCTTTTTTAGTTTTACCGGCAAAAAATCCGTTTTCTTTTCCTTTAAAGCTATACAACTTTCTTTAAGAGGACATTCCGAACAAACAGGATTTTTTGGAATGCATTGTAAAGCTCCAAATTCCATAATTCCCTGATTGTAGTCACTGACGTTCCTCTCGTGCAGCACTTCTTGTGCCAGTTCCTTAAAGTACTTTATGCCGGCCGTGCTATTTATAGGTGTTGCCACTCCAAAATAACGCGCCAAAACACGATACACATTGCCATCTACAACGGCTTGCCGTTCATTAAAACATATGGAGGATATTGCACTGGCCGTATAATCGCCAACGCCTTTGAGTTTCAGAAGTTCCCTATAGGTATCGGGAAACCGACCATCATAATCATCTACGACCATTTTTGCAGCAGTATGAAGATTTCGCGCCCTAGAATAATATCCTAGTCCTTGCCATAACTTTAATACAGTTTCTTCTTTAGCCTTTGCCAAATCCGTAACTTTGGGAAAGGTTTCTATAAATCTTAAATAATAAGGTGTACCCTGCGCAACCCTGGTCTGTTGTAAGATAATTTCCGATAACCAAATTTTATAAGGATCAGTTGATCCACGCCATGGTAAATCGCGCTTGTTTTTCTGATACCAACCTAGAATTTTATCCGAAAAAACCATCAACTTTTGTCCTGAGCGTTAAAAGTAGCAGTTTAAATACTTAAAATTAAACCTTTAGAAAGAAAGATTGAATTTAATTTATATATTTGCAACCCGAAAAAAATATAGAAAATCTAATGACGAAAGCGGAAATTGTATCTAAAATCTCAGACAAGCTGGGAATTGAAAAAGGAGATGTACAGGCAACGGTTGAATCCTTCATGGAAGAGGTAAAAACTTCCTTGGAAAGCGGAGACAATGTGTACCTTAGGGGTTTTGGAAGTTTTATAATCAAAACTAGGGCAGAAAAAACCGGAAGAAATATTTCCAAAAACACAACAATTAAAATACCGGCCCATAATATACCTGCATTTAAACCTGCAAAGGTTTTTGTAGAAGGAGTAAAGAGCAACGTACAAGTTAAATAATAATCTAAAAAATAGAACTTTATGCCGAGTGGTAAGAAAAGAAAAAGACATAAGGTAGCTACACATAAGCGCAAAAAGCGTAGAAGAGCTAACCGACACAAGAAAAAGTAGTTGTTACAACTACTTTTTCATTTTATAACGTTCCTTGACATAGAGGTCCCAAAGATGAACCTCGGCAGATTTGTACAAATCTGTTTATGATATTGTTTAATCAATTTATCTGGCTTACATATCATTGTAAGCTCTAGGTAAGTATAAATACATTCAGGTGAATAGAGAATTAATCGTAAGATCTAGTTCCGATGCCGTCGATTTTGCCTTATTAAAGGACGGAAAACTCACTGAACTGCATAAAGAAGAGGACAATAACGACTTTTCTGTAGGCGATATTTTTTTAGCCAAAATACGGAAACCGGTAACAGGTCTCAACGCTGCATTTGTCAATGTTGGGTATGAAAAAGATGCTTTTTTGCATTATCATGACCTTGGGCCACAGTTATCCTCTATGCTTAAGTTCATAAAACAAGTGAGCTCCGGAAGATTAAAGGAATACTCCTTAAAGGATTTCCCTTTCGAAAAAGACATTGATAAAAATGGCGTAATTACAGATGTTATTAAGGCCAATCAGTCCCTTTTAGTGCAAATTGTTAAAGAACCCATATCCACCAAAGGACCAAGAATTAGCTCCGAGCTATCCATAGCCGGTCGCTATTTGGTCATGGTTCCTTTCTCCGATCGTGTTTCCGTATCTCAAAAGATAGGCAGCAACGAAGAAAAAGATAGGCTTAAAAGACTCGTAAAGAGTATAAAACCCAAAGGATTTGGAATTATTATCAGAACAGTTGCAGAAGGCAAAAAAGTAGCAGAATTAGACAAAGATCTGGAAAACTTGTTGGACAAATGGTCCACCATGTGTAAAAAATTACAGCGCGCACGAACACCTTCAAAAGTATTAGTAGAGCTTAACAGGGCTTCCTCCATTTTGAGGGATGTCTTCAATGATAGCTTTACTGGAATACATGTTGATGACGCTGACCTATATAACCAAGTAAAGGATTATGTAGTAGAGATTGCACCTAACAAGGAGTCTATTGTAAAGCACTATGATTCCCAAGTTCCTATTTTTGAAAAATTTGGAATAGACCGGCAAATAAAAACTTCGTTTGGCCGCACAGCGGTAATGAGTAAAGGTGCCTATTTAATTATTGAACATACCGAAGCTTTACACGTTATAGACGTGAACAGTGGTAACCGTTCCAATAAGGCAAAAAATCAAGAAGATACCGCGTTAGAGGTGAACTTGATATCTGCTTCCGAAATCGCAAGACAATTGCGACTCAGAGATATGGGTGGTATTATCGTGGTTGACTTTATAGATATGGTAAAAGCGCAGCACAGAAAGAAGCTTTTTGAACATCTAAGAGATGAAATGAAGGACGACCGTGCCAAACATAAAATTCTACCGCCTAGTAAATTTGGACTTATCCAAATTACAAGGCAGCGTGTGAGACCCGAAATGAATATTAAGACCACAGAGGAGAACCCTAACCAAAAAGGTGCGGAAGTAGAAGCTCCCATAGTTTTAATAGACAAAATAAATGTTGATCTGGAACGACTTTTAAAAGGCCCTGCAAAGGACAGTAAAAGTATAACTTTAAATTTGCATCCGTTTATTGCGGCCTACATCACAAAAGGATTTCCTTCTATACGTACCAAGTGGTTCTTGGAGCACAAAAGATGGATCAAGATACAACCTAGGGATGCATATACGTATCTCGACTACCGATTTAAGAATAAAGACGGTAAAACAATTTATTAGTAAAAAGCGATTCCTCTAAGGAGTCGCTTTTTTTGTTTGATACCATTCCGTCCTTATTTCTTAACTTGCTAAGACTTCTAAACCTCGGCTATTGTGAACAAAAGAATTAATGAAATCGGATACTTTGGCATTAAAAACAAAGTTGAAACAAACCAAAAACATATTTTGGATAATAATTGCCCCGAGCATACTCCTAGGTAGTGTAGGGGTAGGGATTTAAAAATGAATGACACTTTTGATATTATTAAATTGATGCTAGTCCTAACTGCCATTACTGTGGTATTAGAGGATATAAAAATTAAGAAATACGAAAAGGTACTTGAACAGAGAGATAAAAAATAATAAGGCTTACTCCCTAATAGAGGCTACAAGAAAACTAGAGGGGTATTGCGCCTATCAGGATCGCTGTCACAAAGAAGTTATTTCCAAATTAAGGGAAATGGGAATGATCAATGCAGCCATCGACGAAATCCTGGCACATCTTATAAAAGAGAATTTTCTAAATGAAGAGCGTTTCGCGCGCAGTTTTGCACGTGGTAAATTCAATATAAAAAAGTGGGGCAAGAATAGGATCGTTAACGAACTGAAACAGCGCGACATTACAAAATACAACATCAATCTAGCTTTAAAGGAACTTGACGAAACCGATTACTTAAAAACCTTAGAGCAGCTTGCGGAAAAACGCGTTGGACAGCTTACCGAGACCGACATCTTCAAAAAACGTAAGAAATTGGCAGATTACCTTTTATATAGAGGATGGGAAAGCCCCTTGGTATATGAAATAACCAAAAGGCTTGTTCCCTAACTTTTCAAAGTTTTAATCTACAGATTAAAGACAGCCCCCAAACCAAATACAAACTGATTGTTTAACAATTCTGCATCGGACAAGATATCATTATTATACTTTGCAAAAGGAACGGAAAATTCAGTAAAAATGCCAAATCCGTCACTAAAAAAATAACGTCCGCCAATATGACCTCCAAATTGTTTCAATGAAAGGTTAAGCCCAGGATAAATATCTACCGCATCATCTATATTTAATACACTTCCAATATTGGCATTGAACCGTGCTACTACATTAATACGGTCACCAAAATCGGCATCTATCGCTTCCTCTACGCCTAAAACATATCCTGTTGAAACTCCGATTGAGAAGTTCTCACCTAGCCCATAATCATAGGTCGCTGTTATTCCGGTTCCGTTATCCTGAAAACTAGCTCCTACTTGAAATTTTGAGTCCCCCTTACCATCAAACGCTTGGGCATTCATTAGGGTTACTCCAAAAACTAATACTATCCCTACTATTATATTTTTCATATCTAAAAATTTAATGGTTCGTGTCTTACGAGTGTAAATATATTTAATTACCCAACAACAACTAAGCAAACTAAACGGTAGTTCGTTCTATGGCACGCTTATTTTTCCAGTCGATCCATTTTTGACCTTTTAATTTTCGCATCAAAACATCAAAATGACGCATGATTACAATATTGTATGCCGCATGACCTAAATTTATAGGATTTCTGGCCAAGGCACGCAAGCTCATGGAAAAACCAGGTGTCTTATACTTCATATAATGCCAATAGCCTTCTGGCATATATAGGACCTCGCCATGTTTCATGGTCGTCCTAAACCCGTTTACCTTTTTAAGCGCTGGCCATTGTTCCAGATCGGGATCGGAAAAATTGATACTCTCATGTGTTATGAGGGAGTGTGGCACCTTGTAAAGATGTTTATTCTGGGATTGCGAAAACAGAATACATTCCTTCTCTCCTTCAAAATGAAAGTGAAAAATATTGGCCAAATCAATATCATAATGCATGAAGGTATGGGAATCCTTTCCGCCAAAAAATAGCATGGGCACCTGCTTTAATAATCGGATACCAAAGTCGGGGTAGCTAAAATCCTTTTGAAGTTCTGGAACCTCTTTTAATACATTCCAAAGAAAAATTCGGTATTTGGTAGGCTCTCTTTTTAGCAAATCAACATAATCCGACATTTTCATGGTAGCATGTGGCTCGTTAAATCCGTCTTCATGTTGCACAGGGCGATCGTCATAAAGCGGCACCATCTTTTCTCCCGCCGCTTGCTTCATATAATCCAAATTCCACTTGGAATGCGCTGCCCAACCACCATCAAACTGCTCTATAACAACAGGAAGTTGTGGTTTAAGATAAGTAGCAACAAAGTCTTGCTTAGAAATCGATTTTACCCTTGGGATTTCGACTAAATTCAATGGTTTTCAGATTTTTTAGGAAGCACAAATTTAATCAACCGATTTAGAATACTTTCTTAAAAAAGAGAGTAATGTAGGGTTAGTCCGTCAATTTGGCCTTTTGCTTTGCCATCTCATTACGTTCTATTTTATGTCCTGGCCTTGTCCATTTTGGTTTTTCACCCAAGGTTTGGAACTCCGAATCCGTTGCCTCTACCGTCTTGGGCTGGGAAACTTTGGTGAAGGGCTTCTGAGGATTTAGTCCCAAAAGCTTAAACATTTCCATATCATCGTTCACGTCCGGATTTGGGGTAGTCAACAACTTATCTCCTGCAAAGATAGAATTAGCTCCTGCAAAGAAACACATTGCCTGACCTTCCCTACTCATTTGAGTTCGGCCTGCAGATAGTCTTACTTGGGTTTCGGGCAATACAATCCGTGTGGTTGCCACCATACGCACCATATCCCAAATGGCTATGGGCTCTATATCCTCCATAGGTGTACCCTCAACGGCAACCAGCGCATTAATAGGCGTAGATTCAGGTTGCGGGCTCAACGATGATAGTGCTACCAACATACCGGCACGATCTTCTAAAGCCTCGCCCATACCTATGATTCCGCCGCTACAGACCGTTACATTGCTTTTGCGCACGTTTTCTATGGTATCCAAGCGGTCTTCAAAAGCACGGGTAGAAATAACGTCCTTGTAATAATCCTCCGAAGTATCCAAGTTATGGTTGTAAGCATATAAACCGGCCTCCGCCAAACGCTTTGCCTGATTTTCCGTAATCATCCCCAAGGTACAGCAAACCTCCATATCCAACTTATTTATGGTACGTACCATTTCCAATACCTGGTCAAACTCTGGGCCATCCTTTACGTTACGCCAAGCGGCTCCCATACAAACCCTAGAGCTACCGGATGCTTTTGCACGAAGTGCCTGTGCCTTTACATGTGATACGGTCATTAAGTCATTTCCTTCAATATTGGTGTGATAACGCGCTGCTTGCGGACAATAGCCGCAATCTTCTGGACATCCGCCTGTTTTGATAGAAAGTAAGGTGGAGACCTGAACCGTATTAGGGTCATGATTTTTCCTATGGATGGTAGCGGCATCATAAAGTAGCTCCATCAAAGGTCTGTTATAGATATCGAGAATTTCTTGTTTGGTCCAATTATGTCTGGCTGCGCTCATAAATTAATTGCTTGTTCTAGGTTTCAAAAATAGCTGAATTAGGGTAGATATAATAATTAAACGAATTGAAAAGTGCTTTCAATGGGATGTTCTATTTCACTACCTATAAACAGAACTTCTAAAACTTTACCTTAATCAAAGTTCACGTTTACGTATCGCACAAAAGCGTAAAACTTCACAGGACCATCTTCTTAAAGATATCCTGTAGCTCTTTTTCTGGATCTTCACATAGTCCTGGGTGTGTTTTAGAACTTTGGATAATCGTGCTTCTAGTTGCAGTCAACCAACGAAACCTATCAGCTAATTCTAACTTTCCAATAGCCCCTCCCGAAGGCACTCCTTCACAAATTAATTCCCATGCCTTTAGATATTCCAACAAGTCCCCAACTTCTATCTCATCGGTAAACGACTTTAAAAGATTTTTATTTATTTTATATTTTACGCCAAGAAATTTTTTCGATTTGGAAAAAAGTATCACCCCTACGTTAAAAAATTCTTCGCGTTCCACTTTAGGAACAACTCTAATAATTGCAAATTCAAATGTACATCTATCTTGCATCCTCAGCTTCTTTAACAAGTGAATCTATCTTAGCTAATCTTACGGTAATAAAGCGCACATAAGCCTCCCTAGCCTCTTTAGGTGACATGGTATCTGTTTCGTTTACGAGCCACTCTTCAGGTATATTCGAAACAATCTCAATAATCCTCCTTTCATTCAACGACTCTTTTATTGCTAGAGCAGCATCTTGTAGATCAGTTGCCTGCGCTAGGAGTACATGATCCTTAATAAGGGGGAAAGTCCTCGTTAAATGGCTTTCCCATGTTTCCCAGTTATGATGAAAATAAAAACTGGCACCATTATCTATAATCCATAACTCTTCATTCCATTTTAAGAGGTTTGTATTTTTTGCCGTTCTATCTATGTTACTGATGATACTGTCCAATAACACCACTTTCGAAGCTGTTGTACCATCTACTTTAGATGCCAAAGGCTCAAAGGTAATAGCACTTGATAAGAAATGTAACCCTAGATTTAAACCAACACTAAATTTAAGCAGGTCCTGAATTTCCTCATCCGGTTCCGTTTTACTAAAGGAGTCGTCTAAGTTCATAAAAACAAGTTCCGGAACTTTTAACCCTATGGTACGCGCAAGTTCTCCGCCAATAAATTCAGCAATAAGTGCCTTTTTTCCTTGACCTGCACCACGAAACTTCAACACATATAAAAATCCGTCATCTGCTTTTACGATTGCAGGAAGCGAACCTCCCTCCCGAAGCGGTTTTATATATTGAACTACATCTACGGTACGAATTTCAATTTTGTTCATGATGCCTAATATACTAAATCTTAAAAGTCATTGTTCCCAAAGCTTTTAGATACTTGTGAATTCCAGAAAAAAGGCCAAAGAACAATGGTTCAATGGCCAATTACTGTTGTTACCCTTCAAAAACTATATTACTCCTCTTTCTTCGTGGGAGAACTTATTTTCTTCAGCCTTGCTGAATTGTCTTCAATGATATATTTTAATGAAGGTGTTCTAGCAACCATCTTACAACTTCTGTTATAAGTCCCTTAATTGAGAACATGGAAATTAATTCTTAACTAGGGATTTCCAATAAAACACTTACCGCATTCCCACCGAATCCTACGGCATTCACCAAAATTTTTTTAATGCTTTTAGGTTCATGTTGTTTCCCTATAAATGGCACTTGAATAGCTTTTTGATGGCGCAGCATTAAAACTGCAAATTCTATATTCAACATTCCGGATGCGCCAAACGTGTGACCCATTTTCCATTTATTAGTAGTTAAAAAAGGAGTTTTGTTACAGAATATTTTTTCTATAGCACGGTACTCGGACTCATCCCCTTTTATGGTGCCTGGTGCGTGCATCACTACTACATCTACTTCTTCCGGTGAGACATTCCCTAATGCCATTGTCATAGAACACTTAAAACATAGTGCATCCGTAGATATAGAAACATTGTGTTCCAAAGGTTCTGTCGCATAACCAACCCCCACTATTATTGCCAAGGCCTTAGATATTATTCCACGCTCTAAACATGCCATAGCCGCTCCTTCTCCCAAAATCATGGTATTTAGCGACTTTCCTAAATCCAGCGCCTTACAGGGGTAATTCTCGGTGTTTCCATATTTGGAATAAATTTTTAAAGCCTTCATTTGGGCAATGGTAAAAGGTGTTAAAGGTGCTTCGCTACCTCCTGTCAAAAATTTATCGGCCATACCGCTTTGAAGCCAAGCGATGCCATTTAAAACTGAATGTAATGCGGTAGAACAGGTAATTGAATGGGAAATTTCCGGCCCCTTAGTTTGTAAATCGTGCGCTACCCAAGAGGATATATTCCCTAGTGTAGTCGTTGGCGAAGCTAGCGTTGCCGTCTTTTTGTCCTCTAGAAATTCCTTGTGATACTGCTCAAATAGGGAAGTAGCACCGCGCGAGGAACCGATATTGATTCCAAAACTATCCGTTGCTTTCCAACCAGCTTGGGTAATCGCTTTTCTGGATGCAAGTAAAGCAAACAAAACGGAATCATCCAAATTTTTATACTTCGCATCTGAATTTCTAAGTGTTTGAATTTCGGTCTTAGCATCTTTATTTAAAACTGCCACCCACTCCTTAGAATTATTAAACACTTGTTGTTGAAAAAAATGTTCTGGTTTCTTGTAGTTGGACCACACCTCATCAAGGGAAGTTCCTAAAGCAGAAATAGAACCAATAGCCGTAATAGAAATAGGTTGAATCACAAAAAATGAATTATTAGGCAAAAGTAAAAGTTCTTATCTTCATGAAAGCAAAACCATATAAAAAACAATGAACAACGAATTGGTGGAATACCCAAGTTGGTGGAAAAGAAACTGGAAATGGGCAGTACCCTTGGGCGGTTGTATAAGCCTAATTGTTATTTTTCTAATATTTGTTGGATCATTATTCTATGGGGTAACGGCGGCATTTGAAGAATCTCAACCCTACGAATATGCGCTTGAAAAAATAAACCAAGACAAAGAAATTGTAAGTGCTATAGGTTCGCCCATTGTAAAAGACGGGATGATACAAGGCAGTTACAACAATACCAATGGGAATAAAACTGCCAATCTTAAAATTCCTATTTCAGGCCCCAAAGGCTCAGGCACCTTGTTTGTAAAAGCAACAGGGGAAAATGATGACTGGAATTATGACGAAATTAGGGTAGAAATCAAAGACGATAAGAATATAGATTTGTAAGAGGAAACTTCAGAAGGTTTTTAGCACGCTTCTAATAACATCATAAATTTTGTTCAACTGCCTATCCGTAATTACAAAAGGGGGAAGCACATACACCGTATTCCCAAGCGGCCGTAAAATAACGCCCCTTTCCATAAAAAAATGGTATAATTTATCGCGCAGATTTCCATAACGCTCCATTTCTATATCTAAATCTATCGCCAAAATAACGCCAATACAACGTGCATTGTCCACTTTTGGATGGACCTTAACCTCAGTTACGAAACGTTCGTGGGCGTTTTTTATATAGCATCTCCTTTCCAAAATTTTCGGTGATTCCAACAAATCTAAACCCGCTAATACCGCAGCGCATCCAATGGGGTGTGCGCTAAATGTATGTGCATGAAAAAAACCTTTTGAAACGGTATCGCTTAAAAAGCGATCGTATACTTCTTGGGAACAACTGGTTATACTCAAAGGAAACATGCCCGCCGTTAATGCCTTGCTTAAACACATAATGTCAGGTTTGTGTTGCATGTTCTCCGAAGCGAAATTTTTACCTGTTTTCCCAAAACCGGTCATAATTTCGTCGGCTATACAAAGAATTCCGGCACTCTTGCACAATTCCAAAAGTGTATCCAATCCTTTTGCAGAATGAAATTTCATCCCCGCCGCGCCCTGTACTAAAGGTTCATAAATAAAGGCCGCGCATTTATTTTTACTAATAATCTCTTTAAGTCGAGAAACAATAGTCGCTATTGTATCCTCATGCGGAACTGGAATACGTTCTACCCTCAAGAGAAAATCCTCAAATGGCCCATTATAGGAAGAGAGTCCCGATGCACTCATAGCACCAAAGGTATCGCCATGGAAGCCATTTTCAAAAGCAATAAGCGTGTCTCGTTTTTCACCGTGATTATGATGGTATTGCAAGGCCATTTTAATCCCTGCCTCCACAGCTGTGGAACCGTTGTCGTTAAAAAAAATCTTAGCTTGATTTTTTGGTAGCAGTGTTAATAATCTTTCTGATAATTGCACGGCTGGCTCATGGGTGAAACCACTGAACAATACAAAATCCAATTGCTTCATTTGGGCCGTCATAGCGTTGATAATATATTCATTCCCATGCCCATACATGCTGGTGTACCACGATGCAATACCATCTATATATTCCTTACCTTCTTCATCCCAAAACAAAGCCCCTTTTGCCTTAACGATACCCAAAGGAGGAGCTGCCGTTTTATGTTGAGTCAACGGATGCCACAAGTGTTTTTTATCTCTTTCAGAAAGATTTTTCAATTCAAGCTATTTTGTTGCACAAGGTTTTACGTATTTTGCAAAGATGGGAAATAAAAAATTTGGAAACCTGGTAATTATTGTTCCCTGCTACAATGAATATAGTCGACTACCACTTTCAGAGATTCAAAATTTCCTTAGAAAAGAACTGAACGCCACCCTGTTTTTTGTAGATGATGCCTCTACTGACAGTACCATAAACCATTTGCATGAATTGGAGAATGAATTTCCAAATCAAATATTAAAATTATCGAATTCTACAAATTTAGGCAAGGCGGAATCTGTACGTAAAGGAGTCCTGTACTGTTTGGAGTATAACAAAGGTGAAAACTATGCCTATCTAGATGCCGATTTAGCCACATCATTGGAGGAATGTTACTCCTATTTGCAGTATTTACAAGATGGAAAGACCTTTATTTTTGCCTCTAGAATACTTAAAATAGGCTCTATTGTAGATCGCAAATTTTCAAGGTTTTTATCCGGTCGTGTTATCGCATCCTTCATCTCCAATATTTTGGACATAAAAGTGTACGACACGCAATGCGGATGCAAATTGTTCACCAAAGAAATAGCTACCCTAGCATTTAGAGAGCCTTTTATCTCTAAATGGCTTTTTGATGTTGAGATTTTTAGTAGAATTATTACCCATTATGGGAAACCGGAAGCACTGGAGCTCATGGATGAAATTCCCGTTAAAAGATGGATAGACAAAGGGGATTCCAAAGTTAAACTCTCCTATTTCTTTCGTTTATGGGTAGATTTGTACCGTATTTGGCAGAGTCATCAACAAAATTTAAAGGCAAATGGCTAATTACGTTATAGATACAACTCTCGATAAATACAAGGTCTTTGAAAGTAAGACAACATTTCTTATCCTATTTCTGTTATCATTTTTTATAAGGCTTCCCTTTTTTTTTCGAGATTATGTAGATCGTGATGAAAGTACATTCATATTGGTTGCCCAATCTTGGGTGGAAGGAAATTTACCCTTTACTGAACTTTGGGACGTAAAACCACCGCTTACGTTCTTCTTTTTTGCCAGTATCATTTACGCTTTCGGTAAAAGCTTGTTTACCATACGTTTATTTGGTGTGTTCTTGGTTTCTATCAGTTCGTTTTATACCTACAAACTAGCTACGCATCTTTCAACAAAAAAAATAGGCTTTTGGTGTGCATTAGGTGCTGTGGTGCTACAGAGTTTATTCGGTAGTTTACAAGGTGTAATGTCCGAGCATATTACTATGGCGTTTTTTATGCCTGCTGTTTATGTTCTAATCAAACGACATAGTTTATTATGGGTGTTTTTTGGCGGAATACTAATGGGAATAGCCGTAATGGTAAAGTTAAACATGGCATACGCTATTCTTTTTATAGGCCTTTATCTAGTTTATGGCTATATAAAGGAAAAAGAATATTTAAAAGGTTTTTGGAATACTATGGCATACGGAGTAGGGATACTTCTAGTCATAGGACTAACTATACTTCCTTACTTCTTGACCGAACAATTGGATCTTTGGTATAATTCCGTAGTGAAAGCGCCTCTTGCTTATTCGGAATCCAGACGGTACTCTGTTTTCAAATTGATGCCTATCCTTATCATACTAGGTGGATTCTTTCTGTTTGTTTGGAAAAAAAGATACATCGATTTTAAAAAGCCGGCAACCCAACTCCTTCTTGTAACCATTATCGGCGTGGTACTATCATTTATAAAAGGTGGAAGGGTAAACGGCCATTATCTGATACAATTACATCCGTTACTAATTGTTTTTGTTGGCATCGCACTATCCAAAATACAATGGAACATCAGCTCAAATATTAAAAAATCGCTTCTTATTATTATGGCATTGATTCCCTTGGAAAGCTACTTAGAATATGGGAATATAATCAAAACTAAAATCCAAAACGGTACTTTCTATAATGGAGAGGGGATTTCTGTTCCGGCCTATATCGATGAAAATAACCTTGATAAAAAAAATATTCTGTTTTTAGAATATCAGATTGGATACTGGTTTCTTAATGTAAATCCGCCAACCAAAATAGCCACCCATCCCAGTAATTTGTGTAAGGACGAAATGTTCGAGTTCTTTGATAATCCAAGAAAAACATCTGTAGAGGAACTGGCCTACATCATGGAAGAACTACGACCAAAAACCGTAGTGCTTAGAAAAAACAAACGCATTTTTGATAAAAAAGAAATAGACGAGAACACCTATATAGAGGCGTATTTGGATAAACACTACAAACTATATGCAGATGTAGAAAACGCTGCAATATTACAGCGTCTAGAGGGTCTCTAGAATATGCTTGAATTTTTCAGCATACCCCTTAACAACTTCCTTGGTAAACGCTTTCTCCTCGTTAATTCTACCAATTAAAGAAACACCGGTCTTATGCAGGATGATATTTTCGGTATGTGGATTCTTATCACCACTGAACAATACCGAAACATCATAGCCTTTTTGTTGCAACCAACCAATGGTCAACAAGGTATGGTTGATACTCCCCAGATAATGCCTAGACACCACAACCACTTTGTAATTGGGCATAATAATATCGAAAATGGTATCCTCTTGGTTCAGGGGAACTAAAATACCCCCGGCCCCTTCAATAATTAAATGATTCTCCGTTTTCGGTTCATTGATATGGAAACGATCTATATAAACACTGTCTATCTCTGCCGCTGCATGTGGACTCATAGGTGTTTTGAGCTCATAACTACTAGGATGTATTACCGTTTTGCTATTGGATATTAAACTTGCCACTTTATGGCTGTCCGTATTATCCAGATCACCCGCTTGTATAGGCTTCCAATAGTCTGCCTCTAAAGCTTCTGCAAGTATGGCCGAGGCCATTGTCTTTCCTACTTCAGTTGATATTCCTGTAACAAATATTTTCTGCATGTTCAAATCGGTTTCGTAATTATCCCACAATTTAAACACTTATATTTTCTTTTTTCAAAAAATGGGAAAAGTTTATTCAAGATTCCTTTTCTAGTATAATACACCTCAGATTTTGTGGCCTTGCAATTAGGGCAAACTACAGGATTGTTATTGTCGTCTAGCGCATAGGCACGTACCTCGTTATAAATAGCGATAGCCCGTTCCCTATCCTTATAGTACACTTGTAATTTTACGCCGCCTATAGCATTGCTAATGAGCGGGTCGGAGTTTAAGGTGTTCTCGTCCCTTAGAAATACAGGGATGCCCTCAGACTCTAGTTTACCTTTAATTATTTGAACGTCAGCCGCATATTCAAAAGAGGCTAATCGATAGAAAGTTTCTTCCATAGCATTATAAATAGGATGATAATAATTTTAAGACTAAGCCTAATTCCTCTTTGGTATTGTAGCTATGGATACAAAAACGGAGTCTCTCCTGTCCCACGGGTACGGTTGGTGGCAATATCGCTTTTACTCTAAACCCTTTTTCTACAAGTTTTCCGGAAACTGTTTTTGCTTTGCCCGAACCAGTTGTGATACAAGATTGAATAGCAGACGCACTTATAACAAAATACTTTTGTAGTCCTTGCGCTTTTAGTTCTTTTTTAAAATAAGTAATATTCTTTCTCAACTTTTCCACTTCTTCCTTTCCAGATGCTTTGAAAAATTCATGTGCTGCAATTATGGTAGCCAGTGCATGTGGAGAAAGCGCCGTGGAGTAAATAAAAGGTTTCGCAAAATTTATCAAAAAATCGATTAACTCCGCAGACCCAAGAACGGCAGCTCCATGGCAGCCATAAGCTTTACCAAAAGTAACCGTTCTGGCAAAAACTTTTTTTTCTAGTTTAAGCTGGGCTATAATTCCGTCTCCATTTGCACCGTGGCAGCCCACCGCATGAGCTTCGTCCACAATTAAGTGGTAGCCGTTATCGGTCGTATATTCAGCAAAGGCTTTTAAGTCTGGTGTATCGCCGTCCATGGAAAAAATACTTTCCGTTACCACAAAAATAGTTGTATCTACTCCTAATTGAGCTTTGTTCAGCGCTATCTTTTCCTTCAAATTATCTATACTATTATGTTTAAAATGATAGGCCTTTGCGTTACTCATTCGTATACCCTCACGGATACTAGCATGTATAAGTTCGTCATATAAAATTAAATCGCCACGCTGGGGCACCGCACTAAAAATACCCATATTGGCATCGTATCCGGAATTAAAGACCAATGCCGTTTCTGCCTTATAAAAAGCTGCCAACAACGGTTCTAAAGTTCCATACAATTTATGATTTCCAGATAGTAATCGCGAACCTCCCGACCCATTAGACGCCACACCTTCATTTAGGAGTAACTGAAAGGTCTTTGAAAATAGGGTATCACTATTCGCAAAACCCAAATAATCGTTGGACAAAAAATCTATGGTGCCATCCGTTGCCGATAATTTACGCAAGGTCCCTTGACTTTTACGCACATCCAGCATCTTTGCTAGTTTTTCTGGAAATTGAGTCATTTCACAAAAATAATCTTTCTGTTGCATCATTATTAAAAATAGTAACGAATTGATGTGGTTTACCCATTATCAGTAGCAATTCATTAAACACTTAAACAATTCTATATACTTAATATGAAAATACTGTATTAATAAATTGATTTTTAATAACTTATAAAATGTAATAACCAATCAAATTTGATTAAAATACAGTTCAAAACTCGAGTATGTTTAAGATAAAAACTAAATTCGCGCCGCAATTATGAATTTTCCTACTTATTTATATATTTATTGTAGGAA
Source organism: uncultured Maribacter sp. (assembly GCA_964620945.1). GTDB lineage: Bacteria > Bacteroidota > Bacteroidia > Flavobacteriales > Flavobacteriaceae > Maribacter. The sequence continues at coordinate 48,385 of CAZUIE010000007.1, forward strand.
TAATTTGTTGAGGGTCTTATGAAGCGGAATAAAAATAAAGGTAGGGCAAGACAGAATATTCTTGAATCCTATGGGTTGTTAGACAGTCCAAAAGAAAAACTTTACGATGATATTACAAGCCTAGCTGCAAGTATCTGCAATGCAGAAATATGCTTAATTACCCTTGTGAGGGACACGAAAGAATTCTATACATCGCATTTTGGTATCACAATTGACAAAGCGCCTGAGGGCACAGCGTTTTTTCAATACATGTTTACCAATAAGATACAAGAACTAATTGTAACAGATACTACCAACGATCCAAAATTCATCAAGGATCCTTGGGTGGAATCACATCCAAACATAAATTTTTTCGCTGGTGTTTTGTTGATGAGTCCAACAGATACACCCTTTGGGGTCTTGAGCGTAATGGACTCCAAACCTCAAGAACTTAAAAGCTATCAAAGGAAAGCGCTTCATACCTTAGCCCAACAAATTATTCAACTTTTTGAACTTAGAAAAACAACGATAAGATTAGAAAAAACGAAAGTTGCACTAAAATCCAAAGAGGAGCTCTTAAACAGTATCCTGGAATCTATTGAAATAGGGGTTTGGAAATGGGAAAAAACATCTGATTTCATACAACTAAATACCGAGGGAGCCAAGATTATCGGGAAATCCACAAAAGGATATAAACAGTTGACCAGAGAAGATTGGAATAGCAGAATTCATCCGCATGATCTCGAACAGACCCTCAACAAACTGGAGAACTGTTTTCCGAACAAAAATGAGGCATACACCATTTCTTATAGGATTTTTGACCAACAAAAAGATATCATATGGATAAAGGAAACAGGTAAGGTTCTGAAATGGAGCGAAAACCTCCAACCAGTAATCGTACAAGCTACCTTATTTAATATTACAGAAGAATTACAAAATGCTGCTAAACTCGAAATAACAAAAAGAAATCAAGAAGCCTTGATTAATGGCACCAAAGATCTTTTATGGTCTGTAGACACGCAATACAATTTTATAATAGCGAACAAAGCTTTTGAACAGATGATAAAGGCAAACTTGGGGCGTAAGCTTTATCCAGGTGAGTCTGCGCTGCAAAAAGAATTTGGAAAAGAAAACCTTATCAAGTGGAAATCCTATTATGATAGAGCCCTCCGCGGCGAGCAATTTTCCATTAAAGAAAAACTGGAAGACCCATCAAATCCGGAAACTGCGTATGGTCTAATTTCATTAAGTCCTATTTATGGTAACAGTAACGAACCGTTAGGAGTATCCTGTTTTTCAAAAGATATTACCGAAGAGGTGTTGTTACAGCAGGTTACGCTTAAAGCAAAAGAAGAAACGGATAAGATTTTGAACACGTCTCTTGATATTATCTGTACTGTTGATAGGAATGGCCATTTTTTAACTATTAATAAGGCTTGTTTTCGTATTTGGGGGTATACCCCTCAGGAACTCATAGGTAAAAAATACATAGATTTTGTTTTTCCAGATGATAAAAACGCATCTCTAGAAATTGAAAAACTAGTGGTTCGCGGAGAAAAAATACGCTATTTTGAAAATAGATATTTACATAAGACCAATTATGTAGTACCTATGATTTGGTCTGCAAACTGGGACGAAGATGAAGAAATTATGTACTGTGTTGCAAGAGACAACACAGAAATAAAAATAGCAGCCGAGCAGTTAGCAAATAGTGAACTCCGCTTTAAGGCCCTTGTGCAGGAAGGTAACGAGATGATAGGTATTATAGATGAAAATGCAAACTATATTTATGTAAGTCCGACCACTACAAAAATTCTGAACATTGATCCTGACACCTTCGTTGGCACCAATGCTTTGGAGTATATTCACCCAGACGACCAGAAAATGATACAATCAAAGCTTCTGGAAATTATAGATAACAAAAAACCAATAACAGTATCCTTTAGGTTTAAAAATAAGGAAGGAGAATGGCTATGGCTGGAGACTATCGCAACCAACAAATTAGATGAACCTCATATAAAAGGCATTGTTCTTAACACCCGTGATATTACGGAAAGAAAAAGAGTAACCGAACAACTAGCGCAAAGTGAACGCCGTTTTAAAACACTGGTACAAGAGGGAACAGAACTTATTGCCATCTTTGATCAAGAAGCTAATTTCACCTACGTAAGCCCCACATCAAATAGGACGCTAAACATACAGCCAGAATTACTTGTGGGTACCAATGCATTTGAACATATACACCCTGATGACCATGAGGAAGTATACGCTCAGTTTTTAGAGACCTTACAAAAACCACAAGTATATATTCACCCCTTTAGATTTAAAAACGGAAATGGAGAATGGACCTGGCTAGAAACCATTGCTACGAATAAAACCGAGGAACCCACCATAAACGGTATCGTAGTAAACACTAGAGATGTTACAGATCGAGTATTACATCTAAAGGAAATTGAGGAACAAAACAAAGTATTACGTGAGATTTCTTGGAATCAATCACATGTTGTTAGAGCCCCAGTAGCCCGTTTAATGGGCTTGATAAACCTTCTAAAAGAAGATGCGATAGAAACAGAGGAAAAAGAAAAGGTTTTTAACTTTATAATAAGTTCGGCAGAAGAAATAGATAATATTATCAAAAATAACGTTGAGCAAACTACAAGGCTAACTGATTTAGAAAATTTGAAATGAAATATGAATTAATACTGGTCGAAGACGACCCGATATTTACTTTTCTATTAGAAAAAGCTATAAAAGGCGTAGGATTGGCCGGAACTATTTTGAATTTCGCCAACGGCCTGCAAGCAATAGAGTATTTTAAACATAATTACACCTTAGAACATAACTACGTAATTTTCCTTGACCTGAATATGCCCATAATGGATGGGTATGAATTTATGGACGTTTTCAATGAAATGGCAAAGTCAAAGAATACTATGGTCTTTATCCTTACCTCGTCACGAAGTCAAAACGACATGGACATCTTTGAACATAATCCGTTTGTGTCAAGATATATTACCAAACCTATTAGTGAGGCGACCATTAAAAGTTTAAAAGAACTCATAGAAGAAAAATTTGGCAACCAAACCATTGTTTAAGACATCATGAGCCAGGAAGGATTCAAAACTTGAACCTTTTTAAATCAAAGGGCTTTAGTATCTTAGCCGAAAATCATTCCCATGCGTTGTTTACTTTTTGTTCCCGTACTTTTTTTATGCGTTTTATCATCGGTGGCTCAAACCAATACCTATAGTATTTCTTTTGAGAATGCAGTACACCATGAAGCAAATATAACGGTCAATTTTCCAAATGTAAGTTCCGATACTTTAGAAATACGCATGAGCCGTTCTTCCCCTGGTCGTTATGCCTTGCATGAATTTGTCAAAAATGTGTACAGTTTTAAAGCAACGGATGGTAAAGGAGACCCTCTAAAGATATATAGAAAAGACCCGTACTCTTGGTTTGTATATAATCACAACGGCACTGTAAATATTGCATATACCCTCTTTGGAAACCGTGGTGACGGGACCTACTCGCAAATAGATGAAACCCATGCACACTTAAACATTCCGGCAACGTTTATGTATGCGCCCGCTTTGGAAGACAGGAAAATAGAAGTGGACTTTAAAGTTCGAGATGACTTAAATTGGAAGGTAGCCACGCAACTACCCCTTGTTTCTGGTACTATCTATTCGGCACCTAACCTGTATTATTTTATGGATAGCCCCACCGAAATAAGCAACTTTGGATTACGGGAATTCAATGTTAACGGACAGAACGTACGTCTAGCACTACATCACAATGGCACCGAAGAAGAACTGAATACCTATTTTGAAAAAGTCAAAAAAGTAGTGCTAGAGCAAGAAAAAGTATATGGCGAATTACCCAATTTTGATTTTGGTGAATATACCTTTTTAGCCTGTTATATCCCCAATGCTTCCGGTGACGGTATGGAACATAGGAACTCTACAATACTAACCAGTACCCGAGGTTTAGCGGAAGGTGGGATGGAACGGAATATAGGAACGGTATCGCATGAATTCTTTCATGCCTGGAACGTAGAACGTATTCGACCAAAATCTTTGGAACCCTTTAATTTTGCCAAAGCGAATATGAGTGGAGCACTATGGTTCGCAGAGGGATTTACTAGTTATTATACAAATCTGATTTTAGCTCGCGCCGGACTTATTACTCCTCAAAAATACATAGAAGGACTCACAGGCACCTTCAATTATGTATGGAACTCTCCTGCAAGACAATTCTTTACACCTATTGAAATGAGTTATCAGGCACCCTTTGTTGATGCAGCAACTTCGGTAGATCCCGTAAATAGAGAAAATACCTTTATATCGTATTACTCCTATGGTAGTGTTCTTGGCCTGGCACTTGACTTATCCTTAAGAGAAAAGGGGTTACATCTAGATGGTTATATGAAATTGGTCTGGAATACCTATGGCAAAGGCGAAACGCCCTATACCATACAGAACCTTCAAGAAAGTCTTAGCACCTATGCTAGAAATGATTTTGGAGCTGATTTTTTCAATAAATACATCTATACTAGTGGAATGCCAAATTATAAAGAACTCCTTGCCTCACATGGAGTACTCTTACACCAAAATACAGACCTAGCCTACTTTGGTGCTCCTGCAAAAATAAACGATGATTTAAACGCCGTTCTAACTAGTAATCCCAAAATTGGAAGTCCCGCGTATACCGCCGGGTTGGATAAGGGAGACATTCTCACTAGCATTAATAATAAGCCCTTTACTAATGGACAGTCATTTGATGCTTTTATCAAAACACAAAAAGTAGGAGAAACATTTACTATTAGATTTGAGCGTTATGGAATTCAAAAAACTACTGTGGTAGTGTTACAATCGGATCCGTCCTATACCATAAGCCTAATGGAAAAAGAAGGCCAAACTCCTACTAAAAAAGCACTTCAAAAAAGAGCGGCGTGGTTAAATACGAATGAGTAATCATTATCAACTTATTCAATTATATGGTACTTAATTATTTTTTATTCAAAGGATAAGCAATCTGTTAGTTGCCGCAATTGAGAATCAATTACTAGTAAAATTTCAATATAAATGTCTTTAAAATTGAACTTGGTAGTTCTATTCTATACCTACACCATTTTAATTTTATTATTGTTTTTCAATAATTTTTATATATTTGTTATTGATAAACAATAATTTCTATGAAAATGTTTGGTCCAAAATCGCTTTCAATTTATCTATTTTACGCTACTAGGATATTAACTATAGTCACAGGAATTAGCTTTCTGAGTCTTATCTATTCCATTACCACAAAAAGCTTTACTACCGTAGGAAATCAATTACGAATAGAACTGCCCATTAAAGGTATGCACCTAGAAATATTAAAAGAAACAAATATTCCTATGATGATAATCGCGGGGCTATTATTCTATAGTATCTTTTTTTATACGTTTTCCAACGTTTTTAAAACTTTTAGTGCAGAAAAACTTTTTACAGTAAGTGTGCAAAAAACACTTGTTAATTTTGCAATTCTAAATTTGCTAGCTCCAGTTGCATACATCCTATTTCATATGATCCTTCTACAGGATACGCATTTCACACAACTTCCCTATGTACTTTTACATATGATTCTAGGAATAATAGTATTCTTTATATCCGCTTTGCTGAAGAAAGGAACTCTACTACAATTAGAAAACGACTTAACCATTTAATAGAATTATTATGAATAAAATTAAAATTCTCTTAGTTTTTACGGTTGGACTTTCTATAATCTACTTTATACACTTCTTATCTAGTTTCATTGGGCATAATATATATCAGTATTATAGTACGAACACAATGGAAGAAAAAGTAATATTTGCTGCAATGCTGCTCATGGAGGTCGCCATATTCATCGCGCTTAATCTTATCTCAATTGGTCTTATTAAAATTATAAAATCCGGAGTTTTCACTTCTCAATCTGCCCATAATATAAAAAATGGCGGGATTTTGTTTCTCTTCGCTTGTTCTTTAGATTTTACCTATACCCTGTATTCAATTATAGAATCGAATAGTCCAGAACTTTGGCTTCAGAGAATAGTTACAAATGTCTTATTACTACTCTTGGGCATAACAGCACTAATCATTTCTGATGTACTGGTTAAGGGTTCTTTTATTAAAAAAGAAAACGACCTAACGATATAGCATGGGCATCATCGTAAACCTAGACAAGGTATTGGCAGACCGAAACATGAAAAGTAAGGAGCTAGCAGAGGCTATAGACATTACAGAAGCCAACCTGTCCATCTTAAAATCCGGCAAGGCTAAAGCAGTACGATTTTCAACCTTAGAAGCTATTTGCAAAGAATTGAACTGCCAGCCAGGCGATATTTTGGAATACATGGATATAGATGACCAATAAAGAGATGACTTTTTAAATATTACATACTTAAACCATGTCTTCTTTATGGAACCCTAGCATGCCGAAGATCTATACCAATAATTTGAGCATTTTTTATTTTCTACAAAAAAAACCATACAAAACGTATGGCTTTTTAGTCATTCTTGTCGTAGGATTGAACTAGTCCGCCAACACAATTACTTTGTTATCCTTGAGTTCGATAGTACCGCTAGAAATATTCAAAATGGTCTTGCCGCTTGCATCCTTTGTAAATTTATCCTCATGCTCCTCTTCCAAGGTCACATTACCTTCTA
>CAZUIE010000008.1:0-3230 GCA_964620945.1 uncultured Maribacter sp.
ACCGAAAAGAATCCAAATAAGTGAGAGGAATTAAAAATGATGGCCTCATCCAAAAGAATAAGATTCTGATCTGCCGAACCTCCCCTAACATTAAATCCTGAAGCGCCCTCACCGGCATTCGTAACGCCAGGTAGTAATAGTATCGATTTTATAATATCGGCCTCTCCAAGAATAACAGGGATTTTTTTTATGGTTTTTACAGATAAGGTATTCACACTCATTTGAGGTTTTTTTATATCCATTTGTTCCACATCCTGAGTCACTACGACCTCATCCAATTGTTCTGCTGCCTCGGCAAGTTTAAAGTCTATTTTGGTATTGGAATTAAGGGTAATAGAACGCACAATGTCTTCGAAACCTAAATAATTTACTAATACTTCATACTCGCCTTTGGGAACTGTTATGGAATAAAAACCATATTCATTGGTCACCACCCCTGTGCCCAAGGTGGGGAAGGCGACGGTTACACCAATGAGAGTTTCATTACTACTTTCTTCTGTAATAGTTCCGCTAAGGGTAAATTTTTGTTGTGCAGATGATGGTAAGGATAAAAGGGAAAATAGTATCAATGATACTATGGTAAGGTGCTTCATAAAAACTTTTATTAAAAATAACGAGAAATAAGCTAGCTCTATAAACCTTAACATTTTTTAATTAAAAAAGGCCCTCGTGTATGAAGGCCTCTAAGTATTAATTAAGTTAACTATTAAATAGATTTTAAAATAGTATTAAACGTTGGACTTGGGCGCATAGCCTTTGCTGCTAAATCAACATTGGGTTTGTAATATCCGCCAATGTCTTGCGATACTCCTTGTGCTTTAATCAATTCGTCTAAAATCTGCTGTTCTTTGTCCTTTATTTCAGAAAATACTTGAGTAAATAAAGTTTTAAGCTCAGCATCCTCAATTTGATCGGCCAAAGCTTCTGCCCAGTACATGGCCAAGTAAAAATGGCTTCCACGTGTGTCTATTTCGTTTACGTTTCTAGAGGGTGATTTGTCGTTCAATAGAAATTTTTCGGTAGCCCTGTCCAAAGCAGTTCCCAATGTGGTGGCTTTTGAATTATTATTCTTTTCCCCAAAGAATTCCAAGGATACTGCTAGTGCCAAAAATTCGCCCAAGGAATCCCATCTTAAATGGCCTTCTTCTAAAAATTGTTCTACGTGTTTTGGTGCGGAACCGCCAGCCCCCGTTTCAAATAATCCTCCACCATTCATTAACGGAACAATGGATAGCATTTTGGCACTGGTGCCCACCTCCAATATGGGGAACAAATCAGTTAAATAATCCCTAAGTACGTTCCCTGAAACGGAAATAGTATCCTTACCTTCCTTCATTCGTTGTAAGGTAAACTGGGTGGCCTCCACAGGGGGCAGAATTTGTATATCCAACCCATTTATATCATGTTGTGGCAAATAGGTATTTACCTTTTTAATAACTTCTGCATCGTGTGCACGTGTAGCGTCCAACCAAAAAACGGTTGGGACTTTAGTAGCCCTAGCCCTAGATACCGCAAGCTTTACCCAATCTTGGATTGGAGCATCCTTTACTTGACACATACGCCAAATATCACCGGTTTCAACCGCATGTTCCATGAGAATTTCACCAGTGGCTATATCCTGGACTTTAACTATGCCATCTTCTTTTATTTCAAAAGTTTTATCATGTGAGCCGTATTCCTCCGCTTTTTGCGCCATAAGCCCCACATTGGGTACGGTACCCATTGTAGTAGGATCAAATGCACCGTGTTCTTTACAAAAATTTATAGTGGCGGAATAAATACCTGCATAGCTACTATCCGGAATAACCGCTTTTGTATCTTGGGAATTTCCAGCAGCATTCCACATCTGTCCAGAATTACGTATCATGGCAGGCATAGAAGCATCAATAATTACATCGCTGGGTACATGAAGGTTGGTTATTCCCTTATCAGAATTTACCATCGCAATATCAGGACCATTTTCCAAAGTAGCAGTAATAGCTTGTTCTATTTCAGTTTTTTGGTTCTGAGGAAGCTTTTCAAGTTTACTATAAAGATTCTCAAGTCCGTAATTAGGATTAACACCTAAGTCATTAAACACTTTAGCGTACTTTTTAAAAACAGGAGCTAAGAATGTTTTAACCACATGACCAAAGATAATGGGGTCCGACACCTTCATCATTGTCGCTTTCATATGAACCGAAAAAAGTACTCCCTTCTCCTTGGCATCGCTAACCTGATTAGTAAGAAATGCTAATAAAGCCCTTTTGCTCATTACGGTAGCATCAATAATTTCCCCAGCTTGTAAGGTAATTTTTTCCTTTAATACCGTGGTAACATGATCTTTGTTTATTAGGGTAATTTGTATTTCTTTTGCGGTTTCTAGCGTTACGGATTTTTCGTTGGCCTTAAAATCACCATGCTGCATGGTAGCTACATGGGTTTTTGAATCTGAGCTCCAGGCGCCCATTTTGTGAGGATTTTTCTTAGCATAATTTTTAACCGCCCGTGGTGCTCGTCTATCGGAATTACCTTCTCGTAATACCGGATTTACCGCACTTCCCTTTATCTTGTCATATTTGGCCCTTACTTGTTTTTCAGCATCTGTTTTAGGTTCATCCGGATAATTCGGCAAGGCATAACCTTTGGATTGTAATTCTTCTATAGCTTCCTTTAGTTGGGGAACAGAAGCACTTATATTAGGTAACTTAATAATATTTGCCTCTGGCATTTTGACCATATTTCCCAGTTCGTCCAAATCATTACTGACTTGCTGACTATTATTTAAATATTCTGGAAAAGTAGCGGCTATCCTACCAGCTAAAGAGATATCTTTTGTCTCAATTTCAATGCCGGAAGTTCTTGTAAAGGATTGGACTATTGGTAAAAAAGATTCGGTGGCCAAAGCTGGCGCCTCATCGGTTTTTGTATAAAAAATTTTGGACATGCGTATTGGTTTTATTTCAAGCGGAGCAAAGATACAATATTATCTAGGCTTGTTAAATACCAAAACGTCGAATGTTGTAGGTTTTAAACTGGGTCGTACTATAACAAAAGCCATATCATTGTACGAATACATTGATATGGCTTTTTAGAAGTAGTTTACAGACTTTATTTGTTTTAATTGTCATTAAAACGGCAACCATTGATTGCATCCGCTTAACTAATTCAACGTTTGAAATACATTTCGCACTTGGTTGGACAACCTGTGTTGACTACTTTGCATTTCTTCTTGTTGTCTTTACGTAAAG
>CAZUIE010000008.1:3330-13826 GCA_964620945.1 uncultured Maribacter sp.
AGTGCTGGTAGGTTAATCGGGAATATACGTTCTACTCCTACAGTACCTGACATTTTTCGAATTGTAAATGTTTCTGTTGAACCAGAACCTCTTCTTTGTATCACCACACCTTTAAAAAATTGTGTACGTGTTTTTTCACCTTCCTTAATTTCATAGTACACAGTGATTGTATCACCCGCTGAAAATTTAGGAAAATCTTTTTTTTCTACAAATTCGTCTTGAACATACTGAATTAATGATTCCATGTTATCGTTTAAATTGGAATTAAATTAAAGCAACATGCACGATTATCGTCAGAGGTTGATTTAACAATGGGCAAAAATAATTCTAAAATTAGAATCTACAAGTATTTTATCACTATTTTTTGCTTTCCATGAAATTTTATCGGCTATTCTAATAAGTCTGGACGTAATCTTTCCGTACGCTTTTGTGCTTGTTCCTCTCGCCACGCTTCTATTTTTCCAAAATTACCACTTAAAAGGACTTCGGGCACTTTCATCCCCTTATATTCCGCAGGCCTTGTATAAACTGGAGGTGCCAGTAAACCGTCCTGAAAACTATCTGTAAGTGCAGATGTTTCGTTATTTAATACCCCTGGTATTAATCTGATAATGGTATCACATAGAACGGCAGCTCCCAGTTCCCCGCCGGATAGTACGTAATCCCCTATGGATATCTCCTTAGTAATGAAGGTGTCTCGTATACGCTGGTCTACGCCTTTATAGTGTCCGCAGAGAATTACAATATTTTTTTGGAGCGATAGTCTGTTAGCCGTTTTTTGGTTGAGTGTCTCCCCATCGGGTGTCATATATATTATTTCATCGTATTTCCGTTCGGATTTCAGTTTGGAGATACACTTGTCTATAGGTTCTATCATCAATACCATACCAGCGCCACCTCCAAATTGATAATCATCTACTTGGTTGTAGCTTTTGTCCGTGTAATCCCTAATATTATGAAAATGGACTTCTACCAAGTCTTTTTCTATCGCTCTTCTTAATATTGACGCCTCAAACGGACTTTTTAGCAGTTCAGGAAGTACGGTTATGATATCTATTCTCATAGCTTATTTTGACCCTATTTATTTAGCTTGCCAAAAGTAATGAAAACTATGTACATCTTTTTTCCATCCCATTTTTTCATATAGATATTGTGCAGGATTATCCGTTGCGGTTTCCAAAGCAATACCTTTGTAATCATAACTGTCACAATAGGTTTTTGCAGTATTCAATAATTTTTTAGCAATACCTTTATTACGGTACGCTTCATCAACATAGAGATCATTTAGGATGAGGGTCGCTTTTAAAGATACCGACGAAAATGTAGGGTATAGCTGTGTAAAACCTGTAGGAGTGTTATTTAGGTACGCGATAAATATAACAGACTCTTTTTTTGTAATTCTATTTTTAACAAAATGCAAAGCTTCCATCCCTTGTAAAGGTTGGCCGTAAAAAAGTCGGTATGCATTAAATAAAGGTAGGATGTCATCTATTTCTTTTTCTGTGCCTTGTTTTATAGTTACCATAAAAAATAAAAAACTCCCAAGAAGGGAGTTGTTAAGTTATTTTGTTTTTTTCTGCTTATTTCGTTCATCTTGTAATTGTCTACTAATTTTCTGTTCTCGTTCTAATGCCCTTCTACGATGGTCTTCATATTCTAATTCTAGCTCTGAAAGATTCTGTTTAGCTTCTTGTGTTAGGATATTACTATTTCTAAATTTATAGATGAACAGTCCTAGAAATAAAAATAAAGCGGCAATGATTGCCCATAGAATAACATTATAGGTTCCTTTAGATACTTGTGCCCCTAATAACGACATATTATCTTTCTCCGCACTAACGGTGGTTAAACTAGCGGTGGTTTCCTCTAATTTCTTATTTAGGGATGTTATGGTGGTCTCATGTTCGGAAATGGTTGCCTTAAGTTCCGAAGTTTTCTTCGATATTGCCGCGAGAGAGTCTAATACGTTTTTTCTTAATTTGTATAAATTAGTCTCTTTAACCACCTCATACCTTACGCCATCGGCTCTATAATTACCCGACCTTTTTGAAACATAATCAAATTGACTGCTTATTGGGCCCGAGTCTAGCGACAGCTTTTCTTCAGTTTCTGTTTGTTGAGCATAGTTAATAGTAACGGTAAGTAGGAAAATTAAAAAATAGGTTAATCTTGGGATTTTCATTTGTATTGGTGTTAAATAAAATTTAGAGAGAACTAAAGTAATTTATTAATATTAATTAAAAAAAAATAGTTAAAAGCTTAGAATACCTTATAGCTACGTAAAAATGATGCTCATAAGATGTTTCAATTACTTATTTTTTAATAATAGGTATATCTACGGACTTTAGAGATATATTTTGCCAAGCGCATTACCTGATGCGAATAGCCATATTCATTATCATACCAAATATATAATATTAGGTTTTTCCCATTACGGGAAACCAAGGTTGCCTTACTATCGTAAATAGCAGGGGCAGAAGTACCTACAATGTCGGTGGATACCAGTTCTTTGCTCAAGGAGTATTGTATTTGCTCTACTAAATCGCCCTCAAGGGCATATTTTTTTAATATAGTATTCACACCGTCCAAAGAGGTTTTATTCTTTAAATCTAAATTAAGAATAGCTAATGACCCGTTGGGTACCGGTACTCTAATTGCATTGGAACTAAGCTTTCCTTTTAAAGAGGGTAGCGCTTTAGCCACTGCTTCCCCAGCTCCGGTTTCGGTAATGACCATATTTAGACCTGCAGCTCTTCCTCTCCTGTATTTACTGTGCATATTATCTACCAAGTTTTGATCATTGGTATAAGCGTGGATGGTTTCTAAGTGTCCTTTCTCTATTTCAAACGAATCCTCTATAACCTTGAGGATGGGGGTAATTGCATTGGTAGTGCAAGATGCTGCTGAGAATATTTTGGTGGTATCCGGATCATATTTTTTATGGTTTACTCCATGCACAATATTGGGAATTTCCTTGCCTGGTGCTGTCAATAATACCTTGGAGGCGCCTTTAGCTATTAGATGTCTTGAAAGCGCACTTTTATCCCTAAAGGCGCCCGTATTATCAATAATCAATGCATTCGATATCCCATAAGCCGTATAATCTATATCTTCAGGGTTATTAGAATTTATGAGGTGTACTGTTGTACCATTTATTATTAGCGCATTATTTTCAATATCGGCCTTTACTGTTCCAGAGAATGTACCGTGCACAGAATCTGTTCGTAATAAACTTGCTCTTTTTTCCAAAACACTTGCATCGGATGCGCCTCTAACAACAACAGCTCTTAACCTTAATTGGTTGCCCTTGCCAGTTTTGGACATAAGTTCTCTTGCCAGTAAACGACCAATTCTACCAAAACCATAAAGGACAACATCCTTGGGTTTAATGCTGGCCATATCTGCAGCATTTTTTAATTTGTCTATAACAAATGCCTTTACGTTATCGCAATGATTATCATCTGCATGATATTCATAGGTAAGTTTGCCAATATCAAGTTTAGATGGCGGTAGTTTAATATCGTTTATTGCTCGCAATAGTTCTACCGAATCAAAGATAGAAATAGGTTTTTGTACAAATTCCCCTGCATACTCGTGTAATTGAATGATATCGCTTACATTTTTATCTATAGCCTGATTTTTAAATAAAACTATTTCTATGGATTTATCATACCAAAGGTCGCTGACAAGTTTTATGAATTCAGTTGTTGCTTTTCGGCGGTCTGCCTGAAAGGCCAATTCTTTTTCGTAAGATACTTTATGTGACATATAAAGGGGTATCGGTTGTTTTGTAGATTGCAAAACTAAAGATTTTCAGTCTTTTCGTTGATGTGTAATTCAAAAAAAAGCGCCTTCATAAGAAAGCGCTTTTTTAAATGAGCATGTTTAATCTATTGAAAGATGAGTCGCTCGCGCTCACCATCTTCGCCAATCATGGTAATAACGGTTTTGCCATATCGGGTAATGGCGCCGAAGGCGGTTCTGGCATCTTCAATGTCATCCACTTCTTTATCATCTACTTGTAAAATAACTTTACCCTGAAGACCATAACCCCTATATCTTTCTGGTACTCCGGTTATTTTTACCCCTTTTTTGGTCTTGAATCTCTTCATGTCTGATTCCGTAAGGTTTTTTACCTCCATGCCCATGGCCGGAACAATAAGCATTTGTCGTTTTTTTAGAGCAATCGGCACCAATAATGTTTCATTTTCCCTTTCCAACAAAAGTGTAACCGTATCCCCAGGCCTTTTAGTTGCTAAATAACCGGTTAAATCAGGGAATTTAGAAACCTTAATTTCATCTACTTGTTTTATGATATCACCTACTTCCAGCTCAGCATCATAAGCCCCGGACTCTTCTTCAATATATTCCACATATACTCCATCAATATCGCTTATACCCCTTTTTACAGCATCGGGGGTGTTTACAGGTGCTGGCCGTATGCCAATAAACCCTTTTTGCACGTTGCCATATTCCATAATGTCATCCACTACCTTTCTGGCAATATTACTTGGGACGGCAAAGGAGTAACCTACGTAAGATCCCGTTTGCGAAGAGATGGCAGTGTTGATTCCTATAAGGTCTCCATTTGTATTTACGAGTGCCCCACCTGAGTTGCCAGGATTAACGGCAGCATCCGTTTGAATAAAGGATTGATTTGTTCTGGTGTCTAGGCTTCTTGCTTTGGCACTTACAATACCTGCCGTAACTGTAGAAGTTAGATTAAAAGGGTTGCCAACTGCTAAAACCCACTCCCCAATTTTTGCGTTGTCCGAATCACCAAAGGCCAAGTAAGGTAATTTTTCGTCCGCTTTTATTTTTATCAATGCAATGTCTGAATTTGGGTCTGCACCTATAAGCTCTGCCTCATATGTTTTATTATTGTTGAGTGTTACCTGTAATTGACTGGCCCGTGCAATAACATGATTGTTGGTTACAATATATCCATCTTGTGAAATTATAACACCAGAACCGGTACCTACTTGTGGCGTAACGCTTCCTCCGGAGCCATAGAAAAAATCGAACATACTGGTAGGTCCTTTGCTAAGAGTTACATTTTTAACGTGAACTACGGCGTTTACTGTAGTTTCCGCTGCATTTGTAAAATCAACCTCATTTATCCCAGCGCCTTTGGCGGATGTTGGTGTAAAACTTGTGTTGATTACCGAACCGCTTGTCTCTTGGTTTACAATGGCATAATTCGTTTTCTCAAAAAGAAGCTTGTAAGCTCCCAAGGTAATTGCCCCGGCAAAAACCGAGACCAACAATAGGCTTCCAATTTTTTTCATGCTTTAAATTTTAGTTCATGTAAAATTAATAGATTTTAACTGTCATACGATGCCTTTAACGACATTTTAACTGCTAAAAATACTTTAAGAAAACCCTATATTTGCTGCAATATTTAGTACAAAATGAAAATTAATTTTTTAAAATATCAGGGTACGGGAAACGATTTTGTGATGATAGATAATCGCAATAAACTTTTTCCAAGTGAGGATAGGGAATTAATTGCCTTTTTGTGTGATCGAAAATTTGGTGTAGGTGCGGACGGATTAATTCTGCTAGAGAATTGTATGAAATCCGATTTTAAAATGGTATACTATAATTCCGACGGTAGGGAGAGCACCATGTGCGGTAACGGAGGTAGGTGTATTGTATCTTTTGCCCATCATTTAAATCTAATTAAAACAGATACCACCTTTTTAGCAATAGACGGATTGCATCATGCAACCCTTGACGGGGCGATGGTTCATCTGAAAATGCAAGATGTACTGGAAATAAAAGCGAAGCCAGGGTCATTATTTTTAAACACCGGCTCTCCACATCACGTACAAATGGTCTCTAAGCTTTCGGAGTTTGATGTGGTAACAGAAGGTGCGAAATTGCGATATGGGCTATACGGACAGGACGGGAGTAATATTAATTTTGTTGAAGAGATGAACGATGGATCGTTTTTTGTGCGTACCTATGAGCGAGGTGTGGAAGATGAAACCCTTTCTTGTGGCACTGGAGTTACCGCGGTAGCTTTGGCGATGCACTATTTGGGAACCAGCAAAAGGGTTAGTATAGACGTCAACGTCTTGGGAGGAAAACTTAAAGTTACCTTTGTGCCAACCCTAGAGGGCTATCAACAAGTTTATTTAATTGGAAAGGCCAAAATGGTCTTTAAAGGTGAGCTGGAATGGAACTCTTAAAAGGGAAAAATTTGTTTTTGAGAGCCTTGGAAAAGGAAGACCTACAATTTTTATACGAATTGGAAAATAATCCCCTTGTTTGGGAGATAAGTGGCACGGTTACACCCTATTCGAAAAGTGTATTACAATTTTACTTGGAGAATGCCCACAGGGATATATACGAAGTAAAACAACTACGGCTGGTCATTTGTGCTCCTGATGGGAACACCTTGGGGTTGATAGATTTATTTGATTTTGACCCAAAACATAAACGTGCCGGCGTTGGAATTGTTATTGTCAAGGAGGTGGATAGAAACAAGGGCATTGGAGCAGAGGCATTAGCTTTACTTTGCGATTATGCATTTAGGACACTAGAGCTCAAACAGCTATACGCTAACATCCTGGAAGAAAACGAACGAGGCACCTATTTATTCCAAAAATTGGGTTTTGTTAAAGTTGGTGTAAAAAAGGATTGGATCAGTAGTAATGGAAAATATAAAAACGAAGTTCTATTTCAAAAAATTAGTAGGTAATGAGTGTTAAGAGAATTTTACTTGGTATTGTTTTAATAGCTCTTGTAGTAGGAGGTATTTTTGCCTACATGGTCTATGGCACTTTCTTTACACCAAACACTAAATTTAAAGAAAAAGAGGCTTTTGTTTTTATTCCTAGTAATGCATCATTTTCCGAAGTCAAGAAACGTCTTGAGCCTTTGGTACAAGACATGGATGCATTCGAATCCGCCGCAGACAAAAAGGGTTATATTGAGAATATAAAAGCAGGGAAGTATCGGTTGGGTGAGGGAATGAACAATAATGAAATCATTAATGCCCTTAGGGTGGGCAATGTGCCGGTAAAAGTAGCTTTCAACAATCAAGAGACTTTAGCAGACCTAGCCGGAAGGATTTCTGTTCAGATTGAGGCGGACAGTATAAGCCTACTCAATGTTTTTAGGGATACGGAGTTTTTATCGGAACACAACTTAAGCTTGGAAACTGGTTTAGCGCTATACGTGCCCAATAGTTACGAATTCTTTTGGAATACCAATGCTAAGGATTTTAGATATCGAATGGTAAAGGAATATAACCGATTTTGGAGCGATGAGCGAAAAACAAAGGCCAAAGCCTTGGGGTTGACTCCTGCCGAGGTAGTAACCTTAGCGTCTATCGTTCATAAGGAAACAGCGAAAATTGATGAAAGACCAAAAGTAGCAGGATTATACTTAAACCGATTAAGAGCCGGAATGTTGTTACAGGCAGACCCCACAGTTATTTATGCCATAAAAAAGGAGACCGGAAATTTTGATACGATCATCAAACGGGTATTATATAGGGATTTAGAGATTGAATCCCCCTACAATACGTATAAAAACTCAGGATTGCCACCTGGACCTATTACTATGCCAGATATTAGCGCCGTGGATGGAGTTTTGAATCCAGAAAAGCATGATTACTACTATATGGTAGCTAACGTGGAAAATTTTGGATATCATATGTTTGCGAAAGACTTGGCACAGCACGGCAGAAATAAAGTGCAATACATCCGATGGATAAATGCCCAAAAAATAAAGCGATAGGTTTATTGTCGGAATTTTAAGACATGTTAACTATTTCTGTATAGTTTTAACATATCCTTGCTATAACAAATTACTTTACGGTCTAACTTTGCCTTCGGAAATTTAAGCTAGCTTTTTGCTGTAAGTCTTAAGAAATCTATGATATGAAAAGATGGATGATTATTTTCTGTCCTCTTATCGTGATATTTATTTTATCCGGTTTTGGATTTAGTCCTTTTAAGGTATCTGTTCCTGAGCCACTTAAAGTAAAACAACCTACTGTAGTTCTGTTTCCCAAAGACAAAACTGCTATGACTGAAATTGAAATAGTACCTCCCTTTGTGGGAACTGATTTTACTGGATTTAAAGAGGCTTTGGCCTTTAAGGAATCCAAAGGAAATTACTTTGTGGTAAATACCTTTGGATATCTAGGTAAATATCAGTTTGGTATGAGTACGCTAGAGCTTATGGGCGTTAACAACGAAAAACAGTTTTTAAATGACCCGGTTTTACAGGAGAAAGTTTTTCAAATTAATATCGCTAGGAACAAGTGGATTTTAAGACGGGATATTAAACGATTCGTAGGGAAACGCATCCGTGGCATAGAGATTACCGAATCCGGTATGTTGGCCGCGGCACATTTAGCTGGTGCAGGGAACGTGAAACGGTATTTACGTTCTTTTGGTAAAACTGATGTGATGGATGATTATGGAACTAATATTGCTATTTATATGAAGCAGTTTTCCGGTTATGATATGTCAAGTATCGAAGCGATAAAAAATCCTAGAATTTAGGATATAGGATACAAAAGATACTACAAGCATAAGCCTGACATCAAGTGTTAGGCTTTTTTTATGCTTGAATAATAAAAATCGCTGGACGCTTATGAAGGTCAACTTTTTCCTTTTTCCAATCAGATGCTGTTCTAGTTTTTATAAACTCAGAACTTAAGGTGAGGTCGCATGCCACGCAAACACGTGTCGTTCCTATAAGGGATTTATGAAGTTCTTCTAGCAGCTTGTTGTTTCTGTATGGGGTTTCAATAAATATTTGAGACTGCTGTTCATCCCTGGATTTTTTTTCCAATCGCTTTATTTCTTTTCTTCTTTCTGTAGCATCGATGGGTAGGTAACCATTGAATGCAAAGTTCTGTCCGTTTAATCCGCTAGCCATTAAGGCGAGTACAATAGAGGAGGGGCCAACCAATGGAACCACCTGTATATGTTTTTGGTGGGCAACTGTTACCACAGCTGCACCAGGGTCGGCAATTCCTGGACATCCGGCCTCGGATAAAATACCCATATCGTAGCCGTTTAGGCATGGCTCTAAAAAGCTAGGGATTTCAGCTGCCTCGGTAAACTTGTTTAAAACAAATAATTGTAGGGAAGGTTGGGATTTTCTCGGACTCATTTTTTTTATAAAATGCCTTGCTGTTTTTTCATTTTCCACTACAAAATGGTCTATACTTTCAATAGCTCTTTTTATAGAAATAGGAAGTACTTCCAATGGCGGACTATCACCTAATGTAGTTGGTATTAAATATAATTTTCCTTTCTTATTCATTTCACTACTCATAAGCTAGGTATTAAAGTCGTTTTGCTATTTGCTTACAGGCACTTTCAATTATTTTAAAGACTGTTTCAAATCCGTCTTTACCTCCGTAATAAGGATCTGGAACTTCGTTGTCGCTTCCATCTATTTCGCTCAACAAGAAGCGAACTTTGTTTTGTTGTGCTTCTGTACTGCTCAGTTTTAGAACGTTATTGTAATTTTCCTTGTCCATAACGTATATAAAATCAAACCGTTCAAAATCCACACTACTGAATTTTCTACAGCGTTGCTTACTTATATCTATACCATACGTATGGGCAACTTCAATAGATCTAGAATCGGGTGGCTTGTTCGTATGATAACCGGCAGTTCCGGCAGAATCCACAAAAACAGTTTCTGAATTAACTTTACTTTTGAGAATACCTTCGGCCAATGGAGACCTACAGATGTTTCCTAGGCATACCATTAACACGTTTGTCTTCATGTAGTTCTTACGATAGTTTTTTGGTAAGGTCGTCTATGTACTTTCGAAACTGTTTATCGGTTTCTGCTAGATTGTCTACTGTTTTACAAGCATGAAGTACCGTGGCATGATCACGTTTACCTATTTGTGAGCCTATACTTGCCAAAGATGCCTTGGTGAATTTTTTCGCAAAAAACATCGCTAATTGTCTGGCTTGTACAATGTGTCGCTTTCTTGTTTTGGACTGTAAAGTAGCAACATCCATTTCAAAGTAATCCGAAACTACTTTTTGAATGTAGTCGATAGAAACCTCTCGTTTGGTGTTTTTTACAAATTTTTCTACTACTTGCTGTGCAAGTTCTATCGTGACCTCTCGTTTGTTCAGCGTAGATTGTGCTATTAATGATATTATGGCACCCTCCAATTCCCTAATGTTCGTCTTAATATGCTTTGCTACATATTCTACAATTTCTTCAGGCATTTCTACACCGTCCCTATAGAGCTTATTGTTAAGAATAGAAATACGCGTTTCGTAATCGGGTGTCTGTAATTCTGCTGAGAGTCCCCATTTGAACCTTGACAATAAACGTTGTTCAATATCCTGCATATCCACAGGTGCCTTGTCCGAAGTAAGAATTACCTGTTTTCCATTTTGGTGTAAATGGTTAAAAATATGGAAGAATACATCTTGCGTACCCGACTTGCCGGAAAGAAACTGTACGTCATCAATGATAAGTACATCTATGAGTTGGTA
>CAZUIE010000008.1:13926-31361 GCA_964620945.1 uncultured Maribacter sp.
ACTTGCCGGAAAGAAACTGTACGTCATCAATGATAAGTACATCTATGAGTTGGTAAAAATGAATAAAATCGTTTCGAGTATTCTTCTTAACGGATTCTATATATTGTTGTGTAAATTTTTCAGCAGATATATAAAGAACTGTTCGCTCTGGATATTTGTCCTTTATTTCAACACCTATAGCGTGGGCCAAATGGGTTTTTCCCAGCCCCACTCCTCCAAAAACCAATAATGGATTAAAAGATGTGCCACCCGGTTTATTGGCAACGGCCATACCTGCAGAGCGAGCTAGCCTATTGGAATCCCCTTCTAAAAAATTATCAAAATTATAATTGGGGTTTAACTGTGACTCTATCTTAATATTTCTAATTCCCGGAATGACAAAAGGATTACGTAATTCTGGGTTTTTAGATTTAACAGGAACATCCATTTCTTGCGGCATCATATTCCCGCGATTGGAACTAGGTATCTTTTCAGTAAAAGGCTCTTTATTACCATACGTGTTCTCCAAGCGAATAATATAGACCAATTTTGCCGACTCTCCCAATTCTTTGGTAAGGGCAACTTTTAATAGTTTAACGTAATGTTCTTCTAACCATTCATAAAAGAACTTGCTCGGCACTTGAATGCTAAGAGCGTTTTCTGTAAGCTTTACGGGTTTAATAGGTTCAAACCAAGTTTTAAATGCCTGCGGTTGTATATTATCCTGGATAAATACCATACAATTTTTCCAGACGGAATTAGCAGTAACATTCATAATAAAAAAAAACTTGTTTAATGGTTAGACGCAAAAATCAAACAACAAAATTTTGTTAATTAAATCTTAAGCGGTGGACAAATATGTGAACAAATAAGCTAAAAAAAAAATCATTCTCTATTGAATTTGAGCTTTTTTTTTCTCATGTTCGCTTACTCCATTGGGGAGTCTTTAAATATATACTTTTTTACTTTAAAAAATGGGTGCAAACGAAATTACTTTTAGGATTAGATATGGTGAAACAGATCAAATGGGCGTTGTATATCATGGTAATTATCCGCAATATCTAGAAATGGGTAGAATTTCATGGCTACGTGGTTTAGACTTGTCGTATAAAGAGATGGAGGCTAATGGTATTATGTTGCCAGTGGTAAGCTTGGATATAAAATTTATAAAACCTGCACTTTTTGATGATTTGATTACGGTTAAAACAAACCTTAAAAGACTGCCCATGGTTCGCATAGAATTTGATTACGAACTGACGAATCAAAATAATGAAATTTTAGCAACAGCGAACACTGTTTTGGCCTTTATGGATTCAAGTAAGAAAACACCTATAAAATGCCCTGATTATATTTTTAACAAATTAAAATAGTCTTTTACAATTAAGGGCAAATTTGCTAATGTCTGGAAACAGTAATTTTGTGAAGTGACTTTAGTTCATCCATTATTTTCTTCAACTCTTTTTTTCGTACGGCAATAGTCACATCACACTTCAGATGTAGCTCCTGTGTTATCAGCTCTAATTGATTCTTCTTTATAAAGCGCATTACCGCATCCATTTCTGAATACTCAAAATTAAGCGTTAATTGTTCCTTGATTATTCTTTCTACTATTTTAGAACTTTCCAACGTTAGTTGCGCTGTATTTTTGTATGCTGAGATTAATCCACCAACGCCCAATTTAGTACCACCAAAAATACGGACAACCGCTACAAGTACATTTGTTAAGCCAAAGGATTGAATTTGACCATATATGGGCATCCCGGCAGAATTGTTGGGCTCCCCATCGTCATTTGCCCTGTAAGTTCTATTTCCTGCTCCTAATTGCCATGCGTAGCAAACGTGATTGGCAGAAGGGTATATTTTCCTTAATTCTTCCAATATAGGCTTTACGTCATCCTCGTCCTGTATAGGAAAAGCATATCCATAAAATTTACTTTTTCTTTCCTTTAATAGAATTGCGCTAACGGATTTTGATATGGTTTTATACGAGTCTATCACTTCTATTAAATTAAAGTACCAAAACAATGCTTAAAACTGCCAACGCAATGCCCAGCCAGTTTTTTACACTAAGCCTTTCTTTAAATAACGTAATTCCAAAAAGAGTCGATAGTAGTACGATACCTACATTGTTTACCGTAAATATGGATGCGCTACTCAGTTCTTCATAGCCTAAAGCAAGAAGCAAAAAATAAATAGAAAAAAAGTTAGGTACGCCTAAGGCTATTCCCCCGACTATATTTTTATAGTTAATTTTTAAGGGTTGCTTAAAAGATTTGACGAACATAAAACATAGGCCTGCAATCCCGGCAAAAAAGAATATTAGGGAAGAAAACAGGGCGAATTCCGTTTCTGGCACATGACCCTGCTGAAAATATTTAATTGAAGAATCTATAATCCCGGAACCTAGGAAGACCAAAAAAGGAAGAAGAAGCATAGAGAAATTAAAGCTTTCCGCAGCTTGTTTCATAGAGGCTAGATATACGGCCAAAATTGCAATAATAATGCCAAAATACTGAATTCCATTCAAATCCTCCTTATAGAGAACCATACTCAAAATAACAGGGATCACAAAGGACATCTTTGTGGCTACAGAGGCTACAGAAACTCCAAGTTTTTGTGAAGTTACCGCCATAATATTGAACACTAGTATAAATAGTATACCCAGGGCCATAGCTCCCCAGAACCAGCTTTTTGAAGGAAACGCTGATATGTCCAAGGCTCCTTCATAAAAAATAAGACCTACTAAACAGGCTATTACATAATTTGTAATGATCGCGTATAAGGTTTGAATTTTGTAACGTACAAATAGCTTGAACACCACAAAAATGCAACTTGAAAAAAGAATACTAAGCGTCAGATATTGCATTTACAACCTTTTCTTTAAGTCGGTAATGTCTTGATTACCAACAGTCAGGTGCCAAGTCTTTATTCCAATCGATGCTGCTGCATCTGTGTTTTCCTTGGTGTCATCTATAAAATAGGTTTCGTTGGCTTCCAGTCCGTTTTCCGCCAATACAAAATCAAAAATTTCGGTGTTTGGTTTTCGCATCTGTAGTTCATGGGAAAGGTAAAATTTATTAAAACATGCCTTAAAACGGTTCCAACGTTCCATACCCATCGTTTTTTTTACATATGCGATATGCAGTTCATTGGTATTGCTTAATAAGAAAAGCCGGTATGCAGCATCAGATTTCAGCTTCTCCAGAAAGTTTAATCTATATTCGGGAAAATCTAAAAGGATAGAATTCCAAGCGTCGGTTACTTCGGTAATACTGGCCGTGGGAATCATTCCTTGAAGTTGACCAAGGAAGTCTTTGGAACTTATCATACCTACTTCATAGGTTTTGGCCAAGGTATCCATTTCAGGAGTCAAATTTGGATATCCGAATAAGGCCAAATGCTTGTAGACCGCTGGTTTATCTAAATTTATAAAAATATCCCCAAAATCAAATACGATGTTTTTAATCATTTTTTCATAATAGTTAAACTGTCCTCTTCTATATTTTTAGTAGTTATTGCATTTCCGTTTATATAAGGTTTGCTAATTCCGTTCCTAAATACGGATGTCCCTTTGAAAATGCGTGCTTCGTCCCATAAGTTCGCATCTATAAACGACTGTAATGTTTTGGCACCTCCTTCAACAATAACACTCTGAATCTGTAGTCGATGTAGTTCGCTGCATATCGCTGCTGCACTTTCTTCGGACTCTTTCTGTACTATATATTCAATACCAGGAATGTATTTGGAACTATCAACGACGGTCGTAAAAACGATGGTTCTATGTTCCCTATTTAATACGTGATAGTTAGCAGGTATTTTAAGGTTTTTATCTAATAGGACTCGGATAGGTGAGTTCCCTGTCCATAAACGCACATCTAACTTGGGGTTATCTTCTAAAACTGTAGCGGTGCCTACTAAGATCGCCTGTTCTTCACTTCGCCATTTGTGTACCAATTGCTTAGATAAACTACCCGTAATCCAATAAGGCTGTGGAACGGTGTCTCGATATTCTTTTACAGGTGCTATAAATCCGTCTGCAGATTCTGCCCATTTTAGAATAACATAAGGTCGTTGTTGTATGTGAAAGGTTAGAAAGCGTTTATGATGCTCCGAGCACTCTTTTTCTAAAACCCCTGTAATCACTTCACATCCGGCATCTTTTAATTTTTGTATCCCTTTTCCTGCTACCTTGTTATGTGGATCTCTTAGTCCTATTACAATTTTTGGAATCTTATGTACTACGATTAAATCGGCGCAAGGTGGTGTTTTTCCAAAATGGGAACAGGGCTCAAGAGTTACGTACAGAGTAGATTTTGAAAGTAATTGCTTTTCCTTTACGGACGCGATGGCATTTACCTCTGCATGTGCGCCACCAAACGGACTCGTAAAACCTTCTCCAATAATATGGTTATTGTGCACAATAACTGCACCTACCATAGGATTAGGCGCTGTTCTTCCTAACCCGTTTTTAGCCAGTTGCATGCAGCGGCGCATGAATTTCTCATCAATTACAGGTCCATTCATTTTGGTGTTGCCCACTGTTTGTATCTTTTTGTTTTTCCTAAGCCTAAGGATTTATGATTTTACACATTTCATGTATCTTCACAAACCAAAAATAATACTTTAAAACCTATAATAAAGGATAGTGTGAAAACGACCGTAATAAGGGAAATAAAGAAGACGGATAATGCAAAGGTTGCTAGTAGAATAAGAACCGTGCTAGTGGCCTTAGGTGTCCCAAAAGTAGGTACAGCCTATGCGGATACAGCACTAGATCACATGTTCGAAAATTATGATGTGCCTAGGGCTACTTACTTTTTAGCCGAAGAGGATAGCGAGGTGCTTGGTTGCGCAGGGATAGCCCAATTAGAAAATTATAGCGGCAACTGTTGCGAACTTCAAAAAATGTATCTGCTAGATCAGGCCAGGGGCAGAGGTATAGGGAGTCAGCTTTTGGAGGCTAGCCTGGCGAAAGCCAAAACATTTGGTTTTGATGAAATTTACTTGGAAACGATGCCATACATGAAAGCGGCACAAAACCTCTATATCAAATCAGGTTTCAAGTATATTGATGCTCGTATGGGAAATACGGGACATTTTTCATGTCCGGTTTGGATGCTAAAAACACTCTAAAAATGTTGCTGAAAGAAATCCAGACTATTTTTCATTCTGAATTAGATTCACGTTATGGCACGCAAGAAGTGACCAGCTTTTTTTCCCTGTTGATAGATCATTTTTTAGGGTTAGAAAAATTTGTATTGATACTTCAACCAAATTTAGTGGTTTCCAAAGAAGATGAAACGCTGCTTTTTAAAGCCCTTAGTGAGTTAAAGCAAGATGTTCCAGTGCAATATATTATTGGCGAGACGGAGTTCATGGACTTAAAGTTAAAGGTGCTTCCAGACGTACTTATACCAAGGCCAGAAACAGAAGATTTGGTACGATGGATATTGGACGACCATCAGGGCAAACAACATCCTAGTTTAAAAATATTGGATATAGGAACGGGAAGTGGATGCATTGCAATTAGCTTGGCCAAACACATCGTAAATGCTAAGGTTTCTGCTTTAGATATTTCACGTAATGCTTTAACTATTGCCCGGTCTAATGCAGAATTAAATCGTGTTCAAATAGACTTTCATCAAGTTGATATTCTAGACAAAACGCTAAAGATTACTACTGAATCAAATTTTAATATGATTGTATCCAACCCTCCATACGTTAGGGAGTTGGAGAAAAATGAAATGCATGCTAACGTGTTAAATCACGAACCGGAAATTGCCCTTTTTGTTCCTGATAAAGACCCCTTGGTATTTTACAAGGCCATTGCTACATTTGCTGAACAGCACTTGGTAGCAAACGGCAGTTTGTACCTTGAAATAAATCAATATCTGGGCAAAGAGATGATAGCCTTGCTTAATGAACATAATTTCAAGAACATCGAATTAGGAAAGGATATATTTGGAAACAATCGTATGATGAAGGCAACATGTGGTGGTCGGTAATTGTTTGACAGTACAAGTTAGTAGCAAAAGTTAAAAGTAAAACGTGTTTATCGGGAGTAGCCTTAAAAATTGGGTAGTGTGAATTATATTCGTGTTTGAATTTGATGACTGTATTTGTATTTGAATTTGTACTTGATTTTTAAGCTTTAATTTTTAATTAATATAATGAACGGAATTGTAGTTTTTTGTGGCAGTAGTGAAGGAACCGACCCTCAATTTGCAGAAGATGCCTATGATTTAGGTGCAACTTTGGCAAAACAGCATATAGACGTTATCTATGGTGGTGCTAAAATTGGCATTATGGGTAAGGTTGCGAACGGTGCCCTAGAACATAAGGGCAAAGTCATTGGTGTCATTCCAGAGTTTTTAAAACGAAAGGAGGTCTATCATGATAGCCTTACGGAACTCATTACCACACAGAACATGCATGACCGTAAATTAAAAATGCACGAGCTTAGTGATGGTATACTCATGCTTTCTGGCGGATTTGGAACGCTCGAGGAGTTTTTCGAAATGCTAACTTGGGCCCAGTTGGGCCTTCATCCTTACCCTATTGCGGTCTTGAATACCAATGGTTTTTACGATGAACTACTCCTTATGCTCAATAAGATGGTAGAAAAAGGATTTGTAAAATCTGAGAATCTCAACGCAATTCTGGTAGATGATAATGTGGATAGACTACTAGAGAGAATGAAGGCTTTTAAACCCCTTCCTATGCCCCAATGGATGACTAAAGAAGAATTTTGATGCAAACGGAAAGAAAGATAAACGCACTGCGAGAAGAGTTAAGGGAACATAATTATAACTATTATGTGCTAGATAATCCAACGATTTCAGATTTTGATTTTGATATGAAATTGAAGGAATTACAACGCTTGGAAGCTGAACATCCGGAGTTTTATGATGAGAGTTCACCAACCATTCGTGTGGGCGGTATGGTAACGAAGAATTTTGATACTATTGCGCATGAACACCGCATGTACTCCTTAGATAATTCGTATTCAAAAGACGATTTGGAGGACTGGGAAAAGCGTATTCAACGAAATCTTGGAGATGCTCCCGTGGCCTATACGTGCGAGTTAAAATATGATGGTGCTTCCATTAGCATTACCTATGAAGGCGGGAAATTGGCACGCGCCGTTACCCGTGGCGACGGATTCCAAGGCGACGACGTTACGACGAACATAAGAACCATAAAATCAGTTCCGCTGCAGTTAAAAGGGGACTACCCGGCAAAATTTGATATTCGTGGTGAAATTGTACTGCCTTTTGATGGTTTTCAGAAAATGAACGAAGAAAGGGTCGCCAATGGTGAAGACCCCTATATGAATCCAAGAAATACGGCATCCGGAAGTTTAAAGCTGCAAGATAGCAGTGCTGTGGCACAGCGGCCATTGGAATGTCTGTTGTATAGCATTGTAGGAACAAACATTGGAATTGCTTCTCAATGGGAAATGTTAGAAAAAGCACGTAGTTGGGGCTTTAAGGTGCCCACCGCGGCCAAATTATGCCAAAGTACCGCCGAGGTGATGGAGTTTGTAGACAAATGGGACCAAGCACGGCATAAATTACCGTATGAAACCGATGGTGTTGTGGTGAAGGTAAATAGTTTGCAGCACCAGGATGAACTGGGTTTTACCTCCAAGGCCCCACGCTGGGCCATGGCCTATAAATTTAAGGCCGAGCAAGTGGTTACGGTCTTAAATGAAATAAGTTATCAAGTGGGCCGTACAGGTGCCATTACACCGGTGGCCAATCTAGAACCCGTATTATTGGCGGGTACAACGGTAAAAAGAGCTTCGCTCCATAATGCGGACCAGATTGCAAAACTGGATATCCGAGAAGGTGATACCGTTTTTGTAGAAAAAGGAGGAGAAATTATACCTAAAATTATCGGAGTAGATTTTACAAAACGCCCCGCTAACTCAAAACAAACCATATACCGTACGTCGTGTCCTGAATGTCATACCCCATTGGTTCGTAAGGAAGGAGATGCAAAGCATTATTGCCCGAATGAATATGGCTGTCCACCGCAGATAACAGGTCGTATTCAACACTTTATTTCCCGTAAGGCGATGGATATTGAAGGTTTGGGCGGGGAAACCGTGGAACTCCTGTTTAAGGAGGGATTGATAAAAGATTATGCCGATTTATATGATCTAACCAAGGAACAGATTCTTCCTTTGGAACGTATGGCCGAGAAATCTGCCGAAAATTTGGTGAAGGGTGTGGCGGAGTCCATATCCATTCCTTTTGAGAGGGTCTTGTTCGCCTTAGGCATTCGTTTTGTTGGTGAAACGGTAGCTAAAAAACTGGCCAAAGCCTATAAAAATATTGATGCACTGGCCGTCGCAACTAAGGAGGAACTCGTTGCCGTAGATGAAATAGGGGAACGTATAGCAGAAAGTGTTGTGGACTTTTTTAGTAATGAAAAGAACCAACAGGCCATAGCGCGTCTCAAGGAAAAAGGGATTCAGTTTTCATTATCGGCAGAGAAATTAGAAAATCAAACGGATATTCTTAAAGGAAAAACTTTTGTGGTTTCAGGAGTATTTGAAACCGTGAGTAGGGATGAACTCAAAAAATTAATAGAGGACAATGGAGGCAAGGTAGGTTCCTCTATTTCCTCCAAGACAAGTTTTTTGGTAGCCGGTGACAAAATGGGCCCGAGTAAACGCACCAAGGCGGAGAAGCTGAATGTTCCTATCATAACAGAAGCAGAGTTTTTAGGAATGATATGAGGGTGATCAGATACTCAATGGAAACAGAACTCTACCTTTAGAAAAAGAGATGAAAGTTAGCTACGATTCATATTATTAGACTGAAGACCTATTTGGCGGTCTATACCCAGGGCTGACAGCATTTTTCCATAACTACCCAAAGAATGGAAAAGTACTGGATTTATATAGCATCGAGAATTAAAATCGGATGTGTACTCATTTTGTGTATTGAGTATACGGGAAAGAAAGTTGAGATTCTAAAAGAAACGATTGGATTTGATAAAATAAAGTACCCAGTTGAGGGTTTAAAATTCAAATACCTTTTTGGGCAAAGCGGACATCCCTCCGAGGCGGAATATAGAATGATAGTTATTAGAAAGTGAACCTATTAATCCTATTTACGTTAGATTAGAAGTTAAATAATATAAACTATGGACTATTTCATCATCGCATCAATATTGGTATTTGTCTCCGCTATTTTTGGCTACATCAATGTGAAGTTTTTAAAGCTCCCCAATACCATTGGCTTGATGCTGATTACTATTGTGTTTACCCTTGCAGTTTTTGGCATCAGCTATTTTGACGATACCCTCTTAGATGCCGAACGGTATATTATTAGTCAGATCGATTTTAAGTACCTCTTGCTAGATGTGATGCTGAGTTTTCTACTCTTCGCAGGGGCCTTGCATACCAACTTTGAGCAACTGAGGATACAGCGCTGGCCTATATTGGCTTTTTCTACCATGGGCGTTTTGGTGTCCACCTTTTTGGTAGGAACCATTATGTTCTATGTCTTGCAGGGTTTTGGATTACACGTAGGCTTTATTTATTGTCTGCTTTTTGGCTCCTTGATATCCCCAACGGACCCTATTGCCGTACTTGGAATTTTAAAACAGGCAGGAGCTCCTAAAAACCTAGAAACCAAGATTGTAGGAGAATCACTTTTTAACGATGGGGTAGGGGTTGTCGTGTTCTTGACCATCTTTCAAATTGCTTCCTCTGGAATGGATGCCATCACCCCTTTGGAGATTGCCGAACTGTTTGGTGTAGAGGTCATAGGTGGCATTGTGCTGGGCTTGTTCATTGGGTGGGTTACCTACCGCTTAATGCGCTCCATAGACGATTATGATATCGAAGTGATCATTACCCTTGCTGCCGTGATGATGGGTACCGTAGTGGCACAAAAATTCCACCTGTCTGCGCCCTTGGCCATGGTAACCGCCGGTTTGGTCATAGGAAACGACAAGGTGCGAGATTCCGCCATGTCTAAAACTACAGAAACCTATGTAGACAAGTTCTGGGAGTTGTTGGATATTCTGCTCAATACCTTGTTGTTTGTATTGATCGGGATGGAAATGCTGGTTATTTCCTTTGAGTTCGATTATGTGATCGCAGGATTGCTCGCTATCCCTATTGTTTTGGCCTGCCGTTATATCTCGCTATTACTCCCCATAAAATTCTTTGAAAAAAAACTCAACTTCGTACCTCGAACCAATTTGGTCATGACCTGGGGCGGACTCCGGGGCGGTATTTCCATTGCCTTGGCATTGGGGCTCACCCAAGACATGCACCGGGACCTATTTTTGGTGATTACCTATGTAGTGGTGGTCTTTTCCATTATTGGGCAAGGTTTAACCGTGGGGAAGTTGGTTAAAAAAATAACCGGACATGCTGCCTAAAAATTATACCGAATTTGAAAAGACCCTAGCGCAGCCGCTACCACCTGCAACCTGGCCCGATGCATTAAAAGCCCTGTGGTATGATGCCAAAGGTGATTGGGAATCTTCCCACAACATTGCCCAAGATATGCATAGCGCATTAGGCAGTTGGATGCATGCCTATTTACACCGTAAAGAAGGCGACCGGTTTAATGCGGGCTACTGGTATCGGCAAGCGGGGCGTGACCATCCTCAGATAAGCTTAGAGGCTGAACTACGGGAGATAGTGGAGTTTGTTTTGGGTAATGGATAGTGTTTTATTCCACTTCCTGTTTGTGTTAGAGAGCAGAGGTAAATTTTAGCATTGTTATGCCTTATAGAACGTCTAATAAGGTAATTTGAGTTATCTTAGAAAAGAATCATTCTTTAAATCCAGACCTGATGAAAAATATAGCTTACTTTCTTTTGTGTTCCCTTTTTACCATGTCAGTTTTTGCACAGAATCCAGCCCCTGAAGCTCCAATAGCTGATAGTGTTATGGTCACCGTCTTTCTGAAGCACCAACAAGATAAAAATCTAGCTGAAATTGGTGATATTCTTGAGAAGAATAAGTTTTGGGAACAATTTCCGCCAAAATCTGCCAAAGTAATATCTTGGTATGTGATGATGGGTATTGGCCAGGTTGTAACGGTTAAAATACCCGGAGGTGGTTTACGCGAATTCAATTTAAGCATCGAAAAAGGGGCCTGGGGCGCATTTGATACCGAATTTTATCCTACCTACGATTTGTACCCGGTCATTAAAGGTAAGCTGACCAATAGAAAATAGTCTTAGTAAAGAAGTATCTTACCAATTTTTGTGAGTAACCTTTGCTTGTTTCGTATTCAATCATCACAGAAACAACCACCTAAATTAATTTCCTAAAGCAAACACTATTCGCCATTTGTTCGTAAGGCGGATAGTTGGGAATACATTGGTATTTATTCTTTTCGTAAAGGGAAATAGCCTCAGGCTGCCTTAAACCTGTTTCTAGGACACAAGCCGAATATCCTAGTTCTTTTGCCCATTTTTCCAGTTCTTTAAGAAGGAGGGAAGCGATTCCTTTTCTACGGTAGTCCATAGCAACATACATACGTTTGATTTCCATACTGTTATCATCAAACGGTTTTAATGCGCCGCAACCCACGGGAATATGGTTTTCATAGTACACCACGCAATGCTTGAGTGTAGCTATATCATTAAATTGTGCGTAAAACACATTTTCTTCTCCGTCGCGCAAGGCTAAATCTGCATCTAACAGTGCCACTAAGGCTTTAAAATCAGTATTTGAAGAGTCCGTTCTTAAAGTACGTCCCATACTACAAAAATTTAAACTCTAATGGATACTCCGTTGGCAATGATATTATTAGAATCAAAGTAAAAATCGATTCTCCCTAGACGAACCCCGTAACAACCAACTTGGTTAACCAGGATGTCCCTACCGTTTGCATTCGTAACAACACTTGGTTTCTCTAAAAAGGTATGGGTATGCCCTCCTATAATCAAGTCCGTATGTTTGGTTTTGGTTGCCAAGGTCATATCATCAGGGCGTTGACTGTTCTTGTATTGGTATCCCAAATGTGATAGGCAAATTACGATATCGCATTTTTCCTCCTCTTTTAAGGTACGCTCTAAATCTAAAGCTATTTCATAGGGTGGTAAGTACTCCGTTTCTTTATATAATTTTTTGGTCACCAGTCCGGATAACTCAATACCTAGACCATATACCCCAATTTTGATATCGTCCCGTAGGTAGGTTTGGTAGGGTTTGGTAAAACCGTCCAACATAGTTTTGCTAAAATCATAATTGGAGGAAACAAAATCAAACTTGGCATAAGGTAGTTGTGCCAGGAGTCCGTCTACGCCATTGTCAAAATCGTGATTACCTAGGGTGGCGGCATCGTAGTTGAGCATCGTCATCAATTTCATTTCCAGTTCGCCACCGTAAAAGTTAAAGTAGGGCGTACCCTGAAATATATCTCCTGCATCGAATAATAGGGTATTTGGATTTTCTTCACGTATGCTATTTACCAATCCGGCTCTTCGGGCAAGGCCACCAAGTCCCGGAAAACGTGAATGGTCGGAGGGAAAAGTATCAATATGGCTATGGACATCGTTAGTGTGCAAAATGGTAATATGCTTTTTTTGGCTTCCGGAACAGGAATTTAGGCTCAATCCTCCTGCACCAATAAAGGATACGGAAGCCAAAGTGTTCTGTATAAAATTTCTTCGTTTCATTTATTTAAAAATTAAATGTCCTAAAAAAGTTTTCATGTGCTAGTCCATTTTATAAAAACGGTCATCAATTTTAGGCGTGAGTGTATCTACCTTTGAAAAATAATCGATCATTGCGTTTCGTATTTTGTAGTCCAGCGTGGTGAAGGAAACTCCATTTTTAAAAAACACCATATCGTCCCCGCCACTGACCAAATAGTCAGATGTAGCTACGTTGTATACTTTATCGTTTTCTAGGGGTTTGCCCTGTATGCTAATACTTTTTACAGTATCGTCTTTGTTCAATAAAATTTGAATGCCCGAGACCGGATGAGCCCTCTTCGATTTTACAAGATAGTCTACCAGTTCTAAGACGGAAGTGCCTTTTAATCCAACGACTGAAATATAATTTTCAAAAGGCATCACTTCATAGGCCGTTCTCTCCGTTACATTGCCCTTAGAAATACTTGCTCGTATACCGCCGTGGTTCATCAATACGAAATCAATGGAATTACCACTTCTTTTTCTGAAGATAGGGTCGCCTTCTGAACGTATTATATCTGCCATTAAATTTCCTGCAGAACTGTTATATTTTCCATCTGAATTGGATATGGTATAAGGTGCATAGGCTAAGGCGCTATCCAAAATAACATCGATTCGTTCTCGATAAGGTTTCACAAAATTTTCAATACTTTGAACGGAAGCGGCAGTAGAGTCAATGCTAAGCTGGGCACCTTCGATAGCGATTAAGTTAGTATTGGAATCTTTGCAAGAATCAAAACAGATAAATGTTATAAATATAACAAAATGTTTAATATATAAAATCGGAAAGTGTTTTAACTTCGCCATAGAGTTGTATGTATATTATTTACATTTGTAGAAATGTAAAAATACATGTTTTTAAAAGGAATTAAGGACAAGTTTAAACAGAAATCCGCTCGCAAATATATACAACAGACACTGTCTAAACCTGCTTTCGAAAGCACAAGAAAAAAGGGAGTTCGCAAAGTAGGATGTATCGTAGATCTGGATGTATTTGATACAACAGATAAGTTCTATGAATTTTTGGAGGAGTTTGGCCTACAGCCCAATGCGGTTAAAATCATTGGCTACAAAAGCTACTACGACAAAAATTCGCCATATGCCACGCCCGTTTTTTCCGATAAGGATCTGGGATGGAAAGGAGATATAGAGAATAGTTATGCACTTGAGTTTTTGAATGGGGAATATGATGTATTAGTAAATTATTATATGGAGAGCAATTTATTATTGAATATTATGTCCTTAAAAACAAAGGCCCGTTTAAAAGTAGGTTTTAAAGAGGTGGGTCCGGATTTTAATGATTTAATGTTAGAAACTAAGATTACTGATTTTAACACCTTTAAAACAGAACTTAAAAAATATTTAGGGGTACTTAAAGAATTATAGCTATGGAACAATTAAGGGGTACTGGGGTTGCTTTGGTAACGCCGTTCACGGAAGATGGAAGTGTTGATACGGCGGCCCTTTCCAGAATTGTTGCTCATTGTAAAAAGGGTAGGGTAGATTATTTGGTTGCCCTTGGAACTACGGCAGAATCCGTTACATTGACAAAAGAAGAGAAACAAACAGTCTTAGATACCATTGTGGTAGCTAATAACGCAGAACTACCTTTAGTGGTCGGTGTAGGTGGGAACGATACTAGGGCAGTTATAGCGGAACTTCAATCACTTGACCTTAGCGATTTTTGTGCGATTCTTTCGGTATCACCGTACTATAATAGGCCTACGCAAGAAGGAATATACCAGCATTTTAAAGCAATTGCAGAGTTTTCTCCCCTGCCTGTAATCATTTATAATGTACCGGGAAGAACAGGTAGTAACGTGCTGCCCTCAACTACCTTCCGTTTGGCGAAAGATGTATCGAATATTGTAGCGATAAAGGAAGCTTCAGGCAACATGGTTCAAATATTGGAATTACTGCAAAACAAACCAACTGATTTTATGGTGATTTCCGGTGATGACCTTACCGCGTTACCAACGATTCTGGCCGGTGGAGATGGTGTCATATCTGTTATTGGACAGGGACTGCCCCAAGAATTTTCAGAAATGGTGCGCTTAGGATTAGCGGGTGACGCCAAAGAAGGATATCGCTACCATTACCTGCTGCAAGAAGGAATGCATCTCATTTTTGAGGAGGGCAATCCAGCGGGAATAAAGGCTATTTTAGAACTTTTGAAATTAGGCTTAGGCAATGTGAGATTACCGCTCATAGCCGCATCAACAGAACTTAAAAAGAAGATTGGATTGTTCATGTACTCGGTTTCTAAAATTTTGGCTTAACCGTATTACGTTAAAAGTTACCTAAAACCATAGTTCTGCAACGAAATGGGCTTATTTTTGATGCGCAAAAATGTTTTTTAAATCCATCGGGAATCACTAATTTTGCAAAATGTTTTTTAGAATGAAGTACTATTTTCTTTTTTTGGCTTTAGCGGTTGCCTTACAATCCTGTAGTGAGTACCAAAAAGTACTCAAAAACGAGGAGGTAAAGCCAAAGTATGACATGGCCGAAAAGTTTTATGAGGAAGGCGATTTTAAGCGTGCGAATAGATTGTTGGAGCAAATTGCCCCAAAGTATATTGGCAAACCTCAAGGAGAGCGTGTTATGTTCTTTTTGGCCAATAGTTATTTTGAGTTGCAGGATTATAATACGGCGGGCTATCAATTCGAACGATTTATAAAGTCTTATCCAAATAGCGATAAAAGTACGGAAGCTGCCTTCTTAGGAGCTAGAAGTTATTATGAGCTTTCTCCAAATTATTCTTTGGATCAAACCGATACCGATAAAGCTTTATTGAAACTACAGAATTTCATAAATGCGTATGCAGAGTCCGAATATTTTGCCCAGGCAAATGCAATGGCCCAGGAGCTAACCACGAAGAAGGAGCGTAAGGCATTCGAAATTCTAAAGCAGTACAATAAGTTAGGAGAATTTAATTACGACATGATTAAATCGGCGGTTGCTGCAAGTGAAAATTTTGTTTCTGATTTCCCAGGTTCAAGTTACAGAGAGGAAGCCTTGTTTGTAAAGGCAGATGCACTGACCCATATGGCAATGAACAGTTTTGAAAGTTTACAGCAAGAACGGTTGCAGAACGCTAAAGACGCAATAATGGCGTTTAAGAAACAGTATCCGAACTCAAAATTAGATAAAGAAGTGACCGACTTGATGACCAAAGTAGAAAACGGATTATTACAGTACACACCAGAATCAAAATAAATAGTTTACATTATGAATACAAACGACCTTAAGAACTCTAAAGCGGCCGTATCTACGGTAACTATTAATAAAAATGAGTTTGACAGTAAAACTAATAATATTTACGAAGCAATTTCCATAGCATCTAAACGTGCGGTACAAATCAATTCTGAAATCAAAAAGGAATTGTTGGAGAAGTTGGAGGAGTTTGCTACATACAGCGACAGTCTTGAGGAAGTTTTTGAAAACAAGGAGCAGATAGAGGTTTCCAAGTTTTATGAAAAATTACCAAAACCACATGCCATGGCAGTAGAAGAGTGGTTAATGGATAGGATTTACCATAGAAACACAGAGAAAGACGGATAAGGTGTATGTTGGGCGGTAAAAACATCCTTTTAGGCATTACCGGAGGGATTGCGGCCTACAAAACTACATTCCTAGTACGTTTATTTATAAAAGCTGGCGCTAACGTTAAGATTGTTCTTACCGATAGCGCCAGCTCATTTGTTTCCCCACTTACCCTTGCTACGCTTTCAAAAAATCCGGTATTATCCGATTTTATAAAATCTGAAGACCATACCACAGATTGGAACAATCATGTTGAACTTGGCCTCTGGGCAGACCTCATGGTTATTGCCCCAGCTACCGCAAATACCATGTCCAAAATGGCTTCCGGTAACTGCGACAATCTACTTATGGCTACCTACCTGTCTGCCAAATGCCCTATTTTCTTTGCTCCTGCAATGGATTTGGATATGTACAAGCACCCAAGTACCGTAGCCACCTTAAAAACATTACAGTCTTATGGAAATTATATGGTTCCGGCAACATCGGGCGAGTTGGCAAGTGGACTTCATGGCGAAGGGAGAATGGCTGAACCAGAGGCTATTGTCGCTTTTATAAAGAATCAACTTAGGAAAGGGCTTTCCCTAACGGATAAAAAAGTATTGATTACGGCAGGACCAACGTATGAAGCTATTGACCCTGTACGTTTTATTGGAAACCACTCTTCCGGACTCATGGGCTTTGAATTGGCCAAATGTGCGGCAGGGCTAGGCGCGGAGGTGGTACTTGTTTCTGGTCCCACTAAATACACCGTGAAACATGACAGTATTTTACTGGTGCCGGTCGTGTCTGCGGAGGAAATGTACGTAAGTGCTCATGAGCATTATGCCGACGCCGATATTGTTATTTGCGCGGCTGCGGTTGCAGATTACAGGCCCAAGGTTGCCGCAAGACAAAAAATAAAAAAATCAAATAACGAATTACTGATAAATCTGGTCAAGACCAAGGATATTCTTTTTTCCTTAGGACAAAAGAAAAAAGGCCAGTATTTGGTAGGTTTCGCATTAGAAACGGAAAACGAGGTAGAGAATGCAAAGGCAAAACTAATACGAAAGAATTTAGATGCCATTGTTCTTAA
This sequence comes from uncultured Maribacter sp., assembly GCA_964620945.1. Lineage (GTDB taxonomy): Bacteria > Bacteroidota > Bacteroidia > Flavobacteriales > Flavobacteriaceae > Maribacter. Next base: position 31,205 of record CAZUIE010000008.1, read on the forward strand.
TTCCTTAAATGATAACGGGGCAGGTTTTGGCGGAACTACCAATAAAATAAGTTTCTTAGATACCAATTCCGAAATACAAACGTTTGAATTAAAAACCAAGGCAGCCGTTGCCGAGGATATTTTTAATGAAATCATTAAAAGACGCTATGCGTAAGCT
>CAZUIE010000008.1:31461-37866 GCA_964620945.1 uncultured Maribacter sp.
AGCCGTTGCCGAGGATATTTTTAATGAAATCATTAAAAGACGCTATGCGTAAGCTGTTATTTTTCTGTACTCTTTTTCTTGTATGTAGCGTTGTGAACGCACAGGAATTAAACGCTACCATTACGGTAAATGCAGATCAGGTATCCCAAACCAACCAACAGATTTTTAAAACACTGGAACGGTCTGTGACCGATTTTGTGAATAAAACAAAATGGACGAATAGAGTCTACAAGGAGAATGAGAAGGTAAATGCCCAAATATTCATTACGATAACAGAATATGATTCTGATCGCTTTACGGGTACGATACAATTACAGTCTTCCAGACCGGTGTTTAATACGTCTTATGAAAGCACCGTTTTTAATTATAAGGATAACCAGTTCAATTTTCAATATATAGAATTTCAGCCCTTGGTATTTAACGAAAATGTATTTGAGTCTAACCTGGTAGCGGTGTTGGCATATTATGCTTATATTATTTTAGGACTGGATGCCGATACGTTTGCCTTGGAAGGTGGTACGGATTATTTTAGAAAAGCACAACAGATAACAACACAGGCCCAAGGTAGTAATTTTGCAGGGTGGAACCAGTCGACTTCCGACAATAGAACCCGTTTCGATTTTATTAGTGATGTCCTATCCAACACTTACAAGGAATATCGCGTAGCCATGTATAATTACCATAGAAAGGGGTTAGACATTTTAGGCGATAATAATAGTACTGGAAAACAGGTCATTGCAGGAACCATCAATTTATTTGAGATTATGGTCAAAAGAAGGCCAAACGCCTTTTTGGTACAAACTTTCTTTGATGCCAAATCCGAGGAAATTCAGAATATCTTTTCGGACGGTCCCAAAGTGGATATCGTTAAGCTCAAAGAAACATTGAATAGCGTAGCTCCTTTTTACTCCGGCACTTGGAACGATATTAGTTATTAGTCCCTTTTTTCACTTCAGAATATAGCCTACCTTTGTTTCCCTAAAGACGGAACAAGTGTTAGTCAATCTCTCCATTGAAAATTATGCATTAATCGATAGTCTAGAAGTAAATCTAGCCTCTGGCTTTACCGTAATAACAGGAGAGACCGGAGCGGGTAAATCTATATTACTAGGTGGGCTTGCTTTAGTCTTGGGAAAGCGTGCAGATTTATCCTCTTTGCGTAACAAAGAGCAAAAGTGTATCGTAGAGGCTCAATTTTCCATTAAGGATTATGGCCTGTCGTCTTTTTTTTCCGATAGTGACTTGGATTATGAGGAAACCACTATTATACGAAGGGAGATACTACCTAGCGGCAAATCACGTGCGTTTATTAATGATACTCCCGTAACCTTAGATGTGCTCTCCCGTTTAGGAGATCAGCTGATAGATGTGCATTCGCAGCACGAAACCATGCGACTGACTGAGAACGATTTTCAGTTTAAACTAATCGATGCACTTGCCAACAATAGGACACGACTTTCTGAGTATGCAACTACATTAAAAGCCTATTCTGAAGTACAAAAAGAATTGGAAAATCTAATCGCTTTTCAGCAGAACGCTACAAAAGAACAGGATTATAATACATTTTTATTGACTGAGTTGGAAGCTGCGCCCCTTAAGGAAGGTATTCAGGAGGAATTGGAAACACAGTACGAGCAGTTGAACAATGTGGAGTTGATCAAAGAAGAGCTTTCCAAAGGTGACCAAATTTTTAATGATGATCAAATTGGAATACTTTCTTTACTGTCAGAGGCACGATCGGCTTTGTCTAGGCTGTCGGGTTTTGGAAAGCAATATGCAAGTTTGTTTAAAAGAGTACAGTCCGTTGTCATAGAACTGGAGGATGTAAATACAGAACTTCAGGCTTTTCAGGAAGCGGTTGAATCTGATCCTGCCTTGTTAGAAGAGGTAAATACAAAATTGCAACTACTTTATAATTTACAAAAGAAACATGGGGTTTCAGAAATTTCAGAGTTGATAGCTATCAAAAACCAACTTTCAGATAGTCTTTTTGAAACCGCAAACGTAGACGAAAAAATAGCGGTAAAAACTAAAAAGCGTCAGGAGTTAGAAAAAGCGCTTAAGGAACAAGGTAGCGTACTACACAAAAAAAGAATCGGGGTTATTGCCCAATTAAAAAAACAACTGGAAGAAGACCTTTCCCTTTTGGGAATGCCAAGCGCTTCCTTTCAAATTACATTAAAGCCAACGGACAGCTTTAAAGCCAACGGAATGGACGAACTTTCCTTTTTGTTTACCGCGAACAAAGGTAGTTCCTATGGTTTACTTAAAAAAGTGGCGTCCGGAGGGGAACTTTCCCGTATAATGTTGGTCATCAAAGCAATTCTGGCTAAATATGAAAAATTGCCTACCATTATGTTCGATGAAATCGATACAGGGGTTTCTGGAGAAATTTCGAACCGAATGGCAGATATTATGAAAGACATGAGTGCGGAGATGCAGGTTTTTTCCATTACACATCTTCCGCAAGTGGCCTCAAAAGGACATCACCATTTTAAGGTGTACAAAACAGATGAACAAGGAGGAACGCGTACGAACATGAAAAAACTTGTTCATGACCAGCGCGTAATGGAGATTGCCGAAATGTTAGGAGGTAAGAACTTGTCGGATTCTGCTTTGGCACACGCTAAGGAATTGCTTACCTAATAAACATATTTTAAATATCTTTAAACACTAAAACTAACATAGTAGCATAACATACATGACGTACAACTTATTAAAAGGTAAACGAGGAATCATATTTGGTGCATTGGACGAAAAATCCATTGCTTGGAAAACAGCGATGAGCGTACACGCAGAGGGGGGCACCTTCGTTTTAACAAATGCTCCCATCGCAATGAGAATGGGCCAAATAAACGAGTTGGCAGAAAAAACCGGATCGCAAATTATTCCCGCTGATGCTACCGATGTTGATGATTTGGATAACTTGGTTAGTAAGGCGCAAGAGATTTTAGGAGGTAAATTGGACTTTGTTCTGCATTCCATAGGCATGTCCGTAAACGTTAGGAAAGGTAGGGCCTATACCGATGAAAAATATGATTTTACAAGTAAAGGATGGGATGTTTCCGCACTGTCTTTTCATAAAGTTATGCAGTCTTTATATAAAGCGGATGCCATGAACGAATGGGGCAGTATTGTTGCCCTTACCTATATGGCCGCGCAACGTGTATTTCCGGACTATAACGATATGGCAGACAATAAGGCCTATTTGGAATCCGTAGCCCGTAGTTTTGGATATTTTTTTGGAAAAGAGAAGAAGGTACGTGTGAATACCATTTCCCAATCTCCGACACCTACAACAGCAGGTCAGGGGGTTAAAGGATTTGATGGTTTTATTAGCTATGCGGAGCAAATGTCTCCACTAGGAAATGCTACTGCACAAGATTGCGCTGATTACACCCTTACCTTATTTTCGGATTTAACCCGTAAAGTAACCATGCAAAATCTTTTTCATGACGGAGGTTTTTCTAATACGGGCGTTAGTCAGGAAGTTATAGAAAAATTTTCATAGCGTAATGCAAACGCAACAGCTGACTTTCTCAGGATTTATTGCAGTATTACTAGTTATGCAGAACAAGTATTTTCTTTTGGTATACAAAGGTTTCGATTAATCGATATAAAAGTAAAAATGAAATTATCTTTTTCTTTTATTATCCCAGTTTATAATAGGCCCGAGGAAATAAGGGAGCTTTTAGAAAGCCTTTCCAAACAGGCCTATACAAAGCGCTTTGAAGTGGTTGTCGTCGAGGATGGCTCTACTGTAGCTTCGGATGCCGTTATTTCTAACTATACTAATCTTTTAGATATTTCATATTACCAAAAACCCAATTCGGGTCCTGGTGATTCCAGAAACTACGGAATGCAGTTAGCAAAAGGTAATTATTTTATTGTATTGGATTCAGATTGTATAGTTCCACCCGATTATTTGGTTCAAGCAGAGAAAAGTTTAATGGAGGATTTTGTACACTGCTATGGTGGTCCCGATGCCGCCCACGATTCCTTTTCAGATATTCAAAAGGCAATTAATTATGCGATGACTTCTTTTTGGACAACAGGAGGTATACGAGGTGGAAAGAAATCTATAGATAAATTCCAGCCGAGAAGCTTTAACATGGGGATTTCCAAAGAGGCCTTTGAGACTGTAGGTGGCTATGGGAACATTCATCCTGGAGAGGATCCAGACCTAACCATTCGAATTTGGAATAATGGATATAGGACCAAACTGATACCCGAGGCATTTGTATATCATAAAAGACGTATCGATTGGCATAAGTTCTTTGTACAGGTTAATAAATTTGGAATGGTACGACCTATTTTGAACAAATGGCATCCAGAAACGGCAAAGGCTACCTATTGGTTTCCCTCACTGTTCTGTGTAGGTTTTATCGGTTCGACTTTACTGGCTATTTTAGGGGTTTTTTGGCCAATAGCGTTATTTGCTATCTACTTTTTTATTCTTTTCTTAGACGCTTTAATGAAGACCAAAAGTATAACTATCGCCTTTTTGGCCTTGTTCGCAACAGGGATTCAATTTCTAGGTTATGGTTATGGCTTTCTAAAATCTACCCTGTATATTACATACAATACAAGTAAACCACATGAAATTTTTCCTAACTTATTTTTTAAAACTAATTCTTGATTTTGATTGTAGATCGCATAAGAACCGGATTAAAGAAACGAAAAGTAAAGGTATTCCTGCTTTTTTTGGTTTGTTCTACCCTTGCTTGGCTTATTAATAACCTTTCGCAGTCCTATGTAAGCAATACCAACTTTGTATTGGAATATGTAAATACACCAGAAGAGTTTTTACTCTCTAAAACGCCAAAAAGTGCTATCGATGTTAGGCTTAAAGCTGTAGGATTTCAGTTTGTCGCCTTTGAAATACGAAAACGTAAAGTACAAATAGATCTTTCTAAGGTAAATGTAATTAATGATCGTTATTTTATCTTACCAAAAGTATATCGGAAACAAATAGATAATCAACTGCCAAACAGTATTGAGGTTTTGGAAATGGACAAGGATACGCTGTTTGTTGAGTTCATAAAACTTGTAGTAAAAGAAGTTCCGGTAATTGCAAGAACTAACGTGGATTTGGCTAAAAACTATATGTTAGATGGTCCTATAAGTGTTGAGCCGTCACGAGTTACCATTACAGGACCCAAAAATGAAGTAGACAGCATAACGGCTATTCGTACTTCATTTATAAATATAGAGAATATAACCAATGATTTTACTCAAGAACAAGCTTTGGTACTGCATAGAGGTTTAAAAAAGTCTAAAGTAACTCCTTCAAAAGTAACAATTTCCGGAAGCGTACTTCGCTTTTCCGAGAAGGTTCTTTCAGTGCCTGTACATATGATTAATATACCGGACAGCATAAAGGTGCGAATGTTTCCTAATGAAGTCAAAGTCCTGTGCCAAGGTACAATCGATGCATTAAAGGATATAGACCCTGGAGATTTTAATGTCATTTCGGATTATGAACAAATAGCAACTGCTAACGAAAATAGACTGCCATTACAGATTGAGGCCTTCCCCGAAAGGCTAAGCAAAGCTACATTATTGACAAAGGAAGTAGAATTTATATTGAGAAGGGATTAATGATTGTAGGACTCACAGGAGGCATAGGAAGCGGTAAATCAACAGTTGGAAAACTATTGGAAGAACTAGGCGTACCGGTTTATAATTCCGATATCGAAGCGAAACGCTTAATGAACAAGTCAAAGGTGTTGCGCAAAGATATAGTTGGGCTATTAGGAGAGGAGTCTTATGTAAACGACCAACTCAATAGGCCCTATATTGCTAAAAAGGTTTTTAACGACAAGGCACTATTGGATAAGTTAAACGGTATTGTGCATCCAGCAGTTCGTAAGCATTTTTTGAGATGGGCAAAAAAACAACAGAAGCCATATGTTGTGCAGGAAACTGCCTTATTGTTCGAAAATGGTATGCAGGACTTTTATGATAAAATCGTTTTGGTTACGGCTCCTAAGAATATTCGAATCGAACGGATAATTGCTAGGGACGGCAGCACAAGGCAAGAAATTTTGGAACGTATGGACAATCAGTTAGCTGATAGTATAAAATCACCCTTGTCCGACTATGTGCTGGAGAATATCGAATATGATAAAACCAAGTCAAAAGTCAAAGCACTTAACATCGCCCTGCTTGGATATTGCTAGGAACTTCGTGATTTTAACATTTATGTTAAGCTTAGGTTAAACCCGCCATTTTCCTAGTACTAAATCTGTAATTTTAACATATAATGAATAAGAGGTTATTTGTGCTCTTGGTTATATTGATGAGCTCATCGCTTATCGGACTGATAGTTGTCCAAAGTTTTTGGATAAATAAATCGGTAGAAGACAAGGAAGAGCAATTCTCAAATATGGTTTCCGAAGCACT
>CAZUIE010000008.1:37966-53069 GCA_964620945.1 uncultured Maribacter sp.
ATTAAAAACTATACCAGTAAGCGAACAACTTCCATTTTTAAGGAGGATTATGACCTAGATGGTAATAGAAGTTTTACATTAACGCCTCAAGAACGATACGAAAAAATTGGTGGACTTTCGGAGTTTGACAAATTGGCGTTGAAAGATCTTTTTAATTCATACGCTAAAAGAGAACCTATACATAAACGAGTTTCTAAACAAGAGATAGAGTTGCTGATGCAGCGGGAATTGGAAAATAGAGGTTTAGAAATTAGCTTTGAGTATGGCGTATATAGTAATGGATTACCTACCAAGGTAAAGTCTAAAAAGTTTAAGTATTCAAAAAGGAATATTTATAAAGCGCACATGTTTACCGATATGGAGGGGAGTTCCAATTTTGACCTTTTGGTCTCTTTTCCCGAAAAAAAGCGTTTTTTGGTCAGTTCTATTCTTGGCATGGCATTATTATCGTTGATGTTCACCTTAATCATTGTTATTGCTTATTCCGGAGCAATCTATCAATTGATAAAACAAAAACAGATATCTGAGATAAAAACGGATTTTATCAATAACATGACGCATGAGTTTAAAACGCCCATTGCGACCATAAATTTGGCTGTTGAGGCCATTAAGAACCCTAAAATTATTGGTGATCATGAGAAGGTAACTAGATACCTTACCATGATTAGGGACGAAAACAAAAGAATGCACGCACAGGTAGAAAATGTGTTGCGAATCTCTAAACTGGAAAAGAACCAGTTGGATATTAGTAAGGATAGGGTAGATGTTCACGACATAATTGCTGATGCAATTACACATGTTGATTTGATTGCTAAAGATAGAGGAGGCTATATTCATACACATTTGGAGGCTGAACGTTCCGAAGTGCTGGCAAATGAAATGCACTTTACAAACGTGATTGTCAACATATTGGATAACGCCATAAAATATTCCGATCAAGCACCAAAAATAGATGTGTATACGGAGAAGGTAAAAAATTATATTATTATTAAGGTACAGGACAATGGTTCCGGGATGAGTAAAGCAGTTCTAAAAAGGGTTTTTGAAAAATTCTATAGAGAACATACCGGAGATGTACATAACGTTAAAGGTCATGGCCTAGGTCTTGCCTACGTAAAGAAAATAGTAGATGATCACCAAGGGGAGGTCTATGCAGAGAGTGAAAAAGGAAAAGGAAGCACTTTCTTTATTAAACTACCTTTAATTTAAAAATAGTATGGAAACAGTAAACAAGAAAATACTTTTAGTAGAAGACGACCCAAATTTCGGAATAGTGCTTAAGGATTATTTGTCCATGAACGACTTTGATGTTACGTTGGCAAAAAACGGAATGGAAGGCTTTGAAAAGTTTAAGAAGGATAATTATGACATTTGTATCTTAGATGTTATGATGCCCTATAAGGATGGATTTACACTAGCTAAGGAAATTCGGGAAAAAAACGAAAATGTTCCTATCGTTTTCCTTACTGCAAAAACCATGAAGGAAGATGTACTTAAAGGGTATAAAGCCGGTGCAGATGATTATCTGAACAAACCATTTGACTCTGAAGTACTTTTGATGAAGCTTAAGGCAATTCTTCAGCGCAAAGCATCCAATAGCTTAGCAGACAGTAAAAAGTTTGAGTTTACTATTGGGAATTTCCACTTGAACTCTAAACTAAGATTTTTAAAGTATAAGGATAATGAGGCGATTAAACTATCTCCAAAAGAGAATGAACTGTTACGTTTGTTAGCCTTACACGAGAATGATTTAATGCCCAGGGAACTTGCTTTGACTAAAATATGGAGAGACGATAATTATTTCACCTCTAGGAGTATGGATGTATATATTGCCAAGCTACGTAAATACTTAAAGGTAGATGATACGGTAGAAATATTAAATATACATGGAGAAGGTTTCCGTTTGGTAGTTAAAACGGAAGGAGAATAAACATACGCTCATTACACGACAAAGTGTATAGCTTATTTGGGTACACTATCGATTATATGTTCACCCTTCAGTTAATTGGGCAACATACAAAGGACATCCCTTTAAAGTGAAGAATCGTTTTAAAGGGATGCTTTTTTTATATAATCCGTAACTATGTCTTCCGGAGTATTATTTATGGACACGTGTTGCCCATTTAACGGTTCTTCTAAAATATCAAATTGCGATTGTAAAAGTTCCTTGGGCATATAATGTCCTTTTCGCTTAGAAAGTCGTTCGCTAATTTCTTTCATACTTCCCTTTAAATACAAGAACTCATAATCTTTACCCAAGCCTTTCCTTAGCTCATCCCTATAGGTTTCCTTGAGAGCCGAGCATACGATTACCGCTCCTTTTTCTTGATGTTGTTTAGCTATGTTATTTAGCTTTTGCAGCCAGCCTTTGCGATCGGAATCGTTTAAGGCCTCACCACGAGACATTTTGTCAATATTAGCTTTGGGATGATAATCGTCACCATCGAAAAATGGGTATCCCAAACGCTTGGCTAAAAGGCTTCCTACAGTAGACTTACCACTCCCTGAAACACCCATTACGTAAATAATCATTAGCTTATCTATTGTTTTGTTTTGTTACTGCCTCGGCAATAACATCCAAATGTTCTTCTGAACTGTTTAGCACGTTTAGCCATAGCGTACTTTGATTCTTTTTAAACCAAGTAAGCTGTCTCTTTGCAAAACGTCGCGTGTTTTTCTTTATTTCGGATACCGCCATTTCATAATCGCATTTACCCTCAAAATAGCTAAAAAACTCCCTGTATCCAACTGTCTGTAATGCATTTAGATGTTTGCTAGGCAATAATCTTTTTGCTTCTGCCTCCAAGCCGTCGGTTAGCATAAGATCTACCCTACGATTGATGTTATCGTAAATGAATTGTCGGTCCGTTTGCAGGCCAATCGTCAACGTTTTAAAATTTCGTTTTTTCTTTGGTTGCCCTAGAAAGCTAGAGTATGGTTTTCCAGTTCCGATACAAATTTCTAAGGCACGTATCAGCCTATGCGGATTATTGAGGTCAACTTTTTTGTAATAGTTTTGATCAAGATTTTTAAGTTTCTTCTGAAGCGATGTAATTCCAGTATTCTCTAGTTCTAGGTTTAGTTGTTCACGTATGCTAGTATCTACGGTAGGAAATTTATCCAATCCCTTGGTTACGGCATCCACATATAATCCACTACCACCGACCATCACCACAATGTCATAGTGTTCGAAAAGCTGATCCAATAGCGCAATGGCCTCTCGTTCAAAATCCCCTACGGTATAGTCTTCTGTGATGCTTTTATGTTGTACGAAATGGTGTCTGGCAGCTCTTAGTTCCGCTGCAGAAGGTACAGCGGTCCCAATCATCATCTCTTTATAAAACTGTCTAGAATCAGCAGAAACAACTTCGGTATTGTAGTATTTTGCAACGGCAATAGCTAGTTTTGTTTTACCTATAGCCGTGGGTCCTACTATGGAAATAAGAAGCTTACTCATTTAAAAGATTACCGCAGTTGTAGCAATGAGTAGCCTCGTCCCTATGCCCGTCCATAGTGCAGTAAGGGCAGCTTTGCGTATTTAAGTGTATTCCGTGTTTGTTGGTAGAACCATTATTTTGATTTTCCTTTTCTCCATTGTGCTTAAATCCTGCTGCAAATTCTGCGGTAACAATACCCGTAGGTACAGCAATGATGCCATAACCCAAAACCATAATAATAGTTGCTATAAATTGACCAAGATTCGTTTGTGGGGCGATATCCCCATAACCAACGGTAGTAAGGGTTACAATGGTCCAATAGATGCTTCTGGGAATACTGGTAAAGCCGGCCTCCTCACTTTCTATCAAATACATAATGGTACCCATCATTACGGAGAGTATTAGTACCACATATATAAATACCACAATTTTGGTTCTACTAGCGCTAAGAGCCTGTTTTAGTTGCGAGGCCTCTCCGATAAATTTTACTAATTTTAGTATTCTAAAAATACGGAGCATCCTAAATATTCTAAACGCCAATAAAACCTGCGAACCTGCAAATAAATAGGATAGATATAGTGGAATTGTGGAGATAAAATCTATAATCCCATAAAAACTAAAAATATATCGGGAAGGCCTTTTTATAGAAATAATCCGTGCGATATATTCAATGGTAAAAAATATGGTAACTACCCACTCTAAAAAAAGCAATTGTGTGTGGTATTTTACATCGATTTCCTTTACACTCTCCAGCATTATTAGTATAACGCTGATAATAATCAAAAGGATTAGAATTAAATCAAACCATTTCCCCATAGGGGTATCCGCTTCATAAATTATCTCATGAAGTTTGTTTTTCCAATTATACTTTGATTTTTCCCCTTTCGAATTCACGTGTTAATCGGAATTGTTTTTAGTATACGTTTCTTTCTAAGATAAGCTTCTATGATAAAATTGGCGTTTGCCGTTCCATTCATAGGTGTAATCAAGGATTCTAAGATAGGCATATTATTTATTTGATGGTTTAAGTCGTAGTAGCCCAAGCCCACTAAAGATCCTTTTCTAATCAAAATAACACTGTTTTCGCCTATTTTCCGACCTTTATCTATTAGCAGCACATCTTTGCCCTTTAACGTATATTTTGCGAGTGCCTCTGCTACGCGACTATTGTAGGTTTCCGCATCTTCTTTTTGAATGCAGGCACCATTGCATTCATTATCCTCGTACGCCGCACAGTTTTTTCGTGCTTCGCTCATTCCATTCAGCTTATCGCAAAGCTTAAACTCCTTGGTTATGTTGTGTAAGTGATTTTTGGCACTAAAAACCCCATTAAAAACACCATTCGATTGCTTACAATCGGATACTGGTACCGCCCTAAGTTCCATGTAACCCTTTTCGTTAGTCGAGGAACATAACGTATGGGAGAATAGTCGCTTTTTAGGTAAGGAATTGTATTTGGGTTTATTTTTAAGTAACTCTTGATGTTCTTTCAATAGGGCGACCAACTCATTGCCGGTGCGCTCAAAGGTTACTTTTTTGGTTTCCTTTACTAATTTTCTAGACCGATCACCACTTTTGGTAAATAACTGGTTTACCCGCTTTTTAATGTCGGTACTTCGGCTCAGGTACACAATGTCCCCGTCTTTGTTGTGCATATAAAATACACCGGTTTCATTGGGCATACTCTGAACGATATCCAACTGCTTTTCAGAAAGCTCACCATGTGCTTCTTTTCTAATAACGTCCTGAATAATAATTTTTTCACTATCCTTTGCCAATAAAAGCTGAAATAGTTTAATCGTTGCCAATGCATCGCCATTGGCCCTGTGCCTATCGGTTACCGGAATCCCCAATGAACGCACCAATTTCCCCAAGCTATATGACTCCGCATCCGGTAATAGGGTTTTTGAAAGGTCTACCGTACATAGTGTCTTGCGCTGATAGTTATAGCCCAGACGTCTGAATTCCGTTCTTAAAATCCGATAATCAAATTGGGCGTTGTGTGCGACGATTACGCTATCTTGGGTAATTTCAACAATACGTTTAGCCACTTCATGAAACTTGGGGGCAGTACGTAGCATTTTATTGTTGATACCGGTGAGATTTACTACAAAGGGTTGAATAGCCTTCTCTGGATTTACCAGACTTATGAAAGTGTCTACCACCTTATGACCATCGAACTTATGTATCGCAATCTCGGTGATACCCTCTTCATTATATTTTCCGCCCGTTGTTTCAATATCTAAAATTGCGTACATCTTCCTTTTTCGCTATAATAACTATACGTGAACCGATTTTCTGAACCTATACATTCTAATTTCGTGCACCAAAGATACTACTTCCTATACGCACCATAGTACTACCTTCCTCTATAGCAATAGGGTAATCTCCACTCATTCCCATAGATAGCGTATGCATAGATGGTATTTTTATCTTAAGTTCTTCATAAAGTGCTTTTAGGGCTTTGAACTCTCGTCGTACTTGGTCTTTATTATCGGTGAAGGTAGCCATTCCCATAAGACCGGTTACACGTACGTTTGTTAATTGCAAAAACTCCGGGTTTTCCGTAAGTTCCTGTAGTTCTTTCTCATCAAAACCAAATTTGGTATCCTCTTCTGCAATGTGCACCTGCAACAAACACGAGATTACATGTTCGTGTTTTTTGGCCTGCTTGTCTATTTCTTTGAGCAATTTTAACGTATCTACTCCATGAATGAGTGCTACGTATTCCGCCATATATTTCACCTTGTTCCGTTGTACATGTCCTATCATGTGCCATTGAATATCTTTTGGCATCTCTTCCCACTTTCGGGTCATTTCTTGAATTTTATTCTCTCCAAAAACCCGCTGGCCGGCTTCATAAGCTTCAAGCAAATCGGTGACCGGTTTGGTTTTTGACACCGCAACCAGAGTGACGTGTTGGGGAATGGATTCTTGTATTTTACTTAATTTTTTTTGTATCGACATGTAATTGAAAGTGTCTAGGTTATTAAATTATTAAAGTTCGTAAATGGCTACTCCACTTCTAAGTTTTGGCTCTATATACGTGCTTTTTGGTGGCATGACCAAACCCTCGTCGGCAATTTGTTTTAACTCGGAAATACCTACAGGAAGCATATTAAAGCCTACAATGAAGTTTCCGGCATCAATTTCTCTTTTCATACGAACAGTGTTATGTTTACCATAGCCGTAGGAGATGCGTTTGTCATTTCTAAGATCTGATATTCCCAAAATAGGTTGTAAAATGGTTGTGAATAATATTTGGGTATCTAATTCGCTTAGGGAGTCGGTAAAATTATAAGCCGTTTTTCTCAAATATAAAGAATAAAACTCACCATCCAAATACATGCAAAAATGATGTTTTTTAGTCGGCTTATAAAGGATATTACCCTTGTTTTCGATTCTATAATAGGTATCTAATCGCATTAAGAACTCCTCTTTACTTAGGTTGTTCAGGTCTTTTACCATACGGTTATATTCGTAAATCCGTATTTCCGATTCGGGAATGAGATAACTCATAAAGAAGTCGGCTCGTTTTTCTTCTAGTGTGGTTTCATCCGAAAACATTTTTGCCAATAGGTTAGAGGACGCACTTCTATGATGGCCATCTGCAATATAAAGCTGTTTAACTCCATTAAAATGATGCCTTATATTCTCTGTGACTGTTGTATCCGAAATTACCCATAAGGTATGGGTTACCCTGTCGGTTGTTGTAAAATGATATGCGGGAACCTTCTTTTTTTCCCTGTCTAGCAAGCCCTTTAATTCCTTGGTATCTGGATAGGTCATTAAAACGGGCTCCGCATTAAACCGTACCGTATGCAGATAGTCTGCAAACAGTACTTCTCTATCGTGAATGGTATCCTCATGCTTTTTAATCACATTATTTCTATAATCATCTACCGATGTAGCACAGAATAGACCACAACAGGCAAGATCATCCTCTTCTATTTGGTAGAGATAAAACCCCGGGTTTTCATCCTGAATTAAAATATCATCCTCTAAAAACTCCAGATAGCGGTTTCTTACCAAGGAAAACCGTTTAGAACCGGTTACCTGTTTGTCAAATTTATAGCCGGGGTTGATGATGTGTAAAAACGAAAACGGATTAAATTCCAAATTGGCACTTAATTCTTTTTCGGAATAGGACTGATAGGAACGAGAAACAACAAAGGGCGCCTTATCCTTTGTAGGTCTAATAGCTCTAAATGGTTTAACAATTGCCATTTATTCCTTACCAAATTGTTTGGAAACAATTTCGGCTTTTCTATGCGCACTGTAATCATAAAAGCCTTCTCCGGATTTTACACCTAGCTTACCGGCCATAACCATATTTACCAATAGGGGAGAGGGTGCGTATTTTGGATTTTTGAAGCCATTATGCATTACGTTTAAAATCGAAAGACAAACGTCTAAGCCAATAAAATCAGCTAACTGTAGCGGTCCCATCGGATGTGCCATGCCCAATTTCATTACCGTATCTATTTCTGATACACCAGCTACACCATGCTGTAAGCTTTCTATGGCTTCATTGATCATGGGCATTAAAATACGATTGGCTACAAAACCGGGATAATCGTTTACCTCGGTCGGAGTTTTTCCCAAGGTTTTAGAAAGCTCCATAACAGTAGCCGTGGTTTCATCGGATGTACTATAGCCTCGTATAATTTCTACCAACTTCATAATGGGTACAGGATTCATAAAATGCATTCCAATCACCTTGTCCGGTCGTGAAGTTGCTGCGGCTATTTGGGTAATGGATATGGAGGAGGTATTCGTGGCCAAAATAGTTTTAGCATCACAAAGCGTATCTAGATCCTTAAAAATTTTAAGCTTCAGATCGCTATTCTCCGTAGCCGCTTCCACAACCAAGTCGGCTTGGTCAACTCCTTCCTTTAAATCTGTGAATAGTTTGATATTTCCTAAGGTACTAGCCTTGTCAGCCGCTGAAATTTTTTCTTTGGCGACCATTCTATCCAAATTTTTTGAAATAGTGGTAAAACCTTTATCCAAGCTTACTTGTGAAACATCAATCAAGCGCACCGTAAAACCCGTTTGCGCAAGAATGTGTGCGATGCCATTGCCCATAGTGCCAGCGCCAATTACCGCTATATTTTTCATCTTTCTATTTTTAGTAATCCTAAGGTAAATCCTTTAGGTAAAATTAGTATTCCGTATTATTTTTTGATGCTTCACTTCGCATCTTGAATGGTGCTATAGTTGCACTTTATTATCTTCAAAAGAGGCTATGATCTGTAAAGCTACGTTTAAGGCTTCAGTGCCTTGCTTCAGCGATACTATAGGTGTGGTATCATTGTTTATGGCATCGGCAAAAGCCTCTAACTCATCTAAAATTGCATTATTAGGAGCAATGGTTGGATTTTCAAAATAAATCTGTTTTTTAATACCCTCGGCATTTTGTAATACCATATCAAAATCTCCAGGGTTTTCTGGTGCATCCTTCATTTTTACCACCTCTACTTTTTTCTCTAAAAAATCGACCGAGATGTATGCATCCTTTTGAAAAAAACGCGATTTACGCATGTTTTTCAAGGAAATTCTGCTGGCAGTTAAGTTCGCAACACAACCATTTTCGAATGCTATTCGTGCATTTGCGATATCGGGAGACTGACTAATAACCGAAACGCCGCTCGCATTTATTTGTTTTACCTTGGAATTTACTACACTTAGAATGGCATCAATATCATGTATCATTAAATCCAACACCACAGGCACATCGGTACCTCTTGGGTTAAACTCGGCCAAACGATGCGTTTCAATAAACATAGGTTCATTAATAGCATTTTTTACGGCCGCAAACGCCGGGTTAAATCGCTCTACATGACCCACTTGACCTTTTACAGCGAATTTTTTTTCCAGTACCAAAAGTTCCTCGGCTTCGGCCAAGGTATTGGTAATCGGTTTTTCTATAAAAATATGTTTTCCGCTTTCCATCGCCTTTTTTCCACATTCGAAATGGGAAAGTGTGGGTGTTACAATATCAACAACATCCACGGCCGCGATCAATTCGTTTATAGTATCAAAATAGGTATACCCAAATTCTGCTGCTACTTTTTTCCCATTGCTATTATCCGCATCGTAAAACCCTATCAATTCGTATTTATTGGATTCTTGAAGCAATCTCAAATGGATTTTTCCTAAATGGCCTGCTCCTAAAACACCTACTTTTAGCATGATTCTCTTTTTTATCAAAAATACGCATACTTTAGAAGTTAGGAGGAACACACCTATCAAAATCCTAATTAATCAGGTACGTTTTTTTTATTGTGTTTCTTTCATAAGGGGAACTTTGTTACATTTGGAATCCAAACTAGCTACGATTGAAAGATACCTTAAAACATAGGGGAATGCGCAACCAATTAGCGCAGTTATTAATAGAAAAGGGAATTACGGATACGAAGGTGCTAGATGCTATCAGAGACATTCCTAGGCATTTGTTCATGGATAGTAGTTTTGAAGGGCACGCCTACCAAGACAAGGCATTTCCCATTGCTGCGAACCAGACCATTTCCCAACCTTACACGGTAGCGTTTCAAACGCAATTATTGGAGTTGGAACCCAATATGAACGTGTTGGAAATTGGCACCGGCAGTGGCTACCAGACTGCGGTTCTTTTAAAATGTAAGGCTAGGGTTTTCACCGTAGAAAGGCAGTTGGAACTGTTTAAAAAAACAAGCTTATTCTTTAAAAAAATGAGCTATCGCCCCAAGAAAACTATTTTTGGTGACGGTTATAAAGGACTACCTGAAGATGCACCTTTTGACCGTATCATTGTCACTGCTGGTGCTCCAGAAGTTCCAAATGCCTTATTGTCCCAATTAAAAATAGGAGGCAGGTTGGTCATCCCAGTTGGCTTTGAGGAACAGATTATGACACTCTACATAAGAACTTCCGAAAAAGAATTTAAAAAGGAAGAATTTGGTTCTTTTAAATTTGTGCCCTTGTTGGAAGATAAAAATTAAAAGAGAACCTTAGTTGTTAAAGCTCTTCTTTATCCGTGCCAATTCGCGTTTGTTATCACGGTCCTTAATGGTTTCTCGCTTGTCATAGAGTTTTTTACCCTTGGCTAGCGCTAATTGAATCTTTGCAAGTCCGCGGTCGTTGATAAAAAGGGTTAATGGTACAATGGTTAGTCCAGAAGCCGTTACTTCTTTTTGTAATTTTTTTAATTCTCTTTTCTGTAGTAATAGTTTTCGCTGTGCTTTGGGCTTGTGATTGTAATGAGATGCATGGGAATACTCATCTATCTGCATATTGATGACAAAAAGCTCTCCACGGTCGTTAAATTCGCAAAAACTTTCCGTAATGGATGCCTTGCCATATCTTAGGGACTTAATTTCTGTGCCTCCTAGAACAATGCCAGCTGTATATTTATCCAGCAGTTCATACTCAAACCGTGCTTTTTTGTTTTTAATAGTGATATTCTTCTGCATACGGTACAAAAATAAGGACAATTAAATAATCCGCTTTACTTTTAAAAGGAATAAAAGTGCTTCATTTGTAAAGAATCTGGTTTGTTTACGAATAAGTATAAAAATAGAAGTGATGAATAAATGGTATGGGATGGTGTTATGGTTATTTGTAGTTGCATGTAACGAAAAAATAGAGGAACCCACGGCACAAGAAATTATTGATAAAAGTATTGCGGCAAGCGGAGGGGAGAATTATGTTACGAATGATATCTCATTTCGCTTTCGCGATATGAGATATACCGCTTCGGGACCTGCAAGTAATAGAATACTAACACGTAGTTTTAAAAAAGATAGTTCAAGGATTAAAGATATTAGGACGCCGAAAGACTTTAAACGCTATGTAAACGATAGTCTTATTGTTCTATCCGATTCGTTGGCCAATGTATATGCCAATTCTATAAATTCTGTACATTATTTTGCGTACCTACCTTATGGTTTAAATGATGCCGCTGTAAACAAAAGGTATTTAGGAAAAGTAGCTGTGGACACCACGGATTATTACAAAGTCGAAGTCACGTTTGTCCAAAAGGGCGGCGGTGAAGACTATGATGATGTTTATGTGTATTGGTTCCATACAAAAACCTATAAACCAGAATATTTAGCTTATGAATTTCATGTAAACGGTGGCGGTCAACGCTTTAGAAAAGCTTTTAACGAAAGAGTTGTAGGAGGTATACGTTTCGTAGATTATCAGAATTTTAAGAGCATGCAGTTGAACCAACCTATACACGATATAGACCAATTGTACGAATCCGGTGCCTTAGAGCTGTTGTCCGAAATAAAGCTGGAAGATATCAGCGTTAGTCCGGGCAATTACAATTAAAAATCAATTTAGAACTGGTAGCTTTTCCGTTTACTAGTTTCACTACAAATAGGGCTCCGTTCTCGCTATCGTCCAAGGCTTGGTATTTTTCTTCGTTCAGCAGCATGTTTACCATCTGAGGGGTTGTGTTGCTGTGGCCTACTACCAGTACGTTTTTGTTTAGGTTATCTGCTTTAAATTGTGCTAAATCCAACGTTCTTGGATCATAGTATTGTACGTCTATATTGTACTTTACCGATGTAGGTGCGGCCGTCATTGATGTTCTGAAATAATCTGTAGAATAAATGGCATCGATGTTAGCGTCCCTAAGCACTTCTGCCCAGTGCATGGCGCGCCCTAAGCCCTTTTGATTTAATTCTGGGTCGGCATCATCCGGATTGCTTCTATCTTTTTCTGCATGGCGTATAAGGTAAAAGGTAGTTACGCCCGTATCTTCTGTACTATCGGCAATCGGTTGTTCTTCCTTACAGGATTGTAAAAAAATAAATCCTGTAAGCAGAATTAGTTTTAGAAATTTCATTGTTGTACTATTGTTTGGTACGTATAAAACTAAAAATACTATAAAATAGTACGTTCAATAGGCTATTTTTTGTTTTTTTGCATATGATAAAATTTTGTGGGGCACTTCTTATTGGTTTTGTAGTTTTCGGTCTTCATGGTCAGACTACGACTTTGCCTAATGATTTTAGGCAGCAGAACATCACGGAATATAATTCTAGCCTTTTAAATCCGGCGTATGCCTTAGATCGTAACAATCCGCCTTCCGCAGCGCTTTGGGCACGATGGCAGTGGCAAACCTACGATGCAGATCCCACTTCGGTTTTCTTCAATTACACCCATAAATTAAATGATGGGTCCGCTGTAGGTGGCGCATTTTTCCAAAATAACACCGGAATTTTTATAAATACGGGTGGCGCTATTAATTATGCCTATTTAATCGACTTTAGTCCTAAAGTACAGCTTGGCGTGGGCTTAAACCTATTTGTTTTCCAACAAAAATTGGCAGATGATCGATTTTTTCAACCCAACCCTATACAACCAACCCCCGAAAATGACATGGTGCTGCAACTGGCACCCGGATTAAATCTAAGGGTAGACAAATTTAATCTAGGGTTTGTATCGGAAAATATGTTCGATTATAACTTTGGAACAAACCAACGTAATACAAGCCCGCAGGATAGAATGTTCTTTGGAATGGCGAGTTATGATATTGCTATGGGATTCATGAATACGGACGGTAATTCGTATTTGCGCCCTGCGGTTTATTTCAAATCCATTCCAGGGTTTGACACACAGTTTGGGTTTAATTCTATTTTAAGCAACGAGAAGTTTTGGGCACAGGCCGGTTATAATTCGTTCTATGGGATTTCCGGTGGTATTGGTGGACGTTTCTTTAAACATTTTTCCATAGGAGCGTTGGTGGAGTTTGGAACAAGTCCGGAATTGGAGGGTACCGATCCTACTTTTGAGTTGGTGACTTCTTACCGATTTGGTAGTCCTACTGCCGAACCAGCGCAGCCGGAAGAAGAGCTCATAGCGGAACAACAAGAGAAAGAAAAGGCACTTTTAGCGGAAGAGGAACAAAAACGCTTAGCAGAACAACAGAAGGAGGAATCGTTAGAAGAGGCTGTAACTACCTCAGACCAGCTTACGGCACAAGAATTAAAAGCGCAAAAACGTTTGGAAAAGGATAGGGCGAAGCAGTACAAGGATTCGGTTAGACAATCTAGAAAAAACTCGGATATAGCTGAAAAAGTGTCGAAACGTGAACTTCGAAGAAGGGCGGATTCTATCACTAGGGCAAACGAGGCTCTAGCCTACCAGGAAATGATCGCGCTAAAGAAACAACAGCGGCAAGATTCTATAGATGCCGTTGCAAAGGCGCGTGAAGAAGCTGTCGCTTTGCAATTACAACAACAGCAAGATTCCATTGCGGCAGTTGCCGAGGCAGAGGCAGAAGCCGAGCGTTTAGCCCTAAAAGACGAAGTGGTAACACCAAGAGCGGGAGAACGGTACGAGGAGGTGACCCAAGAAGGTAATTTAGCGCCAGGGTATTATCTTATCGCCAACGTTTTTGGAACCAAACGTTATTTTGATGCCTTTATGGCCGACATGAAAAAGAGAGGTATCAATGCCGGTTCCTTCTACAGGGAGGCTAATAAGTACAACTATGTATACCTGGGTCGATACACCTCGATTAGCGATGCGCGAAAAGCCAGGGAATCCAAACTGGACGGAAAATACCTCGAAAAAACATGGATTTTTAGGGTAACCGGGGAATAGTTGTTTGCATTACTTAGAAAAACGATGGCCCACGCGTAACTACTAAGATCTTAATTAGTAGAAACGAATCCTGTGAGCGCGTATAGATATAAGATATTCAGAAACTAGCTACTCAAAAATTGAAAACGAATCATGTTGAATACTCGGGCAAACCTTATTTTTATTCGGTTCTGTATGTTATTTTTGTAACATACTGAATACACTGAGTATAGATAACGTTGATTATATATGAAAAGTCCAAACTGGAAAACAGCTATAGCATTTGAGGATATCACCTATAAAAAGTGTGATGGGGTTGCCCGCATTGCCTTTAATAGGCCCAATGTGCGCAACGCCTTTAGACCACATACGACCAGTGAATTAATCAAAGCGTTTTATGATGCACAAGAAGACACCTCCATTGGAGTTGTTCTATTGTCTGCGGAAGGTCCCTCTACAAAAGACGGTATTTGGTCTTTCTGTAGTGGTGGTGATCAAAAGGCAAGGGGGGAGAAGGGCTATGTTGGAGCGGACGGACAGCACCGATTAAATATCTTGGAAGTACAGCGGATGATTCGTTTTATGCCCAAAGTAGTCATTGCCGTTGTACCCGGTTGGGCCGTTGGTGGCGGACACAGTTTGCATGTGGTGTGCGATATGACCTTGGCAAGTAAGGAACACGCTATTTTTAAACAGACCGATGCCGATGTGACCAGCTTTGATGGGGGTTACGGATCTGCCTACTTGGCAAAAATGGTAGGGCAGAAAAAAGCACGGGAAATTTTCTTTTTAGGAAGAAACTATTCCGCCCAAGATGCATTTGACATGGGAATGGTCAACGCGGTGGTACCTCATGAAGAATTAGAAAATACTGCTTTCCAATGGGCACAGGAAGTATTGGAGAAATCTCCAACCTCCATAAAAATGTTAAAGTTCTCTATGAACCTAACCGATGATGGTATGGTAGGACAACAAGTGTTCGCCGGCGAAGCCACTCGACTGGCCTACATGACCGAAGAAGCAAAAGAAGGTAGAAATGCGTTCTTAGAAAAGCGAAAGCCAGATTTTGGGAAGGATAAATGGTTGCC
>CAZUIE010000009.1:0-8481 GCA_964620945.1 uncultured Maribacter sp.
TAATAAGAATGTTATTCCTATTCACGCAGATGTTTCCTTGGTAAATGCCTCTGATGAATTAGATGTGGAGGCTTTCAAAAAGGGGAAGCCAGAGTACAAGAATGCTGAGTTTGTTTTGGAAGATGGTAAATACATCGTAGGCCGAGAAGTCGAAAAAATGTCCAAATCCAAATACAATGTGGTGAACCCAGATGCTATTTGTGAGGAGTATGGGGCGGATAGTTTGCGGTTGTATGAAATGTTTTTAGGGCCTTTGGAGCAATCCAAACCTTGGAATACCGCAGGTATTACCGGAACGCATTCCTTCTTGAAAAAACTATGGCGTTTATATCATTCAGGTGCTGATAGTTCTTTTGCCGTTTCGGAGGAAACACCATCTAAAGATGGGTTAAAAACATTACACAAGACCATAAAAAAAGTAGAAGAAGATATAGAGAGCTTTAGTTTCAATACCTCCGTTTCTACCTTCATGATTTGTGTAAATGAACTATCCAGTCAAAAATGTACCAGTAGGGTAATTCTAGAACCCTTGGCTATTTTGGTATCGCCCTATGCGCCGCATATTGCAGAGGAGCTTTGGGAGAAACTGGGGCATACCGAGTCTATTGCAACTGCACCTTTCCCAAAATTTGAGCCGAGCTATTTGGTAGAGAGCACCAAGGAATATCCTATTTCCTTCAACGGTAAAATGCGCTTTAAACTGGAACTATCCTTAGATTTAAATAAAGATGAAATTGAGGCCGTTGTTATGAAGCATGAAAAAACCAAAGATCAGTTGCAGGGTAGAACACCTAAAAAAGTAATAATCGTGCCCGGGAAAATAGTAAATATTGTTGGTTGACCAACTGCTAGCTTTCAGAATAATTATAACGTTTACAATACCAGAAGCAAATGCACTACATGGAAACAATAGGTCTGATTGCCGCTAGCTTAACCACGTCTGCCTATGTTCCGCAGGTATATAAAACTTGGAAGGAGAAATCAACTAAAGATATCTCCTTAAGCATGTATGCTGTTTTATTGTCTGGTGTTCTCCTCTGGTTGGTGTATGGAATTTATTTAAAAAGTATTCCTATTGTATTGTCAAATATCATCACTGCTATATTGCTATTATTTATGCTTTTCTTAAAATTAAAATACAAATAGCACAACACACCCCCTAAAAAATAAGGGGTGTGTTGTATTTATTATAATAGTTTACCCAGCTACCCCTTCTTTTTATCGAATATTTCTTTCATTATCATATTAATTGTTACAACTTAGCCGTATAATCTAAAATGATAGCATAATGATTGTTGGTATTCCTAAGGAGATTAAGAACAATGAAAGTCGGGTAGGGATGACCCCTGCCGGAGTTTTTGAAATGGTAAAGCACGACCATGTTGTATATGTTCAGTCTGGAGCTGGAGACGGCAGTGGTTTTTTTGACGCTGATTATGAACATGTTGGAGCTGTAATTTTTGAAACAATCGAAGAAATATATGCTATTGCCGAGATGATAGTAAAGGTCAAAGAGCCGATTGCCGTGGAATATGGGTTAATACGAGAAGGTCAGATTTTATTCACCTATTTCCATTTTGCTTCCAGTGAACCTTTGACCAAAGCCATGATCGAGCAAAAAGCAATTTGTATTGCGTATGAGACTGTTGAAGATGAGGAAGGTACCTTACCTTTGTTAACACCAATGTCCGAAGTTGCAGGAAGAATGGCCATTCAGCAAGGCGCCAAATATTTAGAGAAACCAGTGAAAGGACGGGGTGTGTTGTTAGGCGGTGTTCCTGGTGTAGCTCCGGGCAAGGTTTTGGTCTTAGGAGCCGGAGTGGTAGGGATACAAGCTGCAAAAATGGCAGCAGGTTTGGGCGCTCACGTTACCATTATGGATATTAATATGAAACGATTGAGGTATGCCAACGATGTGATGCCGCCCCACGTAGTAACCGAGTTTTCAAACGAATACAATATCAGAAAACATATTAAAACACATGACCTTATCATAGGTGGCGTATTGTTGAAAGGCAAGAAGGCTCCAAATCTGATAACAAGGGATATGCTGAAAGAAATGCGACCTGGAACGGTTATCGTAGATGTAGCGGTAGACCAAGGTGGTTGTGTGGAGACCACAAAACCAACGACTCACGAAGATCCTATCTATATTATTGATGATGTAGTACATTATTCGGTAGCCAATATGCCAGGGGCGGTACCTTATACCTCCACTGTAGCATTGACCAACGTAACATTGCCTTATGCAGTTCGATTGGCAAATTTTGGTTGGGAAATGGCTTGTGAAAAAGATGCTAGCTTAAAAAAGGGTCTTAATATTATCTCTGGTAAGGTAGTATATCAAGAAATTATAGAAGCTTTTGGTTGGGAAGAAATCCTTGCTTAAAAGTACATTTTGTCAGTATTTCGAACCTCTCCAGACCTTTTACAGCGTTAAAAGGTTTTGGCGGGGTTTTTGCTTTTAGGTAATCGATTTCTTTAACAGATGGGAATCTTTAGTATATTTAATTTGAAATTTAAAAGTTGAAACGTTATGATGGGATATTATATATTGATAGGTGCTATTGCTTTAGTAAGCTGGTTGGTAAGTAGCCGACTTAAGAGTAAGTTTAAGCATTATTCAAAAGTGCATCTGCAAAATGGGATGAGTGGTGCCGAGATTGCCCAAAAAATGTTGGATGACCATGGTATTCGCGATGTGAAAGTCGTTTCTACTCCTGGGATGCTAACAGACCACTACAATCCTAAAAACAAAACGGTAAACTTAAGTGAAGGAGTGTACAACCAAAGAAATGCATCTGCTGCTGCTGTTGCGGCTCATGAGGTAGGGCATGCCGTACAACACGCCACTGCTTATGAGTGGTTGGGAATGCGTTCCAAATTAGTGCCTATTGTTAGTGTAACGTCAAGTATGTCTACTTGGGTAGTTTTTGGTGGTTTGGCTCTTGGAGCAGCTGCTGGAGTTGGTTTTGGGTATTGGGTGGCAGTTGCTGGATTGGTAATGATGAGTTTTGCCACGTTGTTTAGTTTTATAACCTTACCAGTGGAGTACGATGCTAGCAATAGGGCTTTGGCATGGCTAAAGAACAAAAATGTAGTTACCCAAGCGGAATATGCAGGTTCTGAGGATGCGTTGAAATGGGCTGCAAGAACATACCTTGTCGCTGCAATAGGTTCCTTGGCAACTTTGGTCTATTGGGGTCTTCAAGTGTTTGGAGGTAGAGATTAGAGAATGTTGAAAGAATTTAAAAGCCTGTCGGTTTTATACTGAACAGGCTTTTTTTTGCATATTAGCTAGATAGAAACTACCTTAAAATATTTGCGGGTCGACTTAATGATTGGTTCGTATCTACTAAATCGTAATCTGTCGGTCTATTTGTTGTGCGAGGGAAATAAAAGTCTCTGTTCTAGAAACACCTTCTATCTGCTGTATTTCCTTATTTAACACATGCATTAAGTGTTCGTTGTCCTTGCACAAAATTTTTATGAGGATGGACCAATTGCCGGTGGTATAGTGGCATTCTAATACTTCCGGTATTTTTTCCAATTGTTTGACTGCAACAGGATTACTCATGGCCTTGTCCAAATAAATACCAATATAAGCCATGGTGGTGTATCCCATTACTTTGGGATTAATAACAAATTTCGAACCTGCCAAAAGGCCTGAAGCCTCTAATTTTCGTAATCTTTGGTGAATAGCCGCACCGGATATACCAATGTTCCGGGCAATTTCTAGTACAGGTTTGCGAGCATCCTCCATTAGGAATCTTAGGATTTTCTTGTCTATACCATCTATTTTAACATTTTGACTGGATGATTTCATATTCGACGTATCAATTTGAAATCAAAAATAGATAAAATACTGTTGTTTTGTTAGCTCCTGTAAAGAGGTAAGATTAAAGGTATGTATTAGCTCGCTACCGTATCCGGATTATATCCTAAGTAGGGTACATGATGCTCCTTGAAACGAATACCATAGTTTTCCAATTCCTTAAGGATTGGGGTATATACCTCTTTTGAAATAGGAATCTGTACCCCAGGGGCGGTAATCTTTTTGTTTAAAATAAGCAGGGTGGCAATAGCTACAGGAAGTCCTACGGTTTTTGCCATGGCCGTATGGGTTCTGTCTTCACCAAGCACCACCATGTTGGAATCTATTTGTTCTTTTTTGCCATTTACTTCGTAGCCAAATTTATGGTACATAACAATCATGTCCTTATCCTCTGGTGCTAACGTCCAACTATCTTCCAGTATTTTTTGTAGAATTTGTGCTGGTGTTGCATCTTTAATTCCAATACGTTTTTCAGTATCAAAAATGTTTAGTTCGGTAAGCTTGTCCCACATAATATCGTCTTGGTCTATTTTAAGGTAGTGCCGTAATTTAAGCTCAACCGAGTCGGTTGGTGAATATGGTAAAAATAGGTTTACAAATTGGCGATAGGTCATGTTTTCCGAATCTTCTACGATATAACTATCGTCCGTCATCCCTAATTGCACGAACATATTCCATGCTTTGGAAAAACCTACCCTTCGCATGGTACCTCTGTAAATAGTAAGTGCATTTTGCAATCCGTATGCTTCTTTATAATTTAGGGAATCTCGGTTAGCATAGCCTTCAAACCGGCCATAGCCTTCAATTTCAAAAAACTCTGTTCTGCGAAATAATTTATGATAGGGGATAAATTTATAGGTTCCTTCCTGAATAAATTTTGCAGTTCCGCCCTGGCCTGCCAAAACCACATTTCTAGGGTTCCAAGTAAACTTATAGTTCCATAGGTTGTTGTCCGATTCTGGTGCTACCAAACCGCCGGTAAAAGATTCGAACAAGAGAATTTTACCTCCCTTGGCTCTAATACGGTCAATGACTTGCATGGCACTCATATGATCAATCCCTGGATCTAGACCTATCTCGTTCATAAAAACTAATCCGTTTTCATTAGCCGCCTTGTCCAGTTCCATTATTTCGGGACTTACATAAGACGCGGTAACCAAATGTTTCTTGAATTTGATACAATCTTCCGCTACTTTGATATGAAATCTCGCTGGAAGCATAGAAACAACAATGTCTGCATTTTTGATTGCTGCTGCGCGTTCCTCGTTCTTAAAAACGTCTAAGCAAATTACGCTACAGTTAGGATGTGCTGTTATGTTCTTTGGTATGGCGTCAGGGTTCAAATCCCCTATGGTAAGATGTAACGATTCACTTACCGATTTATCCAAGAAATAATCTAATAAATACGAGGTGGATTTACCAGCACCTACTACCAAAATTTTTCGCGACATATGTATTGCTTACTTTTGTTATAGAACGATGAACTAAGGTATCAAATTGTTATATTTTTAAAAAATTAACAAAGATAAGTTATGAACAAAACAATATTTGTGACAGCATGTTTTTTAGGGCTAGTAGCGGTGGTGTTAGGTGCATTTGGCGCACATGGATTGCAGAAACTTGTGGATGCCAAGGCGGTTACAAGTTTTGAAACTGGCGTTCGGTATCAGATGTACCATATTTTTTTTCTGTTTGTAGTAGGACTGCTCCCAAGTGTAAACGAGCGTATAAAATGTATTATTTTTTACTTGGTAATTGCTGGAATTGCGCTTTTCTCTTTTTCTATTTATCTGTTGGCTATGAACAGTTTGTTTGAGTTTGATTTTAGGGCGATCGCTTTTATAACACCTATTGGAGGGGCTTTACTTATTACAGCTTGGGGTGTGTTTGGTTATAGCATATTTAAAGGTAAATAGACCATATTTGGTTTTTAACGTACCTTAGGTCATTGCTGAAACTCAATAGATTTGTATTTATGAACAGGACAAAATTGATAGGTCGCATACTAGGCCCACTATCTTTCTTTTTAATACTATTCTTTTTCCATCCTGTAGGACTTTCCCAAGAAGCGAATGCCGTTTTGGCAACCACGGTTTGGATTGCCATTTGGTGGATTACAGAGGCCATACCTATTGCCGTGACCGCCCTGCTTCCGCTGGTCTTGTTTCCTTTGTCCGGTGGATTAGAGTTGTCATCGACCGCTGCTTCTTTTGGTCATAAATATGTTTTTCTCTATATGGGTGGCTTCATTATCGCTATTGCCATTGAAAAATGGAATCTACATAAACGTATTGCTTTAACAATCATCAATTTTATTGGCTCGGATGTGCGTAAAATTATTTTGGGCTTTATGGTGGCTACCGCTTTTTTATCTATGTGGATATCCAATACTGCAACCTCTGTAATGATGCTTCCCATTGGCATGGCTATTATCAAACAACTTAGGGATAATCCGGATACTGTTGAAGATGAGAACCAAACGTTCGGTAAAGCCCTAATGTTGGCCATAGCCTATAGTGCTTCAATTGGTGGGGTAGCTACATTGATTGGTACACCTCCCAATTTGGTTTTGGCAGGTGTCGTTTTAGATACCTACGATTATGAGATTACCTTTATGCAATGGTTCAGTTTTGGTCTGCCCATTTCAATTATCCTTCTTTTTATCTGTTGGAAATACCTGACTCGCTATGCTTTTAAGTTTAAACAAATCCAATTTCCTGGAGGAAAGAAAGAGATTAAACGACAATTAAATCAATTAGGCGCCTTATCCTACGAGGAAAAAATGGTGGCTTTTGTTTTTGCGTTCACCGCCTTTTGTTGGATATCCAGATCTTTTTTACTGCAAAAATTCCTTCCTGCACTGGACGATACCATTATTGCCATATTTTTTGCTATTGTTTTGTTTTTGATTCCGGCAAAAAATAAAAGAGAGCATTTGATTAACTGGTCAGAGGCAGTAAAAATGCCATGGGGCATTATTTTACTCTTTGGAGGAGGAATGGCCTTGGCCAAGGGTTTTGAAGTAAGTGGACTGGCTGTTTGGATTGGTAGTCAAATGACGGCACTCTCTGGACTTCCCATTTTACTTCTGATACTGATACTCGTTGCAGCCGTTAATTTCCTAACCGAGATTACATCAAACTTAGCAACTACTGCAATGCTTTTGCCCGTACTGGCACCTATGGCACTGACCATAGATGTGCACCCTTTTGCTTTAATGGTAGGTGCTGCCGTTGCCGCTTCGTGTGCATTTATGCTCCCAGTGGCAACGCCACCTAACGCCGTAGTATTTGGTTCTGGGTATCTTCGGATTCCCGATATGGTGCGCAAAGGTTTCTTCATGAATATTGCATCTATTTTAATGGTAACGGTATTTGTATACTTTGTCTTACCGGGATTATGGAATCTTGTAATAGATACATTTCCTGAACAGTTGAAAAAATAATAGTTTTATTGATTCCCGACAAGTTCAAAGGGTACGGACTTAAAAGTTTTTTAAATGTCGACTTCTTGCATGAAATAGATTTTATACTCAAGCTATCAGGAATCTAAACCATGCTAGCTTCGGATACATTTGATTTTATCATTACGGGAGAGGGAAAGTTAATTAAGCAGACCTCTTAACGGAGAACTAATACAAGGCGTACTAAATTTAGCAAAGAAATTTGAGATTTCTGTTATCGCCGTTTGAGGACAACTAAATATCGATAAAGTTATCTTAGAGGGAATGGATATTTTCGATGTCATCTAAATTTAGAATAAGAAAAATCCGCTTTCCTTTAAGGGGAAAAACGCCCAAGAGTTTTTGGAACACGCAATAAAAGAATTATGTAAAAAGATAGGATAATTCAGCTATTGGACTTATTTCAACCCACTATTATATAGTGATAAAATCGTAAAATAAGCATTATTTTTTATCAAAACCACAATATAACGAGGTGTTTTTTGATTTAAATATAAGTTCTTATAAAAAATGAATTGTTATTTTCAATAGTTTTTATTGTGAAATAGGGATACTGCAATTCAACCGATACCTCTTTCATTATAGCTTAAAATCAACTTGCTTGAGATATAATTTTAATAGCTTTGTGCAAACAAAATTCTGAATTTATGACTGCATCGGACCAGAATACGAAAACGATTTCGTTGAAAAATTATGGTATTACGCACGAGAACATCCATTACCAACTAAGTCCCGCTCAACTACAGGCGATAACTGTGGAAAATAAAATGGGTGTTGAAACAGCTAACGGTACTTTGGCTGTAAATACAGGGGAGTTTACGGGAAGGTCACCAATGGATAGGTTTATTGTAAAAGATAGTATTACAGAAGATAAGGTATGGTGGGGAAATATTAACATTCCTTTTCCAACAGATTCCTTTGATGCCTTGCACAAAAAAGTTATTGCTTATTTGAACGATAAAGTAATTTTTGTACGTGACAGCTACGCTTGTGCCGATCCAGAGTATAAACTAAATATAAGGGTAATAAATGAATATCCTTGGTCTAACATGTTTGCTTACAATATGTTTTTAAGGCCTACGGAGAAGGAGTTGGAAAGCTTTTCCCCGGAATGGACCGTAATCAATGCACCTGGTTTTATGGCGAATCCATCCGAGGACGGTACCAGACAGCATAATTTTGC
>CAZUIE010000009.1:8581-44390 GCA_964620945.1 uncultured Maribacter sp.
AGAAATTTATGGTGCTATAAAACCGGGTGCCATATTGGAAAATGTTGTTTTGGATGGCAACAGAAATGTTGATTTTGCCGACACCTCAATCACACAAAATACAAGGGTAAGCTATCCTATTTACCATATAGAGAATATTAGGCAACCATCTATTGGAGAGAACGTTAAGAATATTTTCTTTTTAACAGCAGATGCTTTTGGCGTATTGCCTCCGATTTCCAAGCTTACACCTAGCCAAGCGGCATATCATTTTATTTCTGGATATACGGCAAAGGTTGCGGGAACTGAAGCCGGTGTTGTAGAACCACAACCTTCTTTTTCCGCTTGTTTTGGTGCGCCATTTATGCCTTTACATCCAACAAAGTATGCAGATATGCTTAGTAAGAAAATGAAGGAGAGCGGTGTAGCAGTTTGGTTAGTGAATACAGGTTGGACAGGAGGTCCTTATGGTATAGGGACACGAATGAAATTGAAATATACCAGGGCTATGATCAGTGCTGCCTTAAACGGTGATTTGGGATTATACTCATACGACAAGTACCATATACATTCTGTTTTTGGAGTAGCCCAACCAAGGGAATGCCCAGGTGTTCCAACAGATGTGCTTAGTCCAAGAACCACATGGAACGATGATCAAAAATATTACACCACTGCGTTTAAGTTGTCGAACGCCTTTAGGGAAAATTTCAAAAAGTTCGAAAGTTATGCCAGTGAGGAGATAAGAAGAGGGGGTCCACAGCGGTATGGATTTTAGATAATACCTGATAAGCATAAAAAAACCGGCATTAATGTCGGTTTTTTTTATGCTGTACAATCGGTAACTTTTGCTATTTATTAACGCTTGTAATATATTTTTGCAATGCCATGGTCATTGATGGAGTTTCAGGGGTCGGAGCTTGGATATCTATTCTAAGTCCAGCTCCCGTCGCAGCATTTACCGTAGAATTTCCAAATACGGCTATTCTTGTTTCCTTTTGTTCAAAATCTGGAAAATTCTGAAGTAAAGATTCGATTCCAGAAGGGCTAAAGAATACTAATATGTCATAATAAACATTTCTTAAATCGGACAAATCGCTAATTACAGTTTTATAAAAAATACCCCTTTTCCAAGAAATATCTAGCGTGTCTAGTGTTTCCGGCACGGCAGGTTTCAAAGCGTCCGAAGAGGGCAAAAGGAATGTCTCGTCCTTATATTTCTTAATGAGCGGCACCAATTCTGAAAATTGTCTTTTACCTACGTAAATTTTACGCTTTCTATACACGACATATTTTTGAAGGTAATAGGCAACAGCTTCGGATTGACAAAAATATTTCATACTGTCCGGAACTTTAAAACGCATTTCTTCGGCGATCCTAAAGAAATGATCCACCGCATTTCTGCTGGTGAGTATGATGGCGGTAAACTCCTTAGGGTCAATCTTTTGTTGGCGAACACTTTTTGCATCCACAGCTTCGACATGTATAAACGGTCTAAAATCTACCTTAATTTTCTCCTTATCAATAAGCTTGGAATACGGAGAATTTTCCATTTTTGGTTCAGGTTGAGAGACCAAAATCGTTTTTACTTTCATATGTCGCTCTATTTGAGAAGGCTTCCTATTATTATTAAGGGTGCAATTTCGAGAGTGCAAAGGTACAAAATAAAATAGAAGAAATGATTTGCAAAGAAGTTTTGATAATTCTTTAGCACTAAGACCCAACCGATTAAGTTAATACTAATAAATAGGAACATCGTTGTGAAAATCACAATGTCAGGGCTTACAGTTACGTAGGCAAGTAGTAGATTAGCTATGAAAAATAAGATACCTCCGTAGTTAAGGTAGGATGTTTTTTTGAAAATAATTTCGCTAAAAAGCGATTGAGATCCAAAAATAAATCCATTAGCTATTTGCAATGCTATTTTTATTAGTAAAAACAGAAAAAAACCAATTAAAATTAAAGGATATAAATAGGAATCTTGGGTGTCAAAAGTAGGCATAAAATACTCGTAAACGAAGTACAGGAATAGTGCGGTATTGATGACCTGAAATGCAGTAAAAAGAACATGGAACCAATTCAGTAACCGTTCTTTTTTATTATACATAAAAATATACTTGTTATTGAACGGCAAAACCATAAAATTCAAAAAACGAAAATAGTAAAGGCTTTTCGCAATAAGCAGAAAAATTAGACTACCAAAGATGACTAAGGTAATCCAATCCAATGATTCGTAAGTTCTTAAAATCGGATTCATTGGGGTAAAGGTATGGGTTTACCGTTAAGTCCAAAATACAGGTTGTTCTCCGATATTACTACTCTAAAGTATGTAGGGTTCTTAACCTTGGTGCTAATAGGTATCCTGAGGTTGAAATAGGTAGTGTCCTTGGCCTGCAAAAGTTTTGTTTCTCGCTTTACCGTTTCAACAATTACAGGTTTTAGGTCCTTCACTTTTTTATACCGATCCAAATAGGCTACTCCAACCTGTAATTGGGACAACGGGATTTCAAAATTGTATGGGTTGTATATTTTTAGGTTCAGTGGTTTGCCCGTGTTTATTCCTGTAATACCAAAGTCTACTATGCATTGGAGTTTTCGGTAAGAATTAAAATTTTCAATGTACTTGCCATGATATTTCCCTCCTGTCATTTTAGTAAAGACAAAAGGCCATTCCTTGGCGTATTTGGATATGTACAGTACATCCTTGCTTCGAACCGTTTCTTCAGAATTGTCAATGGAATATTGGTTTTTTCTGTATTGTACATTGTTCAGTGAATAGGAGGTGTTTCCACTGTAGAATTGATACATAGGGGCATTTCGATAAGAGTTCTCGAAAACTACTGGGTTATCTTCGGCTTCCTTGGCCACTTTAGAAACCCATTCTTTATTTCCATGTGTTTCATAATAAATATTGAATAACAAAGGCTGATGAACTAGTCCAAGCCGCAGGTATAATATAATGATGATATTGACCAAGCCTAAACGGTAAATCCATTGTGCATTTTTTTTGTTCGCTAACATATACTGGAACACCAAAACTACCATTGGGATGCATATAATTATAATCCATTGGGTCTGCACCCTTCGATTAAAACTAGATATGAAAAAGAATAGGACAACCCCATAGGTCAAAAACAATAAGGCCTTGTTGAAGAGACTGTCCGCCTTACTTTTAAACAAGGCTTGGTAGATAAAAGGAAACGTTAATCCAAAAATGGCCACTAGGTTCAGAAAAAATCCTAAGGTATACTTTTCAAAATTGTAAGCTCCGTTGGGGCGCTCAGATATATGATAGTTGATAGAGACAAAATCTTGTTGGTAAAGCCAATGAAAATGCGGTGCATAGCACGCCAATGCAATTACTACGGCGTACCAGGCATATTTGTTTTTAACCAGTTTTAGATTGGATAGTAGTACAAATAGAATAACGAGAACCGCATGGTATTTACTGTACATTAAAGCGGCCATTACCAAGCCCAGTAAAACGGATAGGCCTAAGGATGGTCTTTCAACAAACTTTTTGTAGACCCATAAAAAACAGGAAGTAAAAAACAATAAGGGCGTATCGGGCAAAGTGAAGAAGCCATAGGCATTAAGCAAGGTCATTGAAAAGACTAAAACGAAAAAATGAGGTACAAATCCGTTCTTTTTCGGATGGTCTATAAGTAACCACAACACTAGCATATTAGCTACGGAGAGCAAACAGCTTATAAATCGTACACCTAGTTCTCCGTTAAAAAACAAGCTGCTCAGTTTTATTAATAATGCTACCATAGGAGGATGGTCAAAATAGCCCCAAGCCATGTTTTGACTATAGTACCAATAGTACGCTTCATCGTAGATCAGTTCCGTAAAAAAGGACTGCATGATGTTCAGCGCTAGAATAGCGGCCAAAAAATAATAAAACTGTTTAGGTATTTTGGTTAACATGGTCGGTTTCACTTGATGCAAAACTACAAATTCTCTTCATTACCCAATTTCTAAAAAAAACATAAAGCTTTATCCCTTGCCCTTACTACCAGTATTAAAATAGTATTTTTGTTTAAATACGGTAGTGTTCTATGGCCAACAGCATTGTAATAATTCCAACCTACAACGAAATCGAAAACATTGAACCCATTATTAGGGCTGTTTTTGAGTTGCCTAAAGAGTTCCATATACTTATCGTAGACGATAATTCACCAGATGGTACCGGCGCAGCTGTTGCCAAGTTACAGGAGGAATTTTCAGATGCACTTTTTTTGGAAACCCGTATAGGAAAGTCTGGTCTGGGGACCGCATATATACATGGATTTAAGTGGTGTATTGCCAAAAAGTATGATTATATCTTTGAAATGGATGCGGATTTTTCCCATAACCCAACAGATCTGTTACGCTTACTTAAGGCCTGCGAAAATGGAGCCGATGTTGCGGTAGGTTCTAGGTATAAACAAGGTGTGAATGTAGTAGATTGGCCGTTATACAGGGTATTGTTGTCCTATGGCGCCTCATTTTACGTAAAAATGATTACAGGGATGCGTGTCCACGATCCTACAGCCGGTTTTGTATGTTACAAAAGGGCTGTTTTAGAGTCTATTAATTTAGATTCCGTACGTTTTGTAGGTTATGCTTTTCAAATCGAAATGAAATTTAGGGCCTATCTAAAGAATTTTAATATTCAGGAGATTTCAATTATTTTTAGAGATAGGGTAAGAGGTAAATCCAAAATGAGCTCTTCGATTATTACGGAAGCTATATGGGGTGTTCTATCTATGAAAGTAAAAAGTCTATTTCAACGTAATAAGTTTTAGTTATGGCAAAAATACTTATAAAGCATGGGACCCTTGTTAACGAGGGCAAGATACAAGAGCTAGATATCCTATTGGATGGAGACCTAATCGTTAAAATAGCACCTGGTATTTCTGATGCAACTGCCAAGATAATAGATGCGTCCGGGAAGTATATTTTACCTGGAATCATAGATGACCAAGTACATTTTAGAGAGCCTGGCCTTACGCATAAAGGAACGATAGCTACTGAAAGTAGAGCGGCTGTTGGTGGTGGGATCACTACGTTTATGGAACAGCCAAATACGGTTCCGCAAGCCACTACCATAGAAAAATTAGAGCAAAAATTCATTACGGCAAGTAAAACATCTTTTGCCAATTACTCATTTCCTTTTGGTGGTACCAACGATAATCTTGAAGAGTTAAAGCGATTGGATAAAAATACCTGCTCAGGAATAAAACTGTTCTTAGGGTCTTCTACAGGCAATATGTTGGTGGACGATGAAGAAGTAATCGAGAAAATTTTTAGTAGTACCGAAATGGTTATTTCGGCGCATTGTGAAGATGAAACTACTATTCGTCGCAACTTGGCGGAATATATGAATACCTATGGAGACGATATTCCAATTGAATATCACCCCCTAATTAGAAGTGCAGAAGCCTGTTATTTATCTTCATCTCGGGCTATTGCACTTGCAAAAAAAACGGGAGCAAGATTGCATGTGTTTCATTTATCAACTGCTAAGGAAATGGACTTGTTTCGAAACGATATTCCCTTGGCCGATAAAAAAATAACCGCTGAGGTATGTTTGCATCACCTATGGTTTTCAGATGTGGATTATAAAGAAAAAGGAACGTTGATTAAATGGAATCCGGCAGTAAAGACAGCCGAAGATCGTGACGCACTCTGGGAAGCACTCCTGGACGATAGAATAGATGTTGTTGCAACTGATCATGCCCCGCATACACTATCCGAAAAGGATAATGTGTATACAAAAGCACCCAGCGGTGGTCCTCTAGTGCAGCATGCCTTGCCTGCGATGTTAGAAAAACATTTGGAAGGTAAAATAAGCTTGGAAACGATGGTTCAGAAAATGTGCCATAACCCTGCAATATTGTTTCAGATAGAAAAAAGAGGTTATTTACGGGAGGGGTTTTATGCAGATTTAGCGATTATTGACCTTGATAGTCCATGGCAGGTAACCAAGGAGAACATTGCTTATAAGTGTGGTTGGTCTCCTTTTGAGAATAACGTATTTAAAGCTTCGGTTACGCATACGTTTGTTAATGGGCATTTAGCCTATGAAAATGGGGTGTTTTCCAAAGAGCGAAACGCAAAACGACTTACGTTTAACAGATGATGAAAAATTCAATTAGCATTTTATTGGTTTTATTGGCGCTATCCTCTTGTGTAGAAAATCTAATGGAAAAGCCGGATAATCTCATCCCTAGGGATAAAATGGTAGTCATACTAGAGGAAATGACAATTCTTAATGGAGCAAGAGAACACAGGGCCAATATCAAAGTCCTCAAGGAGAACGGTATAGATCCTACGCAACACCTCTTTGAAAAATTTAATATAGATTCTACCACTTTTGTAGAGAGCGATCGATATTATGCTTCTTTCCCCTTAGAATATGTTAGCATGTACGAAGAGATT
This sequence comes from uncultured Maribacter sp., assembly GCA_964620945.1. GTDB lineage: Bacteria > Bacteroidota > Bacteroidia > Flavobacteriales > Flavobacteriaceae > Maribacter. The sequence goes on from CAZUIE010000009.1 coordinate 14,984, forward strand.
GAAGCTTCGTTAATAAAGAAAAAAGAGATTTTAGACGAAAGAAAAAAAATCAGTGACAGCTTAAAAGTATTGGAGAAGCAAGCCTTACGCAGGAAAAATGATAGTTTATCGCAGATTGCTAAAAAGTTAGCTAGTGATCAGAAATAAAATAATCGGCGCTAAGTTTTATTGTTTCGTCTAAAGCTTTAAATTCAAAATCTAAAGTCGTTTTGATTTTACCACTACTGTATATCTCCCTATTTTCTAGGGAATAGACGGTACTACTTGTAATTTTGCGCTTATTCCCTGTAAGTATATGGCTCAACATATCCAAATACCTCAGTATTTTCAATTGCCATATCCTCAGCCTTTTGGCCGGTGCTTTTTTGTTCATGGCTATGGCAATCTTTGTTAGTATTTCCTTGAACGTAATATTGGCGGAAACTAGGATAAAACGTTCACTTTTAATATTGGACTTTAATAGCCTAATCATTATTTTAACGACATCCGACACAGTTATAAAACCGGTTCCTCCTGGAGGATAATAGTTAGATTCTTTTTTAGCGGCCTTAAAAAATTTACCACTACCTGTTTCCCAAAAACCTGGCCCTAAAATAACTCCGGGATTTACGATAACAATCTCTAAATTTTCCTGTGCCCCACGCCAAACCTCCATTTCTGCCTGGTATTTGGTCAACGCATACACGTTTTTGTTTTGGTTGCTCCATTCATTATCCTCGGTAGCTTCCTTGTTAGGCAGACTTCTCCCAATAGCGCCAATCGTACTCACATAGCATAGCTTTTTAACCTCGTAAGCAGTACAGAGATTAACAATGTTCGCAGTACCTTCTACATTTACTTTTTTTAAGGTATCAAAATCATTGGGGTCAAATGAAATTAGTGCAGCGGCATGGTATACATACTCAATCCCTTTAAAAGCAGTTTCCAAAGCAGGGATGTCTAGAATATCCGCCTTAACCCATTCAATTTCATTGAAAAGCAGATGGGAGTCGGGTGTGTAATAAGAGAATACTTTTCTTACTAAGGCCAACTTAGATTCGCTTCTATAGATTGCCCTAACCTTTGTCTTGGAACGTACTAATTCCAAAAGAAGATGTGAACCTACTAACCCTGTGCCTCCGGTAACTAAAACCATACCTCAAAGTTAGGGAATACAGGTAAATAAAATCCCTATAAATTCTGGTAGATAGCCTGCAGATTTCCTTTTATATTTGCATACTATCTAAGAACAATACGCATGACTTTGAATTTTGTTAAAGAACTCGAATGGAGGGGAATGTTGCACGATGCCATGCCCGGTACAGAAGAACATCTACTGGAAGGTATGCAATCTGCATATGTAGGCATTGATCCTACTGCAGATTCCCTACATATTGGTCATTTAGTTGCTGCAATGATGTTACGTCACTTTCAGTTAGCGGGTCATAAACCCTATGCGCTTATTGGTGGCGCTACTGGAATGATCGGTGATCCATCCGGAAAATCAGCAGAACGAAATCTTTTGGACGAGAAGACCTTACGCCACAACGAGAATGCGTTAAAAGAACAGCTTTCCCGATTCTTGGATTTTGAAAGTGATGCCGATAACGCGGCAGTGTTAGTAAATAATTACGATTGGATGAAGGATTTTACATTCCTAGATTTCATACGCGATGTTGGAAAACATATCACGGTAAATTATATGATGGCTAAGGACTCCGTTAAAAAACGATTGTCCTCCGAAGCTAAGGAAGGAATGTCCTTTACCGAGTTTACCTACCAATTGGTTCAAGGTTATGACTTTTTACATTTATATCGGGAACATAATTGTACCCTACAAATGGGTGGTAGTGACCAATGGGGAAATATTACTACAGGTACAGAGTTGATCAGGAGAATAGGTGGTGGCAAAGGTTATGCCCTTACATGTCCGTTAATCACCAAGGCCGATGGTAGCAAGTTCGGGAAGACAGAAAGCGGTAATGTTTGGTTGGATGCCAATAGAACATCACCTTACCGATTTTACCAGTATTGGCTGAACACCTCCGATGCTGATGCGGCAAAATATATAAAGATTTTCACCTTCATTCCTAAAACTGAAATTGAGGCACTTATTACCCAACATGAGGAAGCGCCACACACTCGTTTGCTTCAAAAACGGTTGGCAGACGAAATTACCGTGATGGTGCATTCTAAAGATGATTTGGATAATGCTATAAAGGCTAGTGATATACTTTTTGGAAAATCTACGCGTAGCGACTTAAAAGGCTTAGACGAAAAAACCTTTTTAGACATTTTTGATGGTGTGCCACAGGCAGAGATTCCAATCTCAGAACTTGAGGGTGGTTTGGATATGATTGCCGCTCTTGCTGCGAAAACGGGCTTTTTAGCTTCAAATGGGGAGGCGCGCCGAGAGCTCAAACAAAATTCCATCTCTGTAAACAAGGAAAAAGTGACCGATGCTTATACGATTACCAAAGATGATTTGATAAACGGAAAATTTGTATTGCTACAACGTGGTAAAAAGAGTTATTACGTATTGGTCGTTATTTAATACGATACATAGGGTTTATAGTAGCGTTCAACTTAAAAAAGGACGCAACCATTTTAGATATTTTCTATCTTAATGTATATGAATCGATGCGTTTTAAGATGAACAAGTTGTACGTAGCCATACTTTCCGCACTTATGTTATGCTCTTGCTCCGAACCTGATACTTCTTCTTTGGAGGGTGCAGCGGTACAATTTGGTAACCAAAAATGGGAATTGGTACGGATGTCGGGGAACATGGCGAATTCTATGACAACAGGAGTGGAAATGGAATGGCAGGAGTACTACATCTTTAGCGTGAATGGTACCTTTCAAAAAATTAGAACTAGGGATGGTGTTGTTTCGGAAGCTGCCGGGACTTTTGAAGTAGCGGAATATGAAAATGACGAAGCCGATTATTTAGAGCTAAGTTATACAAAAGGTTTAGAGCTCATTGGAAACTGTTTTGGCGATGAAAAAGAGGTACTACAATATCGGTCCGCAACCGAGATTTCTAATACCTGGCAGGCCTGTGATGGTCCGGGACTGGATTATGTTCTTATAGAAGACTAAAGCACCATTAAATTACACCCTCGAATATCCGAATCGTCAAATCTTCCTAAAATTTCGAAGGTATCATTGGTATGTTTCTTGCCCAAATCTTGGGTGGCAATAAAGGAACACGAGTTTCTGTTGGCTAAATCTATTACGTTAATACCGCCCGTTTTTCCATTGGCCACGTATGTCAATGGATCTTCTGTATCACGCACCAATAGCTTCATCCATGGTGGACATTTAAAAATCCCGTTTCCTTTGGAGTAGGCCTGGGAGAGTAATTCGGTCATTCCATATTCCGAATGTATATGGTCTACACCGAAGCCTTTTTTTAGTAGGTCGTGTAATTCTTCGCGAATAAGTTCTTTTCGGCGACCTTTCATGCCTCCGGTTTCCATAATTGTAGTGTGTTTAAGTTTGAATTGATGTTGTTCGCAAAAATCTAAAAGTGCGAACGAAACACCTATTAATAAGGTTTTGGTTCCTGTAGCTTCTAGAGCAATCAGATGTTTTTTTAAACTGTCGGTGTCGTCTAGAAAAAACCCGCTCTGAGGATGTCCTGATTTTTGTATAAGATCGTGTACCATATAGATAAGCGAAGAGCCTTCCCGTTCCAAATAGGAGGGTAGTAAAGCAAGAATACAGAAAGAAGAAGGCTTGCTGTAGAATTGTTCAAAAGCGGTAAGATAGCTTTTTTCGTAAAGGCCTATATCTGTTACTATATGTTTGCTGGTGATACTTCCGGTGGTGCCACTGCTTGTGAAAATGACCTTTGGGGAATCGGTAGTACTAACGAGTTTCTTGTTTTTAAAAAATTGAATGGGTAAAAATGGTATTTCTTCCAAATCAAGAACCTTTTCAGGTACTACCTTAAGATAGTTGCAAAACGTACGATAAACAGTATTGTTGGTATATTGAAAACGAAAGGTGTCTAGGGCAGTTGCCAAGAACTCGGCATCAGTGGAAATTTGAAATAGGGCCTTGTTATGTGCTTCGTTTCCCATGATTGCAAAGGTAGGAAACGCCTCTAGATATAGACATGCAAATGGTTGTATTTAGTTTTGGGAAATAATTCATCGGAAGGTTCATCTCATTAATGCAAAGTGATTTGGAGAGGAGTTCCAGTCACGTGTGTTACCTTTATTGAAGCCTTTTTGAATCTAGTTATTTGACCAAAGTCAAAAATTTAACGTACCACAAGTTTTCGATTAATAGATTTCTGGTTCTCTACAACCTGCACCATATATACCCCTGGGGACAGGCGGGAAATATCCAAGGTTTTACTAGAAATTCTATCGGTAAGTATAAGTTCGCCAAAAACATCAAAAATTCGGATTTGCTTTATTGCATTCTGTTCTGTGGTTACATACACAATGTCTGCTGTAGCAGGATTAGGATACAATTTAAAACCTGAAATTTCCGTAGTAGTATTTTGCGCAAGTAGTGTGTTGTCCTGTGCGTGGTTCAGTAGAGTAAATCCTAAAAATAGGATAAAGTAGATTTTTTTCATTTTGTATTGATTTGGGGTCAACACGGTAAAGGTACATCAAGAGCAAAGAGGTTTTTGGAAAATGTTGTGAAAGCTAGTATTTTGTAGGTCAATAGAATACGCGCTGTTTTTCATCGGTTTTTTTTGCCGATGGTCGATATGGAATAAACGTAATGGGTAAATCAGATAAGTAAAAATTTACTTAACGATCAACTTGCGTGTAGCAACTTTACCTTTTTCAAAAACACGTAAAACATAAACACCGGCATCCAAGTCACCAACATTTAATTCTTTGCGTAAAATTGTAGTTTTTAAGACTAAGGTACCAAGCACATCATAGATTAATATTTCCTTAGCATCGTTAGTTGAAGTGGAAATATAGACTTTGCCTGTAGTAACCGGATTGGGATACATACTGAAGCCATCTATCTCTCCCGTGCTCTGGGTACTTTGCCCATAGCTTAAAGAAATAAAAAGAAAACAAAGGATAAAGTAGATTTGCTTCATATATAGCTGATTACAAATGCTATGCCATAAAGATAGGAAATCTATTGGCCTATTGTAAAACTAGACTATTCTTTATTGTTTTTTTTCGATGAAACGCAAAAAAACCCACAAAAAGTGGGTTTTGGAAACGTTATTTATTAAAAATAATCAGGGAACGCTTTAATTTGAACCTTAATTCAGCTTAGAATTGATAACTATACCCCAAAGAGATAGCCTGTCCTGGATATCTAGAAGAGAATAGCTGATCTGTTGCGCCAAAAGACTGGTAAACACTTTCTATCTTATCGTTTAAAATATTTTCAAAACGTAAGGAAATCTTACTGTTTTTTTCCTTTCCAAGTTCTTTACTAAGATTAAATTTTAGATTATGAAACGGTAAGGTGAAAACATCTGGAATATCTCCGTTACCAACTATTTCGAGAGTTTTCCCTTGTATGTTATAATTAAGTCCGCCTTGCCAACCGTTTTCGTTATTGTCATAGTTAAAACCTATGTTCAATAATAATGGAGATTGACCCTGTAATTGGCGACCATCAGGAAGGTTCTCTCCTTCTCTTAGATTATCTGTTCTCGCTTCCCGCTCGTCTTCTGTAAAAGTTTGATTCGATTCTATGATGGAAACGTTAGCGTTAAAAGAAAAATCTTGCCAACCAGGGATAAAGTCTAGATTTCTTCTAACTTCTAATTCCCCACCATATACGGTTGCATCCCCTAAATTTAATGGTATAAATTGGCCCCTAGCTTCTCTAATAAAAGAAAGTTCTATTGGATCATCAAATGTTTTTGCGAATGCACTCAACGCAAAGAAGTTGGTTCCCTCGCCATAAGACTCAAAACGAAGATCAAAATTATTGATATATGTAGGCTGTATATCTATATTACCTATGAAAAATGTGCTGGATACAGGGTCAAATATTTGGGCATTGGAGGCTTCTTTGAATGAAGGCCTTGCCGTAGTGCTGGAGAAGGAAGCCCTTAGTTTTTTATTTGCTTCCTCGTTTAACTCGTAAATAAAATTGGCCGATGGGAAAAAGTCCATTTTATCCAAAATGTTCGCTTGATCAAAAACTTCACCATCCTGATTTTCTCCTGAGTAAAGCAAATCAAACTTTTCTAAACGTAATCCTACAATTGCATTTAACCTGTCAGAAAATTTAAATTCATCAGATACATAGCCAGCCGAAACTGTAATCTCTGAGTCAAAGGAATCGGATATATTAGAATCACGTCTCACATACGTTCCTTCTCTTGTAATAGTACTATAAATATTATCAGGAGCTAAAACTTGGTCGGCATTCCCATCGAAACCAAGGCTAAAATTACCTGCTCTTGACTGTACGGGATGTGAGAATTGATCTACAATAAATTCCCGTTGTTTTAAAGTATGAGCTCCACCAAATTTAAATTTTGCATCCCTACCGAATAATTGGTGTCTTCGCGTTAAATCTAGTTTGCCAGCTATATTTATTTCTTCAAGATTTCTCCAAATTCTGCTGGGATCCCCAGATTCACTAGGTGATATTGAAAAGTTACCTGTCTCGTCATTAAACCTAAACGGTGTGGTCCTTAAGTCTTTATCGTATATTTTGGAAAGGGTAGGTGCAAGTTTCCAAGATACCTTCCATGAACCATCTTCATTTGCATGTTCGCCATTTAGTAGAATGTTGGTTATAGATCGTTCTGTGTAGGTTAAAACGTCCTTAAAAATAACATTGGAATTTACATTGAAGTTATCTTGCCTAAGGTACGCAGCGCTAGATTCTCCATTTTGTATATGAAGTACGTTTAATTTGTATTTTGAAGTTAGACCTTTTAATGAAACACCGGCAAGTCCGCTTATCAAAACATTATTTACGCCCAAATTACCAGATTGTGTACGGTCATCTATTAATTCAAGGACAGACCTGTCCTGGTCTTGTTTTCTAAAGACTTGACCGTTTACGATTCCATCGTAGAATTCCGTACTGTTTTTGTATGTCAAAGAAGCCAAGTAGCCAATTTTTTTACTTCCTTCATCATTTAAATTATATTGGTTGCCAGCAGTAAAGCCAAAATTAAAATTCATTAGACTTTGTTCTTCCAGTGCCTTGAGATTTGGCCTAAACAATTGGGTCAATTGTCTTATTCGTGGGCCATTATCTGCCGGGTTTGGCGTTTCAACGCTTTGTGGGAGTACTAAATCTCTTCTTCCGCTGTCAAATCCAAGGATGTCACCGGCACTACCCTCAGAGCTTAGGTAATTGTTATTAAAGTGCATAGTGGAATTATATCCTAAACCTACCGAAACACTATATTCGGCCCTGGTTGGAAAATCTTTAGTTACGATATCTACAACACCTCCGGTAAAGTCGGCTGCTTGATCTGCCGTTGCGGACTTAATAACGAGTATATTGTCTAGAATATTTGTTGGGAAAATGTCCAACTGCAATGTATTTCTGTCGGGGTCTAATCCGGGAACGTCAACGCCATTTAAAATAGATTTGGTATAACGGTCTCCAAGACCACGGACATAGACAAATTTACCTCCTTGAACGGATACTCCAGGGACTGATTTAATAGCACTAGCGATGTCACTAGCACCTGATTTCTTCATACTTTGAATAGATAGTCCATCCAATAATGCAACGGAGTTTTTTTGAAGGTTTAGTACTGATACCTCTGTATTTTTTGAAATTGTTGTGGTTACGACTACTTCATCCAATGCATTTGCAAGTGGATTTAATGTAACGTCAATTATTTGCTCAGCACCGGGTCCAATTACTACTTCAGATATCGCTTTTGTTTCATAGCCTAAATAGGAAAATGTAACGGTATAGGTTCCGGGTTCTACCTCCAATACATATTTTCCGTCAAAATCCGATGTAGTTCCTATGGTGGTTCCACTTATGAGTATATTGGCAAATGGAAGCACATCATTCAGTTCACCATCATTGACGGTTCCAGAGATAATGCCGCTTTGAGAAAAAGCATTGAGTGAAGATAGTAGGGATAAAAAAATAAATACTAGTTTGAGTTTCATCTAAAAATGTTGTTAGAACAAATTGTCTGTTAATATATAAATTGCTCGTCTTAAATTTTTAAGACGAGCAATTTGATACAGTGATTAGGTTTTCAAGGATTCTATTAGAAACCTAAGCCAGCTTTTGTGTTGGAATATGTCCATGAAAAGGCAGAAGTTGTAGCTCCTACTGTTGCCGGTGCTGGTGCAACGGCTGAAAAGGTAATAGCGTCCGCTTCAAATGTAGATTCATCTGTAGTATCATTAAATATTTCTGCAGATGTTGTAATTCCTGTCGGTAAAACTACCTCCCAATTAGCAAAAACCAAGGTGCCAGCAGTATAATTAGCTGCTACTACCGAGTTATCCAATTCTACATCGGACAGTTGTAAATCTGTTCCTATGCCTGTAAAACCAGTCACTAAAATATTACTGTTTGTTCCGGTAGCACCTGATCTAAAGTCAGCTATTTCTCCGTTTTCTACATTGTTGTCAAGTCCTATTAGTGTAGCGTTTGTTAAAGTGTAAGCCCCGGCAAGTGAGCCTTCAGGGCCATCTATTTCTAAAGCGTGATCAGAAACGTTTCCTTGAACAACGATGGCATTGTCGATAGTACCGCTATACGCTTGGTCAATGTCAAGTCCGTCATCACCTACTGCCCATACAAACAAGTTAGTTGCATTTACCGTTCCACCAAAGAATTCGATACCATCATCAACATTACCAACAACTTCAACATTATCAACAGTTGTTCCAGAACCTACTGCACCTAAAGTAAGGCCATTTATTTCGTTTCCTTCGCCGATCAAAGCTCCTCCATGACGTATAGATACATATTGTATGGTACCACTATCATCGGCAGCATCGCTACCACCATATAATCCTTTGTCACCATCCGTATCGGTTGGGAGACCTTCTATCTGAGCAGATTCAGCGTCACCGTCAAACGAAGAAGGTGCATTACCCAATACGATAAGTCCTCCCCATAACCCTCGATCGTTTTGATCAAGATTAGTACCTGCAGTCTCTCCAAATTGGATATTATCAGAAGCAGAGGTAAAGATGATTGGCTCTGTAGCTGTTCCTACTGCTTCAATTTTACTACCCCTAGTTATTACAAGAACCGAAGCATTTGCACCTGAACCAGCATTAGCTTTAATTAACGTACCAGCTTCAATGGTAAGGGTTGCACCATCAGTAACAAAAATTCTACCGTCTAGATTATAAACAGAATCCGAAGACCAAGTAGTATTAGCTGTAATATCTGAGTCTACTACTACAGTGCCACCAGTAGGAGGTGTTGCACCATCATCAACAGGGTCGCAAATATCGCCAATACCATCACCGTCACTATCTGCTTGATCGGCATTTGATGCAGCTGGGCAGTTATCAACATCATCGTTGATTCCGTCATTGTCAAAATCAACATCCACTTCTACTGGCGGAATGACTGGATCGTCATCGCTACATGCTACGAATGTTAAAGAACTGACAAGCAGTACAAGGCCAAATACCCTTTTAATAAAATCGAATTTTTTCATTTTCTCGTTTTTAGAATTCATTTTTAATTACTGTTTTACTTTTTGAATAATAGAAAGTTGTTTTCGCTGCAAAGAAACCGGTATCTTGTAAAGGTGCAGTTACCCCCATGTTAAACATTTATTTTTTTAGTGTTATCTAAAGGTTACTACATTAAATCAATGTTAAGCGACACTATAGTTACGCTATTATCTTTACTTTTGAGAAAACAACCGTACCAAGACACCATGAAAAAAAAGGACATTAAAATACTATTAGTAGATGATGAGCCAGATATTTTAGAGATTGTCAGTTATAATCTCACAGCAGAAGGCTATGACGTTTTTACCGCAAAAAATGGACTTGACGGAGTAGCCAAGGCAAAAAAGAAACAACCACACCTTGTTATTTTAGATGTGATGATGCCAGAAATGGATGGGATTGAGGCATGTGAGCTAATTCGAAAGACTAGCGGGTTGGAACATACGGTCATTACCTTTTTGACCGCGCGAGGGGAAGACTATTCTCAAATGGCTGGTTTTGATGCCGGAGCGGATGACTATATCACCAAACCGATAAAGCCCAAAGTGCTTGTAAGTAAGGTAAACGCCTTGCTAAGGCGAGTACTCAAAAATGATGATTCACAAGACGATATTACCCAGGTTGGCGATATTATTATTAACAGGGAGGAGTATAAGATTGTTAAAAAGGGCAAGGAGATTATTCTGCCCAGAAAAGAGTTTGAACTTTTGGCTCTTTTGACTTCCAAGCCCAGTAAAGTGTTTAAAAGAGAAGTTATCTTGGATAAAGTCTGGGGCAATGAGGTCGTGGTAGGAGGCAGGACCATAGATGTACATATCCGAAAACTAAGAGAGAAAATTGGTGAAGAGCATTTTAAAACGGTAAAGGGTGTGGGATATAAGTTCGTACTTTAATGTCCGGTAAATCAAAGAGGTCTTATAGGTTTGCCCTTAGGTCTTCGCTTTATATTAGTGGTTTGTCCGGTGTAGTGCTGGGCTTTTTATGTTGGCAATTTGATTATTTAAATAGTTGGTTTTTAGTAGCTGCTTGTATTCTTATTTATATAATTTCTTTCGTTACACTCCAAATCCGTATAGAGAACTTCATTTACAAACGAATCAAAAAAATTTACGATGATGTTGCATTGTTAGAATCCTCGACGTTAACTACCGACCCTATTACAACAGACATGCGCACGCTTACCGCAGAAATCGAAAAATTTGCCAAGGACAAGAAAATCGAAATCGATACTTTAAAAATCCGAGAGGAATATCGAAAGGATTTTTTAGGAAATGTATCCCACGAATTAAAGACCCCCCTGTTTACAGTACAAGGTTATTTAGAAACGCTTTTAGATGGTGCAATCGAGGATAAAAACGTTAGGAAAAAGTATATTTCGAGGGCCAATAAGGCCGTAGATAGACTCATATACATTGTTAAGGATTTAGACTTAATTACAAAGTTGGAAGTTGGGGATCTGCGATTAGACAAACAGGATTTTAATATTATTGAGCTCATACAAAGCGTATTTGACCTCTTAGAAATGAAGGCCGCAAAAAACAATATTGTCTTGACCTTTGATATGCCTTACGATAAACCCATTATGGTGCATGGCGACAGGGAAAAAATTCAGCAGGTGCTCACCAACCTCTTGGTAAATTCCATAAAATATGGTAATGATAACGGTACCACAGAAGTAAGTGTCGAAAATTTGGTTAAAAATAAGGTGATTGTGCGGGTGACCGATAACGGCGTAGGTATCCCTAAAGAGCATATCCCCAGGTTGTTTGAACGCTTTTATAGGGTAGATCAAAACCGAAGTAGGAAAGAGGGTGGCTCTGGATTAGGACTAGCGATAGTAAAACATGTAATCGAAGCACATGGAGAAAAAATATACGTGGAAAGCGTATTGGACGTAGGGTCGGAGTTTTCGTTTACCTTGGAAAAGAGCAAGCCGGAAGTTTTGGATAAGGCATAAAACGATACATATCGCTGGTACCCTGAACAAGCTATTTCTTAAGTTTTCATAGCAGATAGTTACCAGTTATCACTCATTTCATAGCTTTGCATACTTATAAAGGAAATAGTGGGAAGTAAGAACAAGCTTAAAAGATTTAAGGAAAACGAAACCTTTAAAAATGTAATTCAGCCCTCAAGGGATGCCGTGAGCAAAGGCTTTGCCAAACGCGGGGCTTGGAACGATCATTTTGGAAATGACAACCCCATTGTACTAGAGTTAGGATGTGGTAAAGGGGAATACACCGTAGGACTTGCAAAACTGTTTCCGAACAAAAATTTTATTGGAATTGATATCAAAGGAGCGCGTTTTTGGCGTGGTGCCAAAACAGCGTTGGAAGAGGGGTTGGACAATGTAGCCTTTTTAAGAAGTCAAATTGAATTGGTGGATCAGCTTTTTGCCGAAAATGAAGTTTCCGAAATCTGGATTACCTTTCCCGACCCCCAAATTAAATACAAACGTACCAAACATCGTATGACGAATCAGGTATTTTTAAATCGATATAAAAAAGTACTGAAACCGGGTGCTTTACTACATTTAAAGACCGACAGTGAATTTATGCACGGCTACACGTTAGGGCTCTTACATGGAGCCGGATATGACGTATTGTACGCCAATCACGATGTGTATAAAAATGAAGGTAGTCCTAAAGAGGTCTTGGAGTTACAGACATTTTATGAAAATCAGTACCTTGAAAAGGGAAAACCGATTACCTATATCCAGTTTCGGATAAATTGAAGTCATGCAGCACCTGTTAATTCTTTTTTTTGCTACGTTCTCGGCCGCATTTATGGCAACCGTTCCACCGGGATTGTTGAACGTAAATGCCGCAAAAACTAGTGTGGAAAAGAACAAACTTAATGGTATTGTATTTAGTTTAGGCGTGTCTACTATGATCATGTTACAGGCGCTCGTAGCTGTTTTCATATCTAAGTTTCTTCATAAAAATCCAGATGTGGTCGCGGTGTTGCTAAAAATCGCCATTGGCGTTTTTGCCGTGTTGTCGGTATATTTTTTTATGGCTGCAAGAAGTAATAGGAAAAAGAAAATAAAGGAAATAAAAATCAGCAAACGAAGCAGTTATTTTAAAGGTGTTTTCCTTGCAAGTGTCAACTTGTTAACGATTCCCTATTACAGCGGATTAAACATTATGTGGAATGCATCTGGGTGGATAAAATTTCAGGTTTTGGATATTGCAACCTTCGTTTTAGCTGCAGGTATGGGTACCTTTTCTGTACTCTATCTTTATGTTTTTTATTTTGATAAACTAGAGCACAAGACACAAAAGTTTGCCAAGAACGCTAATTATATTTTGGGATTTTTAATGTTGGTATTACTCGTCATCACTATTATTAGAGTTTACAATACTTAAAATGTCGGATAACACTAATTTTTTTACAAGGGTTTATGAGGTGGTAAAACAGATACCCTATGGCAGGGTTACTTCGTATGGCGCGGTGGCCAAATATTTAGGAGCTGCCCGTAGTGCAAGAATGGTTGGTTGGGCTATGAATGCCTCACACAGTATGGATGATGTTCCTGCGCACCGCGTAGTCAATAAACAAGGACTTTTAACCGGAAAGCATCATTTTGACGGCACCAACCTTATGCAACAATTGTTGGAAAGCGAAGGTGTTACTGTAATTGACAATCAAATTCAGAATTTAGATAGTCATTTCTGGGACCCATGGAAAGAGTTGGGAGCATCAGAAGGTTCCTAGTCGAACGTAAGTGTAAATTGAGTAGTGTTACTGGAAGCAACACTAATACTCCCCCCGTGGAGTCTCATAATTTGTTTGGATAGGCTCAATCCGATTCCCGTGCCCGTATTTTTTGTTGTAAAGAAAGGAACGAAAATCTCATCAATTAGATTTTCCGGAATTCCAGCACCATTGTCTGTAACTTGTATGAATTTTTTGTTGAATGCATTTATGCCTGCTGCAAAATGGATGTAGCCATCATCTATCCCTTCTAAGGATTGCTTTGCATTTTTACCCAAGTTTAATAATACTTGTGTTAGTTGTTTTTGATCTATATAAAACTCGAGTCCAATGGGTTCTATTTGGGTTTTAATACTTAGACTGGAATTTACTTTTTGCTCCTGTAGCAATACAATGATTTTTTCAAAAAGTGACTTAGCGGGCACGAGTTCGCGGTCTGGTTCTGGAATGCTTAAAAAGTTTCGATAAGATTGCACAAAACTCATTAAATCCGACCCCTGTTCTTTGATTACCTGTAAGCCCTTGGTTGTATTTTTAATTTGTTGTTCGGAGAAATGGGTGGGTATTTCTAGGTCCTTGTCCTTTTTAAAATAATTTAGAATCGATTCCGAAATAGAGGTTATTGGGGTAATGGTATTCATAATTTCGTGCGTAAGCACGCGAATAAGTTTTACCCAAGAGTCCGTTTCTTTTTCGTCCAGTTCTTTATGGATGTCGTGCACTACAACCAAAAGTAGCTGCTGGCCTTCTATAATAATCGGCGTACATTTTAAGCTTAGCTCCTTCTTGCCCCGTTCGTTTCCCAATTTAAAAATTGTATTGCCAAAAGGTTTTAGGTCTGCAAATAGTCCGTAGAGTTCTTTATCTACCTGGTTCAGTTGTTTTACATGGTTTAACGGTCTATAGTTCAGAAGTTCTTGAACAGTAGGGTTCGCGTAAAGAATATGCCCTTTTGGATTTATAGTAAAGATGCCAATATCTGCCTGACGGAGTATTTCTTGGTAGTATTGTTCTTGTGCTTGTTTTTTCAGATGAATATCCTGAATCATGGAGTTCAACATATTTAAACTGTGGTTAAGCTCTTCCAATGACTTTACACTTAGCTTCTCTGGAAATCGTAATGTAAAATCTTCGTTTTTAATAGCATCGAAAAAATATGCGATTTTACGGTTGGTCTGGTTCACATAATCTATAAGTCCTCCGGTTTGAAAAATCATTATAATTGCTCCAATACCTCCCGCCACATATTGTTTGTTAAAAAAGAAATAGGTTGCTAATACTATTGTCAGCGTCATAAAAATGACCCGAAACACTAATTGTATATATATATTTCTACTTACCATGTATTAGATTATTGATAAAGAATTCTATAGTTGTAGATCCCTTTTTACTGTCCACTTTTTTTCTTTAATTTATTGTAAAGTGTTTGTCTTGAAATACCCAATTGTTCCGCAGCTGCACTGTAGTTTCCGTCATTTTGGTTCAAGGCATTGGTAATCATTACTAATTCCATTTCTTCTAGGGTATTTGGTCCATTTTCCATTGAAACTGCTTGTCCGGTTTCCAATAAAAAGTCAGTAGGTTTTAAAACATTTCCTTCGGATAGGATTACGGCCCGTTCCATAGTGTGCAATAATTCCCTGATATTACCCGGCCAGTGGTAGTCCATTAATTTTTCTTGTGCAGCTTGGTTAATTTTAAGACCTGGTTTTCCATACTTGTTTACGAATTTGTTCAGGTAAAATTCCGCCAAGACAAGCACATCTCCTTCCCGTTCACGTAAGGGCGGTACTTCTACCCGTATGGTGTTAATTCTATATAATAAATCTTCCCTAAAAAGTCCGTCCGCTACCATTTGATCTAGATTACAGTTGGTAGCACATATCAATCGGATATCTACCTTTATAGGCTTGTTGGAACCGACCCTCACTATAATTCTATTTTGGATAGCTGATAGCAATTTAGCTTGTGTCTGTAGCGAAAGATTACCTATTTCGTCTAAAAATAAGGTACCTCCGGTAGCAGCCTCAAATTTACCGGCACGGTCTTCTTTTGCATCGGTAAAAGAGCCTTTTACATGCCCGAACAATTCACTTTCAAAAAGGTTTTCTGAAATGGAGCCCATATCAACAGATATAAAAACCTCGTTACTTCTACTAGATCGGTTATGTAATTCTCTTGCGATCAATTCTTTTCCTGTTCCATTTTCTCCGGTAACTAGAACATTTACATCTGTTTTTGCTACTTTTTGTACAAGATTTAATACCGAGTTCAAGGCTTTGGAAGTACCTACAATATAATTTTTATTTTGGTTAATGACCTGTTTAAGGTTATTCTCTTTTTGTTTAAGTTGGTTGACTTCCTTACGGCTTTTTCGCAGTTCATAGGCAGACTTTACCGTAGTTAACAACCGCTCATTGTTCCAAGGTTTTAGGATGAAATCCGCAGCTCCTTCTTTTAGGGCTTCTACCGCAAGGTCAATGGCACCGTATGCCGTCATCATTATCACAGAAATATGGGGTGATTTTTTTCTTATTTCCCTAAGCCAATACAGCCCTTCGTTTCCTGTATTTACGCCGGCAGAAAAATTCATATCCAGCAAGATAATATCAATAGCATTAAAGTTGGGGAATGACGGTATCTGGTTAGGATTGCTAATGGTCTGTACACTCTTATGTTCAAATTGTAATAGTATCTCCAAAGCACTGAGTACACTTTTGTTATCGTCAATTACAAGGATGGTTGCATCTGTCATGTTGTTCTGTAATTTAAAATAGTGCTAGCCCTTCAACCAGAAAAGTAAATACGTTTATTTGTTTATGAGTTTAGGATATGTTTTTTTAAACCTTAACATGGTTAAAATTACAAATCAATTTCTACACACCACATCTACTGTAAAAATATTGGACAATATCTGTATAGTTATTTTACACTTTATTTTATAACACTAAATAAAGAATAATGTAAAATGCTGTAAATGAGGTTTTTAAATATATGGCACGTATATAGTATAGGGTTTGGCACAGTAATAAACGTATGAATTTGAAAACGAATATAATACTCCTATTTCTCCTTGTCCTTAGTATAAAAGCGACAGCACAAGACCAATGGACTTTAGATGCTTGTATTGCGTATGCATTGGAACACAACCTGCTGCTTAATGACTTTGAATATACTAGTGAGTCCAACAAAGAAACCTACCGGCAATCTATTCGGAATTTGCTACCGGAAATTAATGCCAATTCTAATTACACCATTAATTCGGGTAGGGCAGAAGATCCTAATACAGGTACTTTTGTGGTACAGGATTTCTTCTCCAACAATTACACGTTACAGTCTAATATAGATTTATTTCAAGGTTTTCAAAAAATCAATTCTATTAAAGCCTCTAAATTTTTGTTTAAAGCAGCTAAAGAAGAGCGTTTGCAGCAAAAGTATCTTTTGGCGTTTAGGGTAATGCAAGCATTTAACAACATTCTATTTTTTGAAGGTCTGGTTGCTATTGCAAACGAACAGGTAAACGTTTCGGAAACGAATTTAAAATTAGTGGAAAAGCAAATTGAACTGGGTCTTATGGCGGGTGCCGATATTTATGAGGCAAAATCTGCTTTACTATCGGATGAATTAAACCTTACCCAAGGCGAAAATCAATTGGCGGCGGGCAAGTTGGCACTGATTCAAGAAATGAATCTAGAGGGTGCCTCAGATATTGAAATTATTCCCAATTTAGAGAAAAAGGCAGTCGTAGAAAGTAATTCAAAGATGCAATCAGATTTGGTATATACCAAAGCTCGCGAATTTCTACCTTTAATCAAGGCGCAGGAATTAAGGTCGGAGGCCGCAAAAAAACAGGTAGGTGTTGCACGGGGGAGATTCTATCCATCCTTATCACTTTTCGCCGGTATGGGAACAGGATATTTTGAAACCTTTAGGGATGATTTGGGGAATACCTTGCCTTTTCGTGAGCAATTTAGAGACAATTTTTCTAGGTTTATTGGGCTTAATCTAAACATTCCAATTAGCAACGGATGGTCTGCACGATCGCAAGTAAAACAAGCAAAGATAGAAAGGCTTCGACAAGCAAATAATCTTAACGTTCAAGAACAGGTGCTTTTTCAAACTATTCAAGAATTGGTGCAGGAGTATAACGCCCTTCTGGTAGAAAGGGGTCAGAGTGACCAAAATGTTGAGGCACAACGAATGGCCTTTACAATAGCGCAGAAACGTTATGAAAAAGGAATGATTAATGGTATTGAGCTTTTCACCGCTAAAAATTTATTTGCCAGTGCTCAGAATGAAAATTTACAGGTGCGCTTACGAACTCAAATCAATAGGTCTACATTGGATTTTTATAGGGGTTTACCAGTGTTTAATATTAACTAGGATAAGATGATTTTCTCTTTTACGAAAATGATAAAAAGAATATTTTAAGAAATGGACATACAATTAGAAAAGAAAAAAGGATTACGACCAAAGCATTATGGGTATATAGCCATAGGATTGTTATTGCTTTTTGTGGGATATCAGTTAATTTTTAGCACCTCGGTATCTACGTTTAGAACAGAAAAGGATAAACTCTCAATCGCAACGGTTACCCAAGGCAAGTTTGATGATTATATTACAATCAATGGAAATGTTGCGCCGATTACTACTATTTATATGGATGCTTACGAGGGCGGGCGAGTTACCGAAAAATTAATAGAGGAAGGCGCCATGGTCAAAAAAGGAGATATTATTCTAAAGTTGGAAAATATGAATCTTTATGAACAAATTTTGGCCAGTGAAAGTAATTTGGCGCTAAAGCAAAATGATTTACGTTCAACGAAACTTACATTTGATTCACGACAGGTAGAAGGTCGCAGGTCGCTGGCAACTGCTAGTACCGATTTACAACGGCTAAAACGGAATTTCGAACAGAATAAAGCCTTATTTGAGGATGAGTTGATTTCTAAAGAAGCCTATCAGCTTTCAAAGGAAAATTATGAACTTTCCCAAAAGCAGTACGACATTGTAAAAATGCAGACCGAAAACGATGATGAACTACGTAAAACTTCTCTTACCGGATTGGATGCGGATTTGGCCCGTATGCAAAAAACCTTGGGTATGGTTTATCAACGCTTAGATCATTTAAATGTTAGGGCCCCTGCCGATGGTCAATTAGGTTTCCTGGACGCGGAAATCGGACAGAATATTGCCCAAGGACAACGTATAGGGCAGATTAATGTATTAACCGACTATAAAATCGAAGCAGATATAGATGAGCATTATATAGATCGCGTTAAACGTGATTTGAGCGCGGTTTTAGAACGAAATGGAAATGACTTTAATTTAAGGGTACGAAAGGTATATCCAGAAGTGAGAAACGGTAGGTTTAGGGTTGATCTTGTTTTTACGGATGACAAGCCGGAAACGATACGTACCGGACAGAGTTATAATATTAAACTGCAGTTGGGGGAATCCAGTGACGCGTTGTTGTTGCCCAAAGGAAGCTTTTTCCAGAGTACCGGAGGCCAATGGATTTTTGTGGTTACTCCAGGATCGGATGAAGCCATAAAAAGAAACATAAGAGTTGGAAAACAGAATTCTAGATTTTATGAAGTATTGGAAGGTTTAGAGTCTGGTGAAGAAGTCATAACAAGTAACTATGATAGCTTTGGAGAAGCAGAACGGATTGTCTTGAAATAAAAAATGAATTAAATCAAAAGCATATTAACAATAAACGTATACTAAAATGATATCAATTACAGATTTAAAAAAGAGCTTTCGGACAGAGGAAGTGGAAACCTTAGCATTGAATAATGTAAATCTAAAGGTTGAAGATTGCGAATTTGTTGCCATTATGGGCCCCTCTGGTTGCGGGAAATCTACCTTATTAAACATAATAGGGATGTTGGATAATCCCACGGAAGGCAGTTACAATTTTGCTGGGCATGAAGTATCGGGTCTTAAAGAAAGTCAACGAACCCAACTAAGAAAGGGAAATTTAGGCTTTGTCTTTCAGAGCTTTAATCTCATTGATGAGCTTACCGTGTACGAAAATGTAGAACTGCCCCTTATCTATTTAAAAATGGGAAAGGCCGAGCGCAAGGAAAAAGTAATGAAGGTCTTGGAGCGTATGAAGATTGCACATAGGGAAAAGCACTTTCCTCAGCAATTATCCGGTGGGCAGCAACAACGTGTAGCCATTTCTAGAGCCGTGGTCACCAACCCAAAACTGATTCTGGCGGATGAGCCTACGGGGAACTTGGATTCCAAAAATGGTATCGAAGTAATGAACTTGCTTACGGAACTTAATCAAGAAGGTACTACCATCGTTATGGTAACGCACTCAGATAGGGATTCACATTACGCTCACAGGGTGGTTAATCTATTCGATGGTCAAATAGTAACGGAAAGCCAAAATAGGGCAATTGGGGCAATGGTCTAATCAGCCATTAATTTGCACCAAATAGTTTATAAGGAGTTTATTCATCAATCGAATAACCAGCCAAATCTATCCTTTAATCTGGGATAAGAAGGAATAAGTCAACCAAAAAATGTTCTATCATGTTTAAAAACTATTTTAAGATTGCTTGGAGGAATCTTTTAAAAAACAAAGGGTACTCTATTATTAATATTGGTGGTTTGGCCATTGGCCTGGCCTGTTTCCTGCTGATTGCCATTTTTATATCCAACGAGCTTTCTTACGATACCTACCACGAAAAGAAAAATTCTATTTATAGGGTAGTCCATCATTCAAACGCGAACAACCCAGAAGATGCATGGGTTTGGGGTAATGCCCCGATCGGTCCTGCACTAAAATCGGATTTTCCAGAGATTGTTGAAAAGGTCCAGTTTTCAGGAAGAAGTGATATCCTATTGGGGTATAACAACCGCAAGTTTCAAGAAGCGGAATGCTTTTATGCAGATGCCTCCGTTTTTAATGTATTCAGTTGGCCCTTACTAAAGGGGGATTCGGAAACCGCGCTAGAGGCTCCCTATTCCATTGTGCTTTCTGAAACCACAGCAAAAAAATATTTTGGAAATGAAAATCCAGTGGGTAAAACCATAGAGGGTATTGGTGGTAGGGCAGCAGACGGAACGTACACGGTAACAGGTGTGATGAAGGACATTCCACAAAATTCCCATTTTAATTTTGATGTACTCATGTCCATGAGCAGTTTTTATCAGACTAGGCCGGAGATTTTTGAATGGTGGGGGTATGTTGACTTTTATACCTATGTCTTGGTTACACAGAACTTTGATCAAATGGCATTTGAGTCCAAAATTCCAAGTTTTTTGGAAAAACATCTTGATCCAGATGAAGCAGAGGAGTATTACTACAACTTCTCTTTGGAATCGATGAATGAAATTTATCTGTATTCGACAGCAGATCGTCAACCAGGTGAAACGGGTAGTTTATCCAATATTTACATATTTGCTATCATTGGCCTATTTATTTTAATTATCGCCAGCATCAATTTTATGAATTTGTCCACCGCGCGTTCTTTAGAAAGGGCAAAAGAGGTGGGGATACGTAAAGTCATTGGTGCGGAACGAAGGGGTCTTATTTATCAATTTCTAGGGGAATCGTTGATTTTAGTACTGTTTGCCTCACTTCTTGGTCTTGGTCTAGCATTAATAGGCCTGCCATGGTTAAGTTCCTTAACAGGAAACGTATTTACGATGGCTTCGTTTATGACCGCTCCTATACTTTTTCTATATTTTGGAACATCTTTGGTGACCGCGCTTATCTCGGGCAGTTATCCTGCCTTTGTACTTTCTGGGTTTAGACCGGTGAGTGTGCTTAAAGGCGCCTTTAGGACATCACCTCAAGGCACCACCATGAGAAAAGGGTTGGTCGTACTTCAATTCAGTATATCCATTGCGCTTATCGCCAGTACGGTGGTGGTATACTACCAACTTGGTTTTATGCTAAATAAGGATATGGGTTTTGATAAGGAACAACAACTGATATTGGACTTTAACTGGGACAACGAAGTGCTGAACAATGTTGAAGCCATTAAAGGAGAGCTCTTGGCGCTAGCTGATGTGAGCTCAGTTTCCCTATCAAGAACGGTACCTAGTAGTCACTTTCCTGCTGCGGGAACAGACATAGAAACGTATGAGGGAAATATGGAAAATTTTAACCCCTACATCTATGAAGTGGACAATAATTTTATTCAACACTATAAAATTGATGTGGTAGCCGGTAGGGCATTCTCTCCAGATTTTCCGGCTGATAGCATAAGTTCGCTAATTATTAACGAAGCGGCCGCTAAAGAATTTGGGTATACAGACCCAAATCAGATCATTGGAAAAAAGTTTCAGCAATGGGGTCGCGAGGGAACTATTGTTGGTGTGGTAAAGGATTTTAATTATATTTCGCTACACTCCAGCGTAGCACCGCTTACCATAAGACAAGTACCTTATGGCAGGTACCTCTCCTTACGTATTAGCTCAACGAATTATTCCAAAGCGATAGCGGCGATAAAAAACAAATGGAGCCAACTTGCTCCGCATCGACCGTTCTTATATAGCTTTTTGGATGATGCTTTTAACAAACAATACATTGCTGACATACGTTTTAGAAAATTATTCACTATTTTTTCTTGTTTGGCCATTTTTATCGCTTGTTTGGGCCTATTTGGATTGGCAACCTACAGCGCTATGTTGCGCACGAAGGAAATTGGTATTCGAAAGGTGTTAGGGGCAGAAGTTTCTACTATAGTTACTCTTTTATCCAAAGATTTTATTAAACTGGTAGGTATTGCCATTCTAATAGCTATACCCTTTTCTTGGTACGCGATGCGACAATGGCTTAATGAATATGCCTATAGTATTGATGTGGAATGGTGGGTGTTTGTCCTAGCTGGGGCAATAGCGCTAACAATTGCGATTGTTACCGTTGGTTTCCATGCGTTCAAATCTGCCAACAATAATCCAATAAAAAGTTTGCGCACAGAATAATTCATCAATCAAAAAACCACTGATCATGTTTAAAAACTACATTAAAATAGCTTGGAGAAACCTCTGGAAAAGCAAAGGATATAGCCTGCTCAATATTTTTGGCTTAGCCATAGGTATTACTTGTGCCGCTGTCATCTTACTTTGGGTAGAGGACGAGGTAAGTTATGATACTCATTTTCCAAAACAAGATGTAGTGTATTACGTTCCTACGAACCAGCAGTATGAGGGCGAATGGCGCACTTTTTTCCAAGCAACCCCGGGGCCCTTGGCCCAAGATTTAAAAGATGAGGTGCCCGGTATTGTGGGTGCTGCAAGAACAAGGGGTGAAGATTTTTTGTTTCAAGTAGAAGATAAATCCATAAATAAAATAGGTCGTTTCGCAGATCCGGATTTTTTAAGCATGTTTAGCCTTAATTTTCTTGAAGGAAATTTAGGGACCGCTTTTAATGAAGTAGATGCGATTGTGATTTCAAGAAAGACTGCCAATCAACTTTACGGGGTAAACACCCCCGTCGTGGGTAAGGTGGTACGGATAAATAATGATACCAGTTATACCATATCGGGTGTTTTTGAAGATTTGCCTGATAATATTACCTATCCTTTTGATTGGGTCGCCCCGTTTGAACGCTATGCAGCGGATAAGGATTGGATGCAGGGATATGGCGCACTATTTTCAGATACTTTTGTTGAACTGACTCCTCAAGCCGATTTTAAAACAGTCAATGAAAAAGTAAAAAAAATACTTCCTGCAAAGATGGAGGAGGCCGAAACCTATGCTTTTTTACACGCTATGAAAGATTGGCATTTAAGGTCAAATTTTGAAGGAGGAAAAAAAGTAGGGGGACAAATTATTTACGTACGGTTATTTAGTCTTATTGCCATTATTATCTTATTGATAGCCTGTATCAATTTCATGAATTTGGCTACCGCTAGAAGCGAAAAGCGGGCCAATGAAGTAGGGGTGCGTAAAGTATTAGGCTCAGGTAGAAAAGGCTTGATATCTCAATTTATGGCCGAAGCTATAATTACGGCAACTTTGTCCGCTATTGTGAGTGTATTGTTTTTAAAATTGCTTTTGCCCCAGTTTAACGCATTGATCAATAAGCAATTGGAATTAGGTCTTTTTAAACCAATGCATATGCTTACTTTGGTGGGTATTACCTTGGTTTGTGGACTCATTGCCGGTTGGTATCCTGCGTTCTATTTGTCTTCATTTAAACCTGTAGACGTACTTAAAGGTTCGCTTAATAAACAAGGTAGTGCCCCGTTCATACGCAAAGGGCTTGTGGCAACCCAATTTGTTGTTTCTATCGTGTTTATAATCAGTACGATTATAGTCTACCAACAGGTACACTATGTAAAAGGTCGCGATTTAGGCTATGAAAAAGAGAACTTAGTAAGAATACCGGTAAAGGGAGCCATTATTAAAAACTTTGACCCTATTGAGCAAGAGATGATTGCATCAGGTGCTATTGAAAGTCTAGGGTTGAATAATTCGGATATTCTATCAGGGGGCAACAATACCTCTGGATTAGAATGGCAGGGCGGTGTAGATACTGAAGATGTATTGATTTCTGTTAGAAACATTAGTTCTGATTTTTTCAAAACTACCGGTATGGAAATCATAGAGGGTAGGGGATTCAGCAATAATCCGGCACAAGATAGTACCAACATTATTGTAACCGAGTCTTTTGCCAAATTGATGGGATCGGGCAGTGCCATAGGTAAAACAGTAGAAAATGACTACCCTGTAATCGGTGTAGTTAAAGATTATGTTTATGGTGATATGTACGGTTCTAGTGACCCGGTCGTATTTTTTAATGATCCTAGCGAAGCTCGTTTTCTATACATAAAGGCAAAACCCGGTAGGTCCACGACATCTGCCTTGTCTGCCATGGAAGCCGTTTTGAAAAAATATAATCCTGCTTTTCCTTTTGAGTATACGTTTGTAGATGATACGTATGATGCTAAATTCAAGAGCGAACAATTAATAGGAAGCCTTTCCCAAATCTTTGCGCTTTTGGCCATTATTATTTCCTGTCTTGGTCTGTTTGGCCTGTCTGCTTTTACTGCAGACCAACGTCGTAAGGAAATAGGGGTACGAAAAGTATTGGGGTCCAGTATTGCGGGTATTGTCCAGCTATTGTCAAAGGATTTTATGCAATTGGTGGTAATCGCCATTCTAATTGCCTGTCCAATAGCTTGGTGGTTGATGCAAAATTGGTTGGAAAGTTTTGCATATAGAATTTCAATCAATATTTGGGCCTTTGTCATAGCAGGTTTAGGAGCAGTTTCAATTGCATTGCTTACCGTTAGTTTTCAAGCATTTAAAGCGGCAAGGGCCAACCCCGTAAAAAGTTTACGAACGGAATAAAAACGCTATATATATTACGTACACCGTACTATTTTATATCTGGTAATAGCCCTGAAACTGTAAATATATTGTACATCTATTGTAAATATATTTTACAGTAAATAATTATCTGTATTGTTTAACGTGTTGATTTTCAATATTTTAAAGATATGGCATAAAAATGGATTTGGGAATAACACATCAAATCAATCAAAATCGTCAATCATGTTTAAAAACTATATAAAAATTGCCTGGCGGAGTCTAAAAAAGCAACCCTTTTTTACGTTTCTCAACACTTTCGGACTTGCCATAGGCATGGCCGGAGGTCTTCTTATTTCATTATACATCTATGATGAACTCAGTTATGACAAGATGTTCGCTGATTCGGATCGAATTCACAGAATCAATGCAGCTATTAAATTTGGGGGTGATGCCAGAAATTTTGCAGTAACTCCGGCACCTTTGGCCGGTGCTCTTAAAAGCGATTTTTCAGAAGTTGAATTAGTGACCCGTTTTAGAACCAGAGGGAGTGCCCTGATTAAAAAAATAGACGCAGAAGCCAATGTAAAGGAAGAAAACACCACACTTGTAGACCAGACTTTTTTCGAAATGTTTGGCATAAAGTTACTTTTTGGAGATGCCAATACTGCACTGAACAATCCTAATACTTTGGTGTTGACCAGAACTGCTGCCGAGAAGCATTTTGGTATTTCCAATGCCGTTGGTCAAAGTCTGTTATTGAATAATGAGGAGACCTATACGGTTACAGGGGTAATAGATGATCTACCCAAAAATTCGTTTTTAAGGGATTATACGGTGTTTGAAGCTATGGAGGGTTATGATGATTCCAAAGTAGTTAATTGGGGCAGTAATAATTACAATACCTTCCTTAAGCTAATTCCTACCGCGAACGTTGAAGATATACAAGCACCTTTAGAAGGATTTTTAGGAAAATATGTTATTCCAGGGGCGCAACAATATATGCCGGGCATTACCGAAGAGCAGTTCAAAGCTGCAGGAAATCACTTGGTGTATAGTACCATACCCTTAACTGATATTCATTTGAATTCTAATTTGGTAGCGGAAATGAGTTCCAATAATGACATGCAAAGTATTTATATACTTTCGTTTATTGCCATTTTTCTCATAGTGCTGGCAAGTGTCAATTTTATGAACCTTTCCACGGCACATTCATTAAAAAGGGCAAAAGAGGTTGGGGTGCGTAAAACCTTGGGTTCTAATAAAAGGGATTTGATTCGGCAGTTTTTGGTAGAATCAGGATTAATCTCCTTTCTCTCTTTAGCATTGGCATTACTTTTAGCTATCATAGCATTGCCTTTTTTCAATAGCTTGGCGGCAAAAGAAATCTCTATTCCCTTTTTAAATCCATTTTTCTGGCTGATACTATTGGGTTCAGTTCTGTTGTTAGGATTATTATCCGGGAGTTATCCTGCATTTTTTATGTCTCGCTTTATGCCGGTAAAAGTATTGAAAGGTGGCGGGCAAAGCAGGGTTGGTGGAGGTGGAATAAGAAATTCACTGGTCGTATTTCAGTTCGCGATTTCTGTCTTTTTGATTATTAGTACTCTGGTGGTGTATCAACAATTAAAGTTTATTCAAGGTAAAGATCTTGGTTTCTCTAAGGACCAAGTTTTAATTATAAACGATGTATATACAGCAGGCGGTAAGGTAGATTCTTTTAAGGAACAAGTGACACAATTAAGTTTTGTAAATAATGCAACCTTAAGTAGTTTTTTCCCGACACCATCAAGTAGAAGTGATTCCGTTTTTAGTCCTGAAGAAGGTGGTACGGATCAAGAAAATGCGGTGAGCATGCAGACTTGGGGAGTAGATTATGATTATGCTTCTACCATGGATTTTGAATTTGTTGCTGGGCGGGATTTTGATAGAAGTTTTGGAAACGATTCTACTGCAATCATTGTAAATGAAAGGGCCGTTACCCTTATGAAGACAACCCCCGAGAAAGCGATTGGCATGCGCTACACCTCTGACGGGAACAGTGAAAATGCCGACTACTTTACCATAATCGGTGTGGTCAAGGATTTTCATATAGATTCGTTGAAAGAAGAAATTGATGGAGTAAGTCTTTACCTATCCAATAATGCCTATGCCATGGCCGTAAAGTTAGAGGCAGGTAATTTTGAAAATGCTGTTTCAGCTATTGAAAGTGTTTGGAATTCAATAGTACCTGGAGAACCTTTCAACTATTATTTTATGGAAGATTCTTTCAATGACACCTACCAAAGCGAACGAAGGTTGGGTAATATTTTTGTCATATTCACGATACTTTCATTAGTAATCGCCTGCTTAGGGTTATTTGGATTAGCTGCCTTTAACGCACAAAAACGGACCAAGGAAATAGGAATTCGAAAAGTATTGGGAGCTACAGTTGGCCAAATCAGTTACCGGCTTACCACTGATTTTCTAAAAATGGTAGGAATATCAATTCTAATTGCCTTGCCTCTGGGTTGGTTTATAATGAACAAATGGCTCGAAGATTTTTCGTATAGAATTGAAATCGCTTGGTGGGTTTTTGCCTTGTCAGCTTTAATGGCAGTTGGTGTTGCAGTTTTAACGGTGAGTTATCAGAGTATTAAAGCGGCCATAGTAAACCCGGTCAAAAGTTTACGATCAGAATGAAACAATGATAATAAAAACGTGTCTTTATAAAAATCATCAACTTGGGCCGAACGTAGTCTAAGCATCAAAAAACAATCAATCATGTTTAAAAACTATTTAAAAATCGCTTGGCGAAACCTTTGGAAAAACAAGGGTTACACGCTTATTAACGTAGGTGGACTTGCATTGGGTATGGCCGTTACATTGATTATAGGGCTTTGGATACAGGATGAACTTAACTATAACAATTATTTCAAGAATAAAAGTAAGATAGCCCAAGTATTTCAATCTCAAACCTTTAATGGAGAAACAGGAACAGGACCTGCAATTCCTAGGCCACTTGAGATGGCACTTAGAGATGGTTATAAAGATAATTTTAAGTATTTGGTGATGTGTTCATGGACCAACAGTCACTATCTAAGAAATGGGGACGTCAGCATTTCAAGGTCAGGTAATTATATGCAACAAGAAGGACCAGAACTTTTTGGGCTTGAAGTTATAAAGGGCGAAAATGATGGGCTTAGGGAAATCAATTCCATAATGCTTTCGGAATCTACCGCAAATGCCCTCTTTGGGAAAGAAGACCCAATTGGAAAAATTGTAAAAGTTAGTAACCAGCACGATATGAGCGTTAGTGCCGTTTATAAGGATATCCCTGTAAATAATTCGTTCAACGATACTGATTATATTATCCCATGGGAAAAATATCTGGCCAATAACGAATGGATTCGAAATGCTGAAGATCAATGGGGCAATAATTCATTTCAAATGTTTGTGCAGATTGCTGATTACACCTCTTTCGAAAAAGTAACCACTACCATTGCCAATGTTAAAAAAACATTGAATGAAAATTCAGCAGAATTTAATCCTCAGTTATTTCTATTACCCATGGAGGATTGGTATCTAAGAAGCAATTTTGTCGATGGCAAAAGGTCTGGGGGTCGTATAAAATATGTGTGGCTCTTTGGGATAATCGGGGCTTTTGTATTGCTTTTGGCCTGTATTAACTTTATGAACTTAAGTACGGCAAGGTCAGAAAAAAGGGCTAAAGAAGTAGGTATCCGTAAATCCATTGGCTCGCAAAGAGGACAACTGATTTATCAGTTTTTGAGCGAATCTTTTTTGGTAGTATTATTTGCCTATTTCTTGGCGGTATTAGTGGTGTTATTGACCTTGAATGGATTCAATGACCTGTCCAGTAAAGAAATTTCATTTCCATGGGACAATGGTATGTTCTGGGTGGTTTCTTTGGTATTTGTATTGTTTACATCTTTATTGGCAGGCAGTTATCCGGCACTTTATCTATCCTCCTTTAAACCGGTCGATGTTTTAAAAGGAACCTTCAAATCAGGGAAATATGCAGGATTGCCAAGAAAAATTTTGGTCGTACTTCAGTTCACCGTTTCTGTAGCATTTATTATTGGAACGGTCATCGTTATGCAACAGATCAACTATGCCAAAAACCGCCCTGTTGGATATGATAAGGAAGGCTTGATTCAAATACCTACGTTCAGCGAGGACTTTTTTGGAAAATATGATTTGATGCGAAGTGAATTTATTGGGTCAAATGCAGTGGTTGAAATGTCAACATCTAGTAGTCCAACCACTCAAATATGGTCTAATAGAAGTGGCTTTACATGGGAGGGAAAACCGGAAGGCTTTCAAGAAGATCTGGCCTGGACCGAGGTTTCTCCAGAATATGCCAAATCGTTGAACTTAAAAATAGTAGAAGGCAGGGATTTCTCTCGGGATTTTGCAACCGATTCGCTGAGTGTACTTATCAATGAAACCGCTAAAAAGTATTTAGGAATGCCAGAGCCAGTTGGTAAATTTTTGAAGGACGATAATGATGAAGATCCAAATCCACCCTTGAAAATTATCGGTGTAGTACAAGATATGATAACCCAGTCTCCTTATGAACCTGTTAAACAAGGTATTTATGTATATGACCGAAATAATAACGCTAGTTACTATAACCTTAGGCTGAATCCAAACCAGAGTGCCGGTCAAAACCTAGCAGTTGTGGAACGCGTTTTTAAAGAACATTTTCCTGATATCCCTTTTGAGTACGACTTCGTAGATGCCCAATACGGCGAAAAGTTTGCTTCTGAGGAACGCATAGGAACCCTTT
>CAZUIE010000009.1:44490-51016 GCA_964620945.1 uncultured Maribacter sp.
GTAGATGCCCAATACGGCGAAAAGTTTGCTTCTGAGGAACGCATAGGAACCCTTTCAGGAATTTTTACGGCGCTTGCAATTTTAATAAGTTGTTTGGGGCTATTTGGATTGACTTCTTTTGTAGCCGAGCAACGGACTAAGGAAATTGGAGTGCGTAAAGTGTTAGGTGCATCGGTCTTTAATGTCTGGAATATGCTTTCTAAGGATTTTATAAAATTGGTGATTATTTCCTGTTTCATAGCAGTGCCCATAGCGTACTATGTGATGAACGGATGGTTACAGGAATATCCATATCGCGTGATTTTAAAATGGTGGATTTTTGCCTTGGCTATTGCCGGTGCTATGTTGGTGACTGTACTAACGGTAAGCTTCCAGGCAGTTAAAGCTGCGAAACAGAATCCAGTGAAAAGTTTACGCACCGAATAAATCGTTAATGAAAAACAATACTCATGTTTAAGAACTATCTAAAAATCGCTTGGCGAAATTTAATAAAAGATAAAACGAACACCAGTTTAAATGTAGTGGGACTGTCCATTGCTTTTCTGGTGGCAATATTATTGGGAATGGCAGCCATGTTTCAACTTTCTTATGATGGCTTTCATAAAAATGGAGCATCCATATATAAAGTTGTCAGAACACAACAAACCCCAAAAGGGCCTCAAGCAACCACCTCACAACCCGCGCCACTTGCCCCAGGTTTAGATGCTGAGGTTCCCGGCGTAAAACAATTTACGAGATATCTTCAAGATGGCACCCTTGCTTTTTACAATGATAAGGAGTTAGATATGGATGTTGTTTGGGTAGATAAGGATTTCTTCTCTATGTTTAGTTTTCCAATCGCTAACGGTAATGAAAAGGAGCCTTTGAACAACCTTTCTTCTGTAGTCCTGACAAAAAAAGCGGCCGATAAACTATTTGGTTCTACGGATATCATAGGGAAAACCATGAATCTATTAATAGATGGCTCCGAAAAACCGTTTACCGTAAGTGCCATTGCTGATGATATTGTAGCTCAAAGTTCATTGAAATTCGAAATAGCTGCCCGTTTTGAAAGTCAAAGCGAGTACGCAGAAAGTAATGAGGAGTGGGATAGACAGTATCATGATGTATACCTGGAACTTGAAAAAGGGGTCACTGCAACTGCATTTGAGAAAAGTAGTGAAGCTTTCGTAGATCTTCATTATGGGGAAGGTATAGAACGTTTAAAAAGAGATGGCGCATCAGCTGATAAACAGGGTCGTTTTATTAATTTAAAATTGATTTCGCTTCAAGATGAACATTTTGCGAGCTTAAGATCCGGAACAATTTCCATTAGTAGAAGCAAATCGTATCTAATTTTTGGAATTGCCTTGTTGATTTTGTTTATCGCATGCATTAACTATATAAACATGAGTATTGCCAAGACTGCCAAACGCCTTAAGGAGATAGGCATGCGCAAAACCCTAGGAGCACAAAAAAAGCATTTGTTCTTTCAGTTTTGGTGCGAGAGTGTATTTGTGTTTAGTATTGCCATTGGTGTTGGGATGGTTTTGAGCTTAGTATTCTTAGACGATTTTAAGACCATGTTCAATACTCAAGTTTCTTCAGAAATGCTTCTCTCACCTATTTTTATCATAGGTGTTTTATTAATATTACTAGCTATTTCATTGCTCGTTGGGGGGTATCCGGCACTATTAATGAGTAGGTTGGGTACAATTCAATCTTTAAAAGGTAAACTAGAATCGTCCGGTAGTAATAGAGTAAGAAACGTTTTGATGGTATTTCAATTTGGAATTGCAATATTAATGATTGTAGGAACACTAGTTCTATGGGGTCAAATAGAGTATATGCGTAACAAGGATCTTGGGTTTGATAAGGAACAGGTTGTCTCTGTACCCTTGAACGGTAAACGTAATAGTTATGATATTATCGAATTGATGCGTGACGAGTTAAGCGGAAATCCTAACATAATTTCCGTTAGTGGTTCAGATAGTAATTTAGGCCTAGGTATAGATGGCAGTAGGTCTTCTAGCGGAATCGGATTTGAATATAAAGGTCGTATCGTAATGTCGAATTTTTTGGTGGTAGACCATGATTATATTAACACCTTAGGTTTGACCATTACTGAAGGCAGAGGTTTTGAAAGTGCTGCGGATAGTCTAGGGGTG
This sequence comes from uncultured Maribacter sp., assembly GCA_964620945.1. GTDB lineage: Bacteria > Bacteroidota > Bacteroidia > Flavobacteriales > Flavobacteriaceae > Maribacter. The sequence continues at coordinate 46,638 of CAZUIE010000009.1, forward strand.
GTTATCAATGAAGCAATGGCAAAAGAATTAGGAGAGCAAGACCGATTATCCTCACAATTGGAAATTGATGATGGTATTTTTTATCCAGTGTTAGGGGTCGTAAAGAACTATAATTTCTCTGATTTGGATAAGACAATTGAACCAATGATATTTTTTATGAGCCGTGAACAGGATCTTTCATATATGTATACAAAAGTTTCCTCATCCGGCTTGGCCAGTTCTTTTAAAGCTATTGAATCTGTTTGGAAAAAACTCGAACCTAATGCCACATTTTTAGGGTCTTTTTTAGACGAGAATATTGACAGAACGTTTAAACGCGAAAAAACAACGGCCAAAATGATAGGAAGTGGCGCTATTATTGCCATCGTCTTAAGCTGCATGGGTCTTTTTGCCATGTCCCTGTTAATTGTGTCGCAGCGCACTAAGGAGATTGGAATTAGAAAGGTGGTTGGGGCGAGCGTTACTTCAATCACCTATATCTTAACTAAGGATTTCTTGAAATTGGTTGTGATTGCATTTTTAATTGCCTCTCCAATTGCCTGGTATGTACTGCGTGAATGGCTACAAAACTATGCCTATAGAATAGATTTAAGTATTTGGTTTTTTGTGGGTGCCGGTGCCATAGCCATTTTAATAGCAGTATTGACGATTGGAACACGGACGATCAAAGCCGCTAGGGCGAATCCTGTAAAAAGTTTGCGAACGGAGTAACTATGCTATGAAGCGCTAGTTAAGTAATAGAATTTACAGCGTATCATTAGATGCTTTCAGGTGCGTTATAAACCTATTAAAAAATCAATCTGTCGCCTATTTTGAAGGGGTAAGTGTACTGGTTAGAGCATATAAAGCGTAAGTGGCGTATTTAAAACAGAGATTAGATACTCTGGGTTGAACTTCTATAATTATTTCAGAACACCACTAAATTTAAAACTACAAAAGCTTCTTTTTTCTCTTTAACATAAGCGCCGCTGAGGTATAACCACCTTCAGTCCCATCTACAAAATGGATGTGTTTGTCTTTACGGTCTTGCACATAGCAACTCATTACCGATGCATAAGTAACATGTATTCCGTAGCTAAGTTTTCCATCATGCTCAGCTATATCCAAGTACTCCCTTAGAGCTTCAATTTTAGACGTGCTACCTTCTAAAACAGTGTTTATAGTGCCATCTATCATAAGCGTATCCGAAAGCATACTTATTTTGTCCAAGTATTGTTTCCCCTCTTTAAAATATTTGAAATAAAAGGTGCCTAGATACGTATAGAACCAATTCTTAAGAAGGTAACCTAATTTAAATTGTCCTATACGCGCACTCATTTCCTTTCTTACTTTAGAAATGGAAGCGTCTAGTTTTAGTTTTGTTTTAGATATGGGCTGTCTTTCTTCCATTGCGCCAAATATTTCATGGATCTTCATCAGAACATCAGAATACACTTCAGGTTGGGCACCATCATCATCACAGGATATAAGTAAGCATACTATTTTATTGACATCTTCACTCGGCTTTATTTCGTCCCATCGGCACTCCATACCCATAAGGTTGACCGGAGTTGCGGGTATTTTATTTGCTGTTTCGAGAACAAACGAGTCTTTTATTACTTGTTCTGCATGCTTTAAACCGGTACCTAATACTATGGGTATAGTAAGATATTCGGTAAGTCGATGTTTTGCAATTGCGATGGTATGCCCTGTTAGTATAACATCACTGATCTTCATATGCCCCACGCGTAAATTCAAATACAGATTTTCACTTACATGGGTGCGATAGTCTTCAAGTATAGTACTTACCTTTTTTATTATTTCAGAAGGAACTAAAAATGTAGCACCATCACCACCAAAGAAATAGGCAATTTTATATTTTTTTGACTGGTTTTTGATTTCATTGAGTACTGCAATGATACTTCCTGTAGCAGCAAGATTTACTTCGTTATGAAATCCGTTCACAACGGCTTGCGTACTATCCTGTACATCTGCCACTACAACATACCAGTCGTTAGGAACAGCTTCGAATAAATTCAATTGGGAAATGATAGTATGCAAAGACCCGGAATGTTTCGGTAGCTGCTCGTAAAAATCATTTGTACTTTTCATAAGATGTAAAAAAGTATAAGCTAGTTCCTCTGTGATTCAATATCACCTACTGAGGATTGATTACAAATGTACAGTAAACATACACACCTCATGTGACCTAGAATGTGTGACAATCAGCTGCAACGATTCCATGTGGGTTGAGCAAGCGTTGTATTTTAATAGTTTTGGCAAACAGTGGAATACAGAACAGCAAATTTTGACAAAGAATGGTAACTATGGATTACCACGAATCAAGGGCGAATTGCGACAGGTGAAAAAAGGGTATGGTGCCTAAACAGATTGGGAACTTCATACCTATATTGTCTTCAATACGAAAGCTACATTAAAGGAAGATGTTTTGGAATTACTATGCTAACCGTATCACCTAGCAAAGGACTTGGATTTCGGCGCTATGGTTCAAGTCTGAAAAGAGTTTGATATTCAAAGATTTATATTGTGTTCAGTGTTATTTTGCCGTCAGCATAAATGCTAGCCTACTAGATCAACTAATTAAAAGGGTAATACATACTGTAAAATTATTTTACAAAAACTGTCCATAATTTTTACAATAAAATACAAAATATTTAAATTAAAATAGCTTAAATACCTTGTTATCAATTATTTATAAACATGGCACGAAAATCGATCTAGCCAAATGGAAGTAATCTTGGAAAAAGAATTTCTAAATAGTAGTAGGATGCTAAAGAACCACTTAAAACTATCGTTCCGTAACCTTTGGAAGAATAAGTTACTTTCCTTTTTAAATTTTTTAGGTCTTAGTATTGGTATTGCCAGTGTGTTAACCTTGTTGTTTTCTGTATATGCGTATTACACAGCAGATACCAATATTCTGGAGCAAGAGAATATCTATTATCTAAAGACCCACCTTGCCGATGGTAACGACTATAATGAGGCGGTATATCCGTTATTGGATAAAATCAAAAGTACATCACCAGAAGTTGAAGCAGGCACCCATTTACATGGTTGGGGCGATATTTGGTTGGAAGTAGAAGACAAGGAGTTTCAGAATCGGACCGACTATGCCGATCCGGAATTTTTTGAGGTTTTTGGGTTGCCTTTAAAACATGGGAATCAAAGCACCGCGCTTTCCGAGAAGTACTCTATAGTCTTAACGGACAAGGTAAGTCAACAACTTTACGGGAATGAAAATCCGGTTGGTAAAACCTTGATTGCTGCCGATACGTTAAACCTAACCGTAACAGGTGTTTTGGAGCCTATAAGTCCGTATTCCGCATTTCGTATGGGTGTATTATTGCCCAATACCATACTAAAAGGGAATCCAGGTTTTGAGCGTCAAATGAACTGGGGCGATAGCTTTTCTCCAGTGTATCTAAAATTGCGGGCCGATGCCAACATCGCACAACTTGAAAAACGAATAAATCAATTGGTTCAGGAAAATTATACCGACCCTACCTTGGTAGATAGGATGGAGTTAACACCGCACTCAGAATTACGTATAGATGCTATACCTGTGGTAGAAACTATTATTGGTGGCTGTATTGCCGCTGCCTTTTTCGTTTTGTTGATCGTTTTGGTAAATCTTCTGAATTTGAACATGGCTACGATGTTCCGGCGTACCAAGGGTATAGCCGTCCGAAAAATATTAGGAGGTAGTAAAAAGAGTGTTATAGTTCAGTTTTGTCTTGAGAACGGACTCTTGGTCTTTGCTGCCATACTTATTTCAGGGGTTCTTTTTTTAAGTGTGAACCTGCCTAGAATGAATGATATTTTTGGTGCCGATTTCGGAAAAATCAGTTTTAGTTTTTCTAAGGATTATCCCATAGTTGTCGGGATTGTAGTTCTTGGATTATTAGTAACGCTGGTGGTGGGGATACTACCAACCCTAAGGTTTATTTCCTTACCTGTTTCTAAAGGTATCAAAGGAAAGATAGATAGTGCTAAAGGGAATTTTTTCTTCAAAAATGCATTTATCATCCTTCAATTTTCTATTGCCATCCTTTTTATATGTGTGGCAATTATTTTAAACCAGCAAATAGGGTTTATGAAAAAAGCCGATCTGGGATTTGAGCGCGAAAATGTCATCGTAGGGAATATCGATTTGGATTATAAAAACATGGATGCCGCTAGTTCTAGTTTTAGTGCCCTGCTGGACGAATTGACAGCCAATCCCTATGTAACCAACGTCAGTACGAGTCAGGCTGTACCATCTGACTACTACTTTAATTACACAAATTTTTATGACCCCAATACGAATACTGATGTACGTTTGCGCCGCTCGTATACGGATGATGGCTACCTTAAAACCCTTAAAATTCCAATAGTAGAAG
>CAZUIE010000010.1:0-6324 GCA_964620945.1 uncultured Maribacter sp.
CAGGTGCTTTTGCAGGTCCACGCTGAAAGGAGGATTTTGCATCCCATTCTATGCCCTGTATGTTTATTCTATTCATCTTTTCTTTATTAAAAAATAAGGGTTTGGATTTACTAAGTAGTAGAAATAGGGCTATAATCCTTACTTACTATTTCTAAGATTTAGATTGAATCGCTTTCAGCTGTCGCCAGGTTACAAATCGGATATCTTCTTGCTCAAATAGCGATTTATTTTTTGGGTCGGTAAAAAAGTCGGTATCTATTTGTCGCCATTCGGCCCCAAAATTTGGGTGGTCTATGGTGACGGCTTTCATTTCCATATCATCGTACGCTGGATGAAGCAGAAACACATTAAGCCCTGGAACTAAATTCTTGGCCACTTTTGTATAGTAGTCGTTCAAGGCACCCTCTTTAAATAGGTCGTACTTTCCAATATGAATTTTCTGGGTGGTCAAATCGTTGGGTCTGATAATCTCCTGAGGATTCAAGCCTACCATAGAAAGTAATTCACCGCTTACCATAATCGGAAGTTGATATTTCGCTCCCAAATTTCTGTAGGCTTCGAAAAAATCGGCATGTGCGCCTACACTATACATATGCACATCTAAATGTGTTGGGTTTAATCCAAATTTCAGTGCTTTTTGTACCTGTGCCTCCAACTCTTTGGCTATATGTTCTGGTTTGCCATACTGTCTAAGTTCTTCACGGGTTTTATAAAAATACCCATTTTTATCTACCAAACTAGGTACTTCGGAGAGGGGTGAAACCGGTCCAAATTTATAGGTGTTCCATTCGCATGTTAAAGTCAGATGTATGCCATAGTCGTGTTTAGGATTATTTCTTGCAAAGACAGCAATTTCGTAATACCATGGGCACGGTACCATAATGCTATAGGAATTAACTATTCCTGTTTTCAGGCACTGCATTGTTGCTCTGTTATGTGAGTGCGAAAGACCTGCATCATCTGCGTGGATAATAATCAGTTTGGTACTTTTAGGATATCCTAGTCGTTGTGCAGTATTCATGTTTATAAGGTTGGAGTCTAAGATACTAAAATAGTGTCAGATTTTTTCGCTGCAACTTGCTTTATGTGACCCCCGTTACATCTTCATAATTTGTTTGGTTGCATAGTATGCCGATGCTACGGCGCCATCCATATAGCCTGCAAATTTCGCTGCCGACTCGGAGCTAGCAATAAACAACTTATTATTAAAATATGATTCTCTGAAAATAGGATTACCATTATTTTGATGTGGATAAAGAAAAGGATCCGAGTGTTCATAGGTGTACTTTTCCTTGCTCCATACACATTCTTCATAGCTTGTGAATTCTTCGGCTTTAGTTCCAAAAACTTTTTTCACTTGTTGGAGCACTTTTTTGTGCCGATCAGTATAGGAAAGCTCTTTTAAGGATGAACTTACAAATCCGCAAAGTGCATATCTGGACCTTTCGCGATTGCTGTGATCATAAAATTCCGTTATTGGTCCAGAGTTGCTGAATAAAGTATCGGGGATATTTTCCTGTTCCCAAAAAGGTTGGTCGTAAGTAAGTGCAATTTTAATGGAATCTTCCATCCACGTTTGTGTTTTTACGGCTATATTCATTAAATCTGCAGGTAAATTGGGCTCAAAAACTATCTTTTTCGCCCACAGTTTAGGAGGCAGGGCCAAAACAACTGAGTTACTTATATAGATGTTATCCGAACGGACTTCAACACCTTTTTTAGTAATCTTTATGTGGTTTACCGTTTGATTGTATAAAATATCGGTTTCATCCAATTTCTGAAGTAATGTATTTATAAGACTGGAAGTGCCACCAGAGATTCTAAAGCTTGGCGCTTGGCTAGGGATTTGAACCCGCTGCACGGGTGAAGCTGCTGAGGTCTCATAAAACACGGTTTCGTCCATACGTTGTTCATAGTATCCGATTTCCAATTCGTTCAGAAGATTTATTAAGTGACTATGCTGATTGTTAAACCACGTGGCTCCCATTTCAACAGGTGCTTGGTTTGCTTCGTATAGTGTATTGATTCTTCCGCCAGCCCTAGTTCTTGCTTCTAGAATTTTAAATGGAATCCCTCGTTTTTTTAGAAGGTAGCCCGTTAAAAGACCAGACAAACCTGCTCCAATGATCGTTGTTGACATGGGTTTAAATTATTTTGAGTTGCGGGTGCACAAAGGTAATTCTTAGGTTTCAGGATAGCACGGAGTACAAAGGGGATTTGTTTCTGCTAGTCTCTAAGTAGTTCTTATATACTTTCTTAAATCGGAATTAAGAATGTCATCCAGTTCTTGTTCATTTCCCTCGCTGGTCTTCGTAAATAAAAGCCCAAATGCTGGGTATTTGTTGAAATCCAATTTACGAAGAACCAGTATGTTCTCTAAATCCTGTTGTAACACATCAAAATCGAAATGGGAAATTTTCGAAGGTTCAATACCAGAATTATTGTTCAATAGAATAATACTATAGGTTTCATCTCCTTTGTTTTTGAAGAGTTCATCCCAATTGGGTTTTTTGTTCTGAAAAAAATATTCATAGGAATTAATGTTGAATGCATACCAAGAAAGATCACCGGTTGTACACCATCCGCCGAAACGTTGTGGATTTATTTCTATGGGTTTTATAACCCCGTTTTCATCGATTCTAACCTCTAGATGTAACGGAAAATTCTTCAACTCGGCTTTCTCTCCTATAGGTTTTAAAAAGGCTTCGACCGATTTTATATGCTTACGGATAATACTTTGCGAGGTGGAGTACACCCTGTCACTTACATCTGCGCCTGAGGAAAACTTATGATTTAGAATGTTTAGGATAACTGCTTCCCTATCCGCATTAAAATATGCGTCTATGGCAAATTCTTCCCCTTCAATATATTCTTCTATGATAAAAGTAGAGGCATCCATAACCTCCTTTGGGTAAATACTTTTTAGATTGTTATAGTTCAATTCCTTTTGGGCAGTAATCCAATCTTCTTCATTAGTTACGATATGTACCCCAATACTAAAAAACCCTAAAGAGGGTTTGATAACAAAAGGGAGTTGTAATTCATCTATAGTTACCGTTTGAATCTCCTCAATGGTAATTTTTCTATATAAAAAATTGGGAAATAGCTCTTTTATAAGTTCCCTAAATTTATACTTATCCTTAAACAAACGTATTTGGTCAGGGCGTTTGGTTTCTTCTAGATGCTCAAAAATCCATGATAATGAATTTTCTGAATTGGTGTAAATCTGCGGGTGTTCGCTGCCCGATAGTTTTGTTTTTGCCTCCTTTTCAGAAATCCAGTTGAGGGTACCATCATTGATAAGAGATTTTGCCTCTGCTGTAGCAACAATTTCAAAGTTATTTTCTTTAATTGTTTTTATCAGAAAATCCGAAACATAAGGTTGGTCTATAAGTATCATCTGTTACTAAAATCTAGCATTGTACTATAAAGGAAGTGCAATTTTAAGAAGCTTTGGTATTATTAAAATTACAATTTACTTTTATGGGCGAAAAGCTGTTAATTCCAAAAATGAGCTTTTATTGGTTCTCTACTGATGATGTTGTGCAAGATTTTTTTCTAAGTAAAGCTATCAAAAATAACTTCCAATGTCTTATGCTCTAGCGGTCAAAGACTTGAAGAAAACAAACCCAAAACCTAGGAACAACATAAAGTGGAACGGAAACAATCCGAAATCGTTTAAGGGTATAGCGCTATACATGCCAAATAAGAAGTAGACCATCAAGGCAAATTCCAATATCATATTGGGAGATAGTTTTTTGGTCAGGTACTTATTGCCTTTCCAGCTTTCCGTGATATTGTTAATATTGAATTTTGGCGTGCGAACAAACTCACTTCTTTTGCCCATATGGCCTTCTAGCACGGCTATTGAATTATGTAGAGAAAAGCCTAATGCAACTGAGAAAAATGTAAAGAAAATTTTAATATAGCTTACAAAATTATCAAACCCGCTGCCCTGTATGCTTTTAAATGTGAACCAATAGCACACAAAAAGTATAATCGTGCTTATGATAAAAAAACTGGTTGCTTCGAACACCCAACCAAGGTGTCCGTAGGCATTTTTGATATATAACATAGGGATGCTCAAAAATGCCACAATAAATACGCACAAGAACATAGAACTGTTCAATAGGTGCATAACACCATGAAATTTTGTTTTAAACGGAATGTTTTTAGCGGTAACTACACTCAACACCGTTTTTCTAAAATTTTCTGCACCACCCTTGTTCCAGCGGAATTGTTGTGATCTCGCCGCACTAATAACCACTGGAAGTTCTGCAGGCGTTTCTACATCTTCCAAGTACTTAAATTTCCAGTTTTTCAACTGTGCGCGGTAACTTAAATCCAAATCTTCGGTTAGGGTGTCGCCTTCCCAATTACCGGCGTCAAGGATGCACTCCTTTCGCCAAATACCTGCGGTTCCATTAAAATTAATGAAATGTCCTTTAGCATTGCGTCCTACTTGCTCCAATGTAAAATGCGCATCAAGTGCAAAAGCCTGAATTTTGGTCAACGTAGAGTAGTCTCGGTTGATATGGCCCCAACGCGTCTGCACCACTCCTATTTCTTGATCCTTAAAATAAATGACCGTTTTCTTTAACCAATCCGGTGCGGGAAGAAAATCGGCATCGAAGATGGCTATAAAGTCACCTTTTGCGATTTCTAGACCTTCTTTTAATGCGCCCGCTTTAAATCCAGAGCGGTCGGTTCTCCGGATATGGGTAATATCTAATCCCGTGCCCTGCAGCGCAGCAATACTTTTAGCCGTATCTACAACAGATGCATCTGTAGAGTCATCTAAAACCTGTATCTCCAATTTACTCTTCGGGTATTCTATTTTGGCAATATTCTCTAAAAGACGTTCCATAACATACTCCTCGTTATATACAGGTAGCTGTATAGTGACGTAAGGTATTTCTTTTGGGTCCAGAAGGTTGTATTTGGGTGCTGTTTGATTTTGTCTTTTTTGACCTAGGTAATTGACCAATAGATTTAACTGGGCGAGGCTATAAAAGAAAATCAGTAGTAATGAAATACTGTAAACTGCGATGATGATGTAAGCAATGGTTAGTGCCATATTATTTTAAACTATATTTAAATATCCAAGCCAATATTTTTATGCCGGCAAATATACTTCCTTTTACGGTACCGGACACTTTAGAAACACCAATTCTTTTTTTGTAACGTACTGGTACTTCGGTATATGTCATTTTTTTACGCAAAACTTTCAACTGCATCTCAACTGTCCATCCGTACGTCTTGTCCTCCATCTCCAATTCTTTGAGCTTTTCGTATTTAATAGCTCTAAAAGGACCTAAATCCGTAAATTTTGCACCAAAAAATAAACGCATTAAAAATGTAGCCAACCAGTTTCCAAAAACTTGCTGTGGTGTCATTGAACCTTCCTCGCGAAGGTATTTTGTTCTGGCGCCAACAACAAAATCTATATCTTTCTCTATAATTGGAGCTACCACTTTTTCTAATTCCTCTGGATAGTCAGAATAGTCTCCATCGATAAATACGATAATATCGGGTGCTTTGGATTGTTTGGCTACGAAATCGAGTCCTTTAAGACAGGCATATCCATATCCTTTTCGATTTTCTGTGAGAACGGTAGCTCCTGCATTCTCGGCATTTTGTTCCGTATTGTCCGTAGAATTATTGTTTACCACAATAATTTTAGATACTGTTGTGGGAAGTTCGTTTATAACCTTACTTATGGAATCTGCTTCGTTAAATGCAGGAATTATTACGTTGATATTGGCCATTATTTTACGTCAGAAATGGAGTTCTCCTTTTTAAAGTAGCCAAAGTCGCTCCATTCCTTGATTTTTTTCCCATTATTATATTTTTCAGCAGAAGTCAATTCGTTATCGAGATACTTAAAACAATACCCATGTTTAACACCTTTGTTCAATTGGCATTTATGGTTGATACGGCCCTGCTTATCGTAAAAAAGCCACCATTTTATCTTTTCTCCAGCGGCAAAATATCCTTCTTGAACACGCACTCTGTTTTCGTTATAAAAGTACCAGTATTTTTCTTTTTTACCATATTTGTAATGGCCTTGGGAAGCTATTTTTCCGTTTTCATGGTAAAATTTCCAGTAGCCGGTTTTTATATTATATCGTAACCAACCTTCCGATTTTAAGTTGCCATTTTCGTAATAAGACTTCTCGTAGGTATTATCCTCGGACACCGTGGCCGATAGAAATACAAAGGCTAAGAGAACATATATTTTTTGAAACACGGTTTTTGTTTTGATAGGTCGAAGTTATTGATAATTACTAACAATTATGTATCACATTCCCGACCCATTTTAAT
>CAZUIE010000010.1:6424-24264 GCA_964620945.1 uncultured Maribacter sp.
CGAAGTTATTGATAATTACTAACAATTATGTATCACATTCCCGACCCATTTTAATTAGCAAGAGCCAAGACTGTTTTTAAAATGAAACATCCAATGTAGTACTAACGTCTAAAAACTAGTTATCGTTCATTAATTCCATCAAGTCCACATCATTACCCAAAAGTACTTGCGTTGGATTAATCCGTCCCTTCTCCGGACCATTCTCCAATTTTAACACCCCTCTTGGGCATACAGCAGAACATACGCCGCATCCGACACAACTAGACCTAACAATGTTTTCGCCTTTTTGGGCATAGGCACGTACATCTATTCCCATTTCGCAATAGGTAGAACAATTACCACAAGAGATACACTGGCCGCCATTGGTAGTTATTCTAAAGCGTGATTTAAACCGTTGTACAAAACCAAGGTATGCCGCTAATGGACAACCGAACCTGCACCATACCCTATTACCAAAAATTGGATAAAAACCAGTTCCAATTACACCTGCGAATACAGCTCCGATTAAAAGGCTGTAGGTATTTTGAACGCTAGAAGTTTTTACCCCCAAAACCGTCCCTGTTTCCGTAAAGAAGCTAAATAGGGTCATCCCGGTCATGACCACTGCAAAGACTAGAACACCATGAACCAACCAACGTTCTACTTGCCAGGAAAAGAGCGATTTGCTAGAGTGTTGTCTATAAGGGTCACCTAAGGTTTCCGCCAAGCCACCGCAGCCACAGACCCAGGAACAGTACCATCGTTTACCAAAGAAATAGACCATTACGGGAACGATGACCAAGGTGAGTAAAACGCCCCAAAATAGGATGAACATCCCAATGCCTCCACTTGCTAAGAGCGATTTTAAATTCCATTGAAAAAAGAAATCGTAATCCAATGGAAATGCATTTTTAAAATCATAGTAGGGCATTTGCAGGCGCACCATGATTTCGGGAATCAGAAACGCAAAAACAATTTGAAAAAACAGAACGGATGTGGTACGGAATACTTGATAGATATTATGCCGGTATTTGATGTACATCCGAACGGCCATTACCGTCATTACGGTGCAATACATAAAACCATATACAAACCAATGCCCGGCAGGGTTTCCACTTAAACCTTCGCTAATAGGGTCTACCAAATAAGTCCAGTTAACGGCATATTCCGAACGGAAATACAAAACCAGGTAAAAGCTTACCAAGAAGATAAATACCATCCAGGCGATCCATCCTTGGTTTGTGCTGCTTTGGTGGTAAATACCATCATTTTTAATCCCTTTTTGTCCAAGTAAAATCACATTAGGAAGAATAAATAGCAGCGCACCTATAATTCCCAATCCAAAAGTTAAGAACCACATAAGTCCTTTGTTTTCAACTAAAAATCCAATTCCTGATTTTTTACCCAATTCCGCAGCCATATCATGCGGACCGGTGTAAATTATTTTTTTGTATTCCTTATTCTTACGATGTGTTGTGTTTGCAGATTCTAGTGCATCTACAACCATAGGTGCAAAATCCAACATACCATCGAAGGAATTTCCAACGACTTTGGATTCTATTTCAGAAACGAATAATTGGCTTTTGATACCTTTGGATGCTGCAAATTCAGAAAAGGTCTCAGCATTAAGTTTGTACGTACCTACAACGGGTAGCACGGTAAATATGGCTAGACCGATTAAAAATATAGCAAGCCCAATGTTTTTTATTGTTTTCATAAATATATTTTTCTTTCATTCCCACGCTGGTGGGAATCTTTAAAAGAGTCTACTTAATTTACCTTGCTAAAAATCCGTTTCCAGCTTTTTTTCTTGGGTGCGATATTGGCGCCAAGAGCTTTGTTGTATGCAGTAACAATTTCGTTTTCATACTGAGTATAAAATTCTGGATCAAAATTGGCATCTTTTAGATGTTCCATTACATGGTCTACGTTTCGCTGTTCTGTTAACCAGCGGTCAAAAATTTCATGCCGCATGCGTATTCCAAAGGTGTTGATGCCCAAGAATAGTTTGGATTCCTTGTTGTAAGCGATGGTGATGCATATTTTTTCTTTCTCATGTCGCCAGTGAAAGTGCTGCTCATAATCCTTTTTGTTTTGTTCACTAAGCACCCATCCGTAGGTTTGGTATTCCATATCCAAAAATTTTGCCGAGTTAAACCAATGTCCAGGGTTATATTCTGTAGGGTTATCGCAGAGCGTTTGTGCTAGAGCCTCGCCCATCATGCGACCTGTATACCAGACCGCTTCTATAGGTCTACGGTTGCCAATGGCCTCGTGCTGTTCCGCACAGTCCCCAATGGCGTACACGTCTTTTGCGCTGGTTTCTAGGAGTCGGTTTACTTTTACACCCCTACCTAATTCTATTCCAGAAGATTTTAGAAAATCGATATTTGGCGTAACGCCTGCGGTTAATCCCACCACGTTACATTCTATAGTATCTCCTTTGTCTGTAGTTACTGCACAGGCTCTTCCATTTTCATCCGATAGGATTTCCACTAGATTGGTGTGTAATCTTAAGTCTATATGGTGTTCCAAAATATGCTCGTTGACCAAGGCCGATTCTCCTTCTGGCAAAACGCCGTTCCAAAAGCTTTTTTCCCGGACTAAAAAGGTGACGGGTATTTGTCTTGATCGAAGCATTTCCGCCATTTCGATTCCTATGAGTCCGCCCCCTATAATGACTGCTCTTTTACAAGTTTCTTTGTCTGGGGCAATTTTTTCTAGATTGTCAAGGTCCTGTTTAGAATACAGACCTTGAACACCTTCCAAATCCTGTCCGGGCCAGCCAAACTTATTAGGTTTAGACCCCGTTGCAATAACTAGTTTGTCGTAAGCAATTTCAGAACCATTGGCTAAGAGAATTTTCTTGTCGGAAGTTTTCACTTTGCTAACAAATCCGTTAACCAAGTCTATACGATTCTTTTTCCAAAACCAATTCTCGTAAGGCTGGGTATGTTCAAACTTCATATGTCCCATATATACATACATGAGTGCGGTACGGGAGAAGAAGTAGTCTGTTTCGGCAGAAATGAGAGTGATTTTATGGTTGGAAAGCTTTCTTACGTGCCGTGCCAATGTAACTCCGGATATACCGTTTCCAATAATAACAATATGGTTCATAAAATGCTTTTGTTCATAGATGTGTCGTTGTTAAAGGTACTAACTTAACAACTCCTGCTTAATTTAAATAAATTTTAAATTCGTGGCATAGTTATATTTGTACTATCGATATTTGCCTAATTATTCGTTTATGGGTTTCCATATTTGTGCTATAGATAAAAAATAAAGATTAGAATTAGGCAAGGCTTAATCAAATCTTAAAAAGGATGTGGTATTGTAGGGTTAAACAAAATGTTTCGACTTAAGGCAAAACACCAATGAAATTATACCAGCAGGAATGAAAAGTAGACTAGGCGTTCTCATATTATTGGCACTTGTGTTGCCTATACAGCGTAGTATAGGTCAAGATTTAAAAGAATTCTTTTCCAACACGGACAACTTCCTTAAAAATACAGTACAATACGGTCGCGTAGATTATGCTACAATAAAAAATAGCCCAGATAGGTTAAATGCACTAGTTGCAGCTGCAAAGGAGATCCGTATAGCGGAAACAGATGCCGCTAACTACCAAGCATTTTGGATCAACACCTATAATATTTTGGTAATCCATGGGGTAGTAAACAACTATCCTTTAAAATCTCCTTTAAGTATACCTGGTTTTTTTGATAAGATAACACATGAGGTCGGTGGTGAGAATATCACACTCAACGATATAGAAAATAAAGTGCTTCGTGCTAATTTTCCTAAAGAGTCTCGGTTTCATTTTGTATTGGTCTGCGCTGGATTGGGTTGTCCGCCATTAATTAATACTGCCTATAAGCCAGCCACTTTAGATGCACAACTGCAAAAGCAAACGGTAAAGGCACTTAATGACGATAATTTCATTAGAATAGACAAAAAGGAGGTTCAAATTTCCCAAATATTTCAGTGGTATACTGAAGATTTTACAAAGTCCGGTGCTAGCTTAGTAGACTATATTAACACCTACAGAACAGAAAAACTTCCAGAAGATAGCAAGGTGACTTATTACCCCTACGATTGGACCTTGAACTCGGTAAATTAATTAGTTGCTAATAAAATAAACACCAATTCACCAATGCCTTGAATCTTTAAGTGCTGTATACCAAATATGTTAACGGTAATCGTACGAGGCCTAGTCAAATAACCAATTAGGCTTACGAGGGTATTTTTTAAGCGATGCTCATATAATAACTTGGAAAATCCCTAATTTAGAAGTCTTAAGTAACTTCCATGAAAAAGCTAGCACTTGTTTTCATATGCTGTTTACAGTTTTGTTGTTCGGGTAAAGCCCAGCAGAAAATAAATGGGGTAAGTTTTGTAGCGTCTAGAGAAGAAGTGGTGCAATCTGAAGTGGCCGAAGTGCTGAAGGTCAATGCAAATAGTGCAGCAGTAATGCCTTTTGGTTTTATGCGGGATGTAGGGAATCCGGAAATTATTTTTGATACGGATAGGCAGTGGTTCGGGGAAACAAAAAAAGGAGCCAAGCAGTATATAGAACTATTGAAGAAAAATGGCATAACGGTCATGCTCAAACCGCAGATTTGGGTATGGAAAGGTGAATTTACGGGCACCATTACCATGCAGAACGAAACCCAATGGGAGCAGTTGGAAAACTCCTATGATCGTTTTATCCTGTCTTATGCACAATTGGCAGAAGAGACCAAGGTACCTATTTTATGTATTGGCACCGAGTTGGAAAAATTTGTAGAGAATAGGCCGGAATATTGGGAGCGACTTATTGTAAAAATCAGAAAAGTATACAGGGGTAAACTCACATACGCTGCAAACTGGGACGAGTACAAACGAACGCCTTTCTGGAAAGAACTGGATTACATAGGGATAGATGCCTATTTTCCTTTATCTGAAGCAAAAACGCCAACAGTAGAAGAGCTTAGAAAAGGCTGGCAGCCTTGGAAAACTAAAATCATAGAAGTAGCTAGTGCAAATGATAGAAAAGTGTTGTTTACTGAGTTTGGTTACCGCAGTATGGATTTCACGGCAAAAAAACCATGGTTGGTAGATCGGACCGAGGAAGGCATTAATCTGCAGGCACAAGTTAATGCCAAAAAAGCTATTTTTCAAGAATTCTGGTCAGAGGATTGGTTTCAAGGTGGTTTTGTTTGGAAATGGTTTATACAGCACGAAAAATCGGGCGGTAGTGCCGATAATCGATTTACCCCACAAAATAAACCTGCACAAGAGGTTATAGAAAGCCATTACAAATCGTTTAAGGAGTAAAATTCGATTCTTTTTTTGTCATGTTGTTAGGGTTCGACCGGGCCATTCGCATTGGTCTCTTGCTTATCCGGGAGTAGGTTTTCGTTTGATGTATAAGCTCATTTTTATGCCTTATTTCGGATAGATTACAGTTATGGTGTGACAAAAGAAAGGGCTAACGGAATTGTCCTTGGAATTGGTCAATATTTTTAACAATATTTGCCGAGCTATTGCGATACTATCCACATGAAAATAAACACCCTGTTTTTTTTAAGCATTTTATGTAGTTACAACGTTTTACTGAGTCAAACAAAATTAGATACTGTTGTGGCCCAGAATGGCGATGGTATTTTTTCAATCCTACGAAAATCCGGGATTCATCCGGTAAACTATTATGTTGATTTTTTAGAATTGAACAAAGATGCAATAAAAGGTGCAAGTGAACTGGTTGCAGGTCGTAAATACGTATTACCGTATGCGCCAGATTCTTTTAAAAACATGGGTACGTTCATACAATTGGATAAGGAGGAAGAGCAGCCTCTTTTTGATACAGAATTGGTACAAATGAAACAGCGGGACTCCACCCTAAACAACACTGTTTATCATTTGATTTATAAGGGTGAGGCACCTAATAATACGGGGGAAAATAGTCTGGATACTTTTATATTGAAACTATCCAAGGACTTAATGGAGCGGGGAGCAAGGATCTATGTATTGAATCAGAATACTACTTCCGCATCAAGGGATAGCACATTGACCGAAGTAGAAAATACCGTAGCAAATTTTGGGGAACTTACGAGTATTGTTAATAAAAATTACTTAAAAAATAATGGCTCCTATCAGCGCGTATTGCTGATAAGGGATTCAAAATTGGCTAAAAATAGAATTTCAATTGCTATGTACCATTATATTAATAGCATAGATGGGCAAAGATTGGCGGAAAGTTTTAGGGAAATCTTTAAAAAGAATGCCATAGGAAAAGTGAAAACCGGACATGGAGTTTCTCCATTCACTGATGAACCTAACATCTTTTTAGCAAAAAATTTAATCCCAACCGTAACGATTATGGATATAAACGGAGTGCCTGAAGAAGGAATACAAGTTGGTTCTGTACAATCCGCATTACCGCAACTCATAACTAAGGCTATAGTTGAAGATTACGCCAATATGGACAACGCTAAGTGAGTTTAATTCATGGTTTCCAGTTTCGGCATAGAATTTGTTTTTATTTGAAAAGTATGATCAAACATTTAACTATTTGTATCTCGCTCCTGTTTTTTACCAGCTTTTCTGGTCTTGCCCAAGTTTCTTTAAAAACCGTGGTTGCGGAAAAAGGAGATGGAATTCTTTCTTTATTGCGTAAGAATAATATGAGTCCGTATACGTATTACGATGCGTTCATCGGCCTCAATATAAGTCATCTAAGGGATAGTGTTCATTTGTACGAAGGGCGTGCCTACAGTATCCCAAGTGTTATCGATAGTGTTCCAGTCGTAGATTCCCTTCAAGTTGCATCCAAAAAAGTTGAAGAAATAAAGAGCGAAGCATTTAACATTTTTGGTGAAAAACATAAAATGGTCGTTGAAAAAAGCGAGCGCTTAAAGGGAAATGTGTATTATCTGGTCTCCGGGCATGGTGGCCCTGACCCAGGGGCTATGGCAGTATATGCAAAAAACGAAATTGCCGAAGATGAATATGCGTACGACATCACCTTGCGTTTGGCAAAGGAACTATTGTCACATGGTGCTACGGTATATATTATTATCCGGGATGAGAACGACGGAATACGGGACGATAGAATTTTAGAAATAGATAGGGACGAAGTAGCATATCCTGATAAAACCATACCCTTGAATCAAGTAGCCCGTTTAAAACAACGTGTTGATATCGTAAATAGTCTCTACAAAAAAAACAAGGGGAAGTACCAGCGACTTATCGTTACCCATGTAGATAGCCGTAGTGTGGGTCAGAATATCGATGTTTTCTTTTATCATCACGAGAAGAGTAAGAACGGGAAAAAATTAGCGAAAAACATTCACAAGACATTTCAAAATAAATACAAAAAATACCAGCCCTACAGAACCTACGATGGTACGTTGGGTGATCGGACAGAACTTTATATGGTTCGGAAAACCCACCCCGCCGTGGCCTATATAGAAATTGGCAATATTAAAAACAGCAAGGACCAACGCCGTATTTTAGATCCTGATAATCGACAGGCACTTGCCAAATGGATTGGGGAAGGAGTGTTGTTAGATTTTGAGTCAGACTAAATGTAGTTCGTTTGAGTGTCAGTGCTAGAGGCGCCGTGAAAAAGGCGTTGCCTGTCCGCCAAAATGGAGCATAGTATATCGAGAAATTGGTTAGCGTCTGGTTTACATAGCAATATGCTGTTTGTAGTAACTGTAAAGTGATGCTGGTCCCGCTCCCAAATAATGCTTCAGATGTACTATCCCAAAGTGATATTGTAAAGTAAACACTCCCTTGTTCTGATACCTTCTTGCCGATGTCTTTACAGTATTGGGGAGTATGGTGAAGTTTGCCAACTTATAAATTCTACCTATAAATTCGTTGTCCTCATAAATGGTGTAGCGAGCATTGAAGCCCCCTGCTTTGCGAAAAAGTTTTTTTGAAATGAAGAGTGACTGGTCGCCACCTCTACAAATCTGGTGATTGATGCGCGTACACCAAGCAAAAAAGCCGAGCACAGGATGGTTACTATCAAATTGTAGTCGAAAGCAACCTGCTTTATTTCCGTTTAAAAACGCGGCACTAATTTGGGAGTCGAAACCTTTGGGCGGTATCGTATCTACATGTAAAAAATAAAGCAGATTCCCAGTTGCTATCTTTGCACCAAGATTCATTTGTTTTGCCCTTCCACGTTCAGATAAAATTACTGTTGCCCCAAAAGATTCAGCTACAACACTGGTAGTATCGGAACTTCCCCCATCAATAACCAATATTTCATGAATACATTCGGATGTGGCATTTGTTTCAATGCTCGTGAGTACTTTTTTAATGTACTCTTCCTCATTAAGTGCAGGAATGATAATGCTTATCCGGGGTTTTTTATTGTTCATTGATCTACGTAGGGCTTCCAGAGTAGTAGGATTGGTGCTAAGAAACTTACAGCTGCTTTATTAATTCTTGGAAAAGTTTTACCATTTTAGGTTCTGTTTTTTCTGCAATCGCTATGATTTCAGCGATATCTACCTGTTTAAGATTATCGGGATCACATTCATCTGTTAACACGGATACCGCCACAATAGGCAATCCTAAATGATTGGCAACGATGACTTCGGGTACGGTACTCATGCCTACCGCATCGGCACCAAGTATTTTTAACATACGGTACTCTGCTTTTGTTTCTAGTTGAGGTCCTACAACCGATACATAAACCCCTTTTTGTAAGGAAATACCATGTTTGGTTGCTATTTCTTCTAATTTGTGACGCATGGAAACATCATAAGGTTCGGACATATCTGCAAAGCGTTCCCCGAATTCTGCTACATTTTTAAATGCTAATGGTGAACCTCCCTGCATGTTGATATGATCTTCAATCAACATCATATCCCCCTTTTTGTAATCAAGATTGATGGCACCCGCGGCATTGGAAATAAATAGTTTTGTGATTCCTAATAGGTGCATTACGCGAATAGGATAGGTAATGTCTAGAAAATCATAGCCTTCATATAAGTGAAACCGTCCTTGCATTACTACAACTTTTTTACCTTCTATGGTTCCGAAAACTAGTTTTCCGGCATGGAATTCAACGGTTGCCAAAGGAAAAAATGGGATATGATTGTAATGCGCCTCAATTGGGTTTTCAATCTCGTCTACCAACTTACCTAGTCCTGTGCCCAATACGATTCCTATTTCGGGCCGATCAAAACCTTTGCTTATGAGGTAGGCTACAGATTCCTCTACTTGTTTTTTTGTCATATTCTTAATGGTATATGTATATAATGTGCTGAGAAATTAAGTTCTGAGAAACGATAAATATACGCAGACCTCCTTAAATAATCCAAAATCTTCATGAATTCTAAGTAGTGTAGAAAGCACTATTTTTTAGGCCAGATGGTTCTAAACTGTTCACAAACAATGAGCATGTTTTCGGATGGTTGGCCTCCATTTTCTGCTATCGCAGGTGCAAAAAACGCCCAATGCGCTTTTTTCCATTTTTCGAGTGGTTCTATGGAAGTTCCCATATCCATAGCTGCATACACTTCGGAAACTTGGTGAAAGGGGATGGTATCTACTTGTTCGGTCTCTATAATGGCTACTGCTTTGCCATCGAAATCGGTCACGATATTTTTTGTTCCGATTTTTGGAAGGTCTGCATTGGCTTGTTCGTAGAATAAATAGAGATTGGAACCCGCCTGTTTTTTACCGTTTAGAATCAATTTGGCCAACCTGTTTGCATCTTCCCTATTGTTATGAAAATAGAAGGCTTCAGGTAACTTTTCTTTTTTGAATTCAGGATTTGATACGGTGTAGCTATCCCATAATTCAGAAACCGATGGGTCAATTTTGTTTTCAGCTTTTGTTTCGCTTTTGCAGCCAATCAATAGTATAACTAAAATGAATGCCATTGGTTTCATAGTTTCTTTTCATATTAATTAGTTATCTAAAAATAACAACGTTCCAAATAAATCTAGATATGTCCTAAATAAGGCGTAAAGGCGTCATTTTCTTTAATGTCCTCATAGTGGTCTACATCGTTTTTAGGGTCTAAAAGGGCTACTTTTTCCCCTTTAAGGTCAGCCAAAGTGCTTTGTAGTACTGATGCTGTTCCCCAATCCTTATTTTTAAATACTTCGGGTTTAAAACGCTTCATACCTAGCAGATAATACCCGCCATCTATGGCAGGGCCTATTACAAAATCGTTGGTGTCCAAGGCTTTAAAAGCTTTCTCTAAGTCTTCTTGTGATAGGTCGTGCATATCACTTCCTATAACAATGATTTTTTCATAATCCTGTTGAAAGCCCTCTAAAAAAGCATTCGCCATGCGTGCGCCGAGGTCAGTTCCTTGTTGGAGTCTTTTATCAAACGTTTTGTTGTCCCAAATATCATCCTCCCAGATTTCCTCGGAATAATAGACTGCTTTTTTCGCGTATAAACTTCCAGTTATTTCTACGGTATGATTCAGTAAGAATTTATAAATAGCTAAGGCAGCCTCATCGCCCACTTTCGCCGCCAAACGTGTTTTACATTTCCCTAATTCCGGATTTCTGGTAAAGATTAGAAGTAAGTTATTAGATTTTGCCAAGGTAAAATCAATGGTCTTTTTATCTGTTTCCGTTTTCTTAGTGTTAAGTATTCCCAATGTTTATTTGTTATTTTTACTATTACTTTTTACAAAACCATCGACTACCCTCTAATAAACCTTAATTCCTTTAGTGAGTAATTTCCCCCAGTGTTTGCTAAAGGCATGGACACTGTCCGTAGGTTGCTCTTTTAGATTGTAGATTGTTTTATCCTTATTTTTCCATTCAAATATACCACCATATAGGTTTTGAACATTGGTATAGCCTAAGGCTAGTAGTTTTTCTCCAATATCCTCGGAACGAACGCCAATGGAGCAATAGACTACAATGGGTTTTTCTTTGTCGGGAATATTTTCTAGTACGACGCTTGGGTCAAAAGCTTTGTCGCCTACCCAAATAGCATCCTTCAGATGACTTACATGATACTCTTCCTTTTTACGGGTGTCTAGAAGTATATAGGAACTTGAATCTATGATGTCTTCGGGTAGAATATAAGGTACCGATGCAGAATTAAACCGTTGCAATGTTTTGTCCAGTTTGGTCTGCCCTAAAACGCCAGTATGCAGCTGAAGAAGAAAAAAGGAAATAAAAAGAAATCGCATGGAAGCCTATTTAATGACCATAAAGGTACTATTTTAGTAAGGCATCAGGTTGGGACTAAAAGCCAAAAAATACTTAAGATATGGAAACACGCAGCAAAAATTTGTTTTTAATGGCACTAGCCGTACTGGTTTTTTCTTGTAAAGAGAAGGAAGCGAAAAAGGAAGTTGTGGCCGAAAAAACGGATACATCGTATTACACAGAACCATACAGACCTCAATTTCATTTTTCCCCCGAAGAAAATTGGATGAACGATCCTAATGGTCTCGTATACCACAACGGTGTTTACCATCTATTTTACCAACATTATCCGGAGGATATTGTTTGGGGACCTATGCATTGGGGCCATGCCGTGAGTAAAGATATGCTACACTGGGAACATAAGCCTATCGCCCTTTATCCAGATGAAAACGGGGATATATTTTCTGGAAGTGCTGTTGTCGATATCGATAATACCTCGGGTTTTGGTTCTACGGATAATCCTCCTTTGGTCGCTATCTTTACCTATCACAATATGGAGGGTGAGAAAGCCGGAAGAACCGATTTCCAGACTCAAGGTATCGCTTATAGTTTGGATAACGGCGATAGCTGGACAAAGTACGAAGGCAACCCGGTAATAGGTAATCCAGGAATAAGGGATTTTAGGGACCCTAAAGTTATTTGGAACGAGAAGGAGGAGTTATGGACCATGCTTGTGGTAGCAGGGGACCATTTACAA
The DNA here is from genome assembly GCA_964620945.1 of uncultured Maribacter sp. GTDB lineage: Bacteria > Bacteroidota > Bacteroidia > Flavobacteriales > Flavobacteriaceae > Maribacter. The sequence goes on from CAZUIE010000010.1 coordinate 18,287, forward strand.
ATATGGAATTCGGCTAATTTAAAAAAATGGGAACGGGTAAGCGAATTTGGAAAAAACCAAGGAGCGCATGGTGGTGTTTGGGAATGCCCAGATTTGTTTCTCTTGCAAGTAGACGGAACCGATGAGGTGAAATGGGTACTTTTGATCAGTATAAATCCGGGTGCACCGAACGGAGGAAATGGCACGCAGTATTTTATTGGAGATTTTGATGGCAAATCCTTTACGTCGGAACAGGCGGAGAACAAGTGGGTTGATTTAGGAAGGGATAATTACGCAGGAGTCACCTATAACAATACGCCAAATAAGGAACGCATTTTTATAGGTTGGATGAGCAATTGGGATTATGCCCGTGATACCCCTACCGAAAGATGGCGTAGCGCCTCTACCATTCCTAGAGCTTTGTCGTTAAGTAAAATCAATGGACAATATGAGTTGTTTAATTATCCGCTTTCTAAGTTTGAATCGTTGGTAGATTCCAGCGTGGCAACTAAAGATATTTTGGTTCCTTATGGTGAAGCCTATCAGGTAAGCCTTACTACGAATAATCAATCCGAAATTCGCTTCGCGACCACCACTAGGAATTTTGTTTTGAGTTTAAAAAATGAAGGTAAGGATAGCCTAGCCATTGCTATGGATGGAAAAAATAAAGTACTAAATTTTGACAGAAGAAACTCTGGACTGACCAGCTTTAAGGATAATTTCGCAACCGGTGTTCAGGAAATGCCAATCGATAACTTACCTGAAGGTGCTATTGAAGTCCGCATCTTATTAGATGCGTCTTCCATAGAACTGTTTGTAAACCAAGGACAGTATGTGATGACCAATCAGATTTTTCCAAGAGATGCTTACACTACGCTGGAATTTCTGAACACATCTGATAAGTCGCTTGAAGTAAGTGATTTTAGTGAGCGTGCTGTGAAACGAATTTGGGAAGAATAGCAGAGTTTACTTATTTCTAAAATTATTGAAGTTGGATTATTCTTAAGAGATACAACTCGCTTTTTTAGTTCGTAATGAGATTTATATTTTTGAAACTCTCTTAAAACAAAAAAATCCTTACCAAAAAGTAAGGATTTTATGTGGTGCCTCCAGGAATCGAACCAGGGACACATGGATTTTCAGTCCATTGCTCTACCAACTGAGCTAAGGCACCATATCGCTATAAGCGGCTGCAAATATAATTTCAAAATTAGGATATACCAACTAAATCTTAAAAAAACCGTAATAAGATTTACTTCTGGGGTAATTTTAAATATAAGTAGTTGTATTTCAATAAGCTGTAACGCACCTAATTTGAAAACTATTTCGAAAAGCTTGTAGCTGTGCCATTTCACTGGTTTTTGATGACTATTATCATAAATTCTTCTTAATAAAATCTAAAAGTTTATATAGGTAAAGGGTAGAAAACTGTATTTTAGGAAATTCAATAAAAAAGAGAACGAATTATGTAAAAGCATAGTTCTAAACTGACTTAACTCTTCTGTAATATTCCGGTTGACTGAATAACAAACAATGCTTGGAATTTCACAGATATAATTCAAACACTAAATGAAAAGAAGAAATTTTGTTCAATTATCCGGAATGGGCGCGGCTTCACTGTTGTTGCCAACTACTATGATGGGGAACAATATTCATGCAGAGGCGCTTTTAGAGCCCGGGATGGATGTGCTCGTAAAAAAACGAATGGCTGATGTTGCCTTGAATACGGCAAAATCTATGGGAGCTACCTATGCAGATGCCCGAATAGGTCGTTATCTTAACCAATACGTATTTACTAGGGAAGATAAAGTACAACGTGTTCAGAATACAGAATCTTTTGGGATTGGAATTCGTGTAATTGCCAATGGTACATGGGGCTTCGCTTCAACGAATAGTGTAACCGAGGATGGGATTAAAAATGCAACCATGCAAGCAGTAGCTATTGCAAAAGCCAATTCAAAATTCCAGACCGAGCCTGTAAAATTAGCTCCGGTATCGGCGCATGGTGAGGTTTCTTGGAAAACACCCATTAAAAAGGATTTTAAGGAAGTTCCTGTCTCGGAGAAGGTAGACTTGCTATTAGGTGCAAATGCCGCTGCAATGGATAATGGTGCCAATTTTGTAAACTCGGCACTTTTTATGGTAAACGAGCAAAAGTACTTTGCTTCAACAGACGGATCTTATATTGACCAAGACGTACATCGTATATGGCCTACATTTGGGGTAACTGCCATTGATCGTGGAACAGGAACCTTTAAGACTCGCCAAGCAATGAGTGCACCAATGGGAATGGGATATGAGTATATGGACGGTTTAGCCTCGGAAAAATTAGAAGGCCCAGCCGGCATTACCTTATACAAAAAGAGCTATGATATCGTTGAAGACGCCATACAGGCCGCCAAACAAGCCAATGAAATGCTTACGGCAAAATCAGTAGATGCGGGGAAATATGATTTGGTGCTGGAACCTAATCATTTAGGACTTACCATTCACGAATCTGTAGGGCATCCTTTAGAATTGGATAGGGTACTTGGTTATGAGGCCAATTATGCTGGAACAAGTTTCGCAACTTTAGATAAATGGAAGTCAGGAGATTTTAATTACGGAAGTAAACTGGTAAACCTGGTAGCCGATAAAACACAAGAAGGCAGCTTAGGCGCTGTTGGTTATGATGATGAGGGTGTAAAATGTAAAGAATGGGATTTGGTGCGCAATGGTACCTTAGTGAATTATCAAGCGATTAGAGATCAAGTAAATATTATTGGTCAGAACGAATCTCATGGATGCTGTTATGCACAAAGTTGGAACGATGTACAGTTTCAACGTATGCCCAATGTGTCGTTGGAACCAGGTAAAGAAAAATATTCCATTGCCGATATGATCAAGGATGTAGAAAAAGGAATTTATATAGCCGGAAGAGGATCGTATTCTATTGACCAGCAGCGGTACAATTTCCAATTTGGGGGAACTGTTTTTTACGAGATAAAGAATGGAGAGATTGTTGGTATGTTGAACGATGTGGCATACCAGTCCAATACACAGGAGTTTTGGAATTCATGTGCTAAGATTTGTGATGAGGGAGATTATCGAATGTTCGGTTCTTTCTTTGATGGGAAAGGTCAGCCTTCACAGGTAAGTGCAGTATCACATGGTAGTTCAACGACTCGATTTAATGACATCAATGTAATCAATACAGGTCGTTCTATTTAAACGATACAACTCAAAAGAAAAGACAATGGCAATATATACAGAACAAGAAGCTAAAAAAATAATGGAAAAAGCACTGAGCTTTTCCACGGCAGATATCTGCGAGGTAAATTTAAGCGGAAGTGAGAGCGGAAACATACGGTATGCACGTAATTCGGTTTCAACGGCTGGTCACCAGTCTAACCAGAGTTTGGTGGTGCAATCCAGCTTTGGGAAAAAATCGGGAACGGCTACTATTGATGAATTTGACGATGCATCGCTAGAAAAAGTAGTTAAACGCGCCGAGGAATTGGCCAAACTTTCTCCAGAAAACTCAGAATTTATGGAGCCTTTAGGGCCACAGGTGTATGATGAGGCTATTAACTATGTGGACGCAACGGCTAAAATTACCCCTGATTACAGGGCAGAAGTGGCCAACAGTAGTATTGTGCCCGCAAAGGCCAAAGATGTTACCGCAGCAGGATTTTTGGATGATTCTTATGGCTTTAGTGCCATGATGAATTCCAAAGGACTTTTTGCTTACAATAAAGCTACGAATGTAGAATTTACCGTGACGATGCGAAGTAATGATGGGACCGGCTCGGGTTGGGTCACAAGAGACTACAATGATATTACGAAGTTCGACTCGGCTGAAGCATCAAATATCGCTATAGACAAGGCAGTACTATCTAGGGAAGCTAAAGCAATAGAGCCTGGAAAATATACCGTAATCTTAGAGCCCGCCGCTGCCGGTGATCTAATTCGTAATATGAGTAGGTCTTTTAGCGCGAGAACTGCGGATGAAGGCCGTAGCTTTATGTCTAAAGAAGGTGGTGGTACAAAAATTGGAGAAAAAATTGTAGATGAGCGGGTTAATCTCTGGTCAGACCCCTTACATCCGGAAGTGCCTACAGGAACTTGGAATGGTGCTGGACAACCATTGGAAAAAACATCATGGATTGAAAACGGAGTAGTTAAAAATTTAGTTTATGATCGCTTTTGGGCACAAGAAAAAGGAGTGGCCCCTGTTCCCTTTCCCAGTAACCTAATCATGGGCGGTGGTGATGCTTCCTTAGAGGATTTAATAAAGAGTACCAAAAAAGGGATTTTGGTGACCCGTTTATGGTACATAAGATCAGTTGATCCACAAACCTTGCTTTATACGGGATTAACAAGAGATGGAACGTTTTATATTGAAAACGGACAAATAAAATACCCCGTTAAAAATTTCCGTTTTAATGAAAGTCCAATTATCATGTTGAATAATTTAGAAACACTTGGAAAGCAAGTGCGAATTGATGGAAATTTGATTCCGTATATGAAGATTCGCGATTTTACCTTCACTAGTTTGTCAGATGCGGTATAACGCATCAAAAATAAAAACATACTGGTTGTAACTTTTTCGTTGCAACCAGTTTTTCATTATAATCAATTAGAACATAGTTCATTGAACAACGCTTTTTTCTTTACAAGGTTGCAATATGAATCCGGTGATTGGGATGTAGATCAGCGTATGCCTTCTAATTTGCTCAATTCTTTGGTTGAGTACACGACCTTAAAAGTAGATACCTTAGAGAATATTGTATCGCTTGCAAACGATGCTATTTTTAAGAGTCCGTTCTGCTACCTCTCAGGTCACAAATTGGTACAGTTTACCAAAAAGGAAAAAGAGAACTTTAAAAAATATGTAGAAAACGGGGGTTTTGTTTTTGTTGACGATTGCAATCATGATATAGACGGACTTTTTGCAAAGTCCTTTGAACGTCAGATGGATGAGTTGTTTGGTGCGGAAGCACTTCAGAAAATACCCAATGATCACGAAATCTATTCCATCTTTTTTAATTTTGAAGACGGACCACCAACTACATCCCAAGAGTTAAATGGTTGGGGAGATGATTTGGTGCACGAGTATCTAAAGGCAATAGAAGTCAATGGCAGAATTGGCGTATTGTACAGTAATAAGGATTATGGCTGCGAGTGGGATTATGATTTTAGGAACAAACGCTGGTATAAAATAGACAACACACGGTTTGGGGTAAATATCGTGATGTACGCATTAACCTCATAAATGAAGTATATGGATGAAAAGCTGCTAACGGCGGAAAAGGAAATAACGGCACTTACTAAGAAGTTGGGAGTGTTAAAACAGGAAATAGCAAAAGTAATCGTAGGTCAAGAAGAGACGGTAGAACAATTATTGATTACTTTTTTGGCGGGCGGCCATGCCCTTTTAGAAGGTGTTCCGGGATTAGCTAAAACCCTCCTCATAAAAACAATAGCACAAGCCATAGAATTAAAATTTTCTAGAATACAGTTTACCCCAGATTTAATGCCATCGGATATCGTCGGTACAGAAATTTTGGAGGAGGACCATACTACGGGTAAAAAATTCTTTAAATTTAATAAGGGTCCCATATTCGCAAATATCATCTTGGCAGATGAAATTAATAGGACACCGCCTAAAACACAGGCGGCGTTATTGGAAGCCATGCAGGAATTTGAGGTGACCTACTCTGGACAGACCTATCCTATGGACAGGCCATTTTTTATTCTGGCTACCCAAAATCCAATAGAGCAGTCGGGAACCTTTCCCTTGCCGGAAGCCCAACAAGACCGCTTTCTGTTTTATATTAAAATTGGATATCCATCCGAACAGGAAGAGGCATCTATTTTACAACGTACGACAGGTTCTAAAAAAGTGTCTATAGAAAAGGTGTTAGATGGTGCCGATATTATAGCGTTACAGAAATTGGTGCGAGATGTGCCTATTAGTGATGAACTGATAGGATATGTAAATAGAATTGTAAGAGCTA
>CAZUIE010000010.1:24364-28968 GCA_964620945.1 uncultured Maribacter sp.
GATGTGCCTATTAGTGATGAACTGATAGGATATGTAAATAGAATTGTAAGAGCTACGAGACCCGAAACGACCAACAATAGTAATGTGAACGACTGGGTAAGTTGGGGAGCAGGACCAAGAGCAGGACAAGCGATGATTCTAACGGCAAAAGCCAGAGCTTTACAGGCAGGACGTTTTTCAGTAACCTTGGAAGATGTGAAAAAAGTAGCCTTTCCCGTATTGCGACATCGGATTATAGTCAATTTTAGAGCAGAGGCGGAAGGTATTACCTCAGATACGGTGACTCAAAACCTAATAGAACAAGTAGCCCTAAATCCAAAACTATAAGAAAGTGAAACAGGATTACAGGCAACTTCTAGAACCAAAGATTATCAATAGCGTTTCTGGCCTATCGCTCATTTCGCGCGTGATTGTTGATGAATTTTTAGCGGGTTCGCATGTGAGTAGAAGGGTAGGTCCTGGTTTGGAGTTCAGCCAGTATAGAAGCTATCAATCCGGTGACGACATGCGTTTGTTGGATTGGAAAATGTTGGCCCGTTCCGGTAGATATTATATCAAAGAATCCGAAATTGATACCCATGTGGCCGTGAAGTTCATTTTAGACGCCAGTAGCTCTATGTTGCATGAGGAAGAGGGCTTGTCAAAAATGGATTATGTTCGAGTTTTAGTAGCGTCGCTTGGATATTTAGCGCAACAGCAAGGGGATAAAATAGGACTCTTTGGTCTAAACGATACACAGTTACAAATGCTACATCCAACAACACACAAACAGCATTTCAACCGTTTTTTAAACAAATTGATTGCTATTAAAAATAAGGGTAGTTGGCCTAATGATAGAAACGACCTTACCAAAATTCATCAACGGAATCAAAAGGAACTATTGTTCGTTGTTACCGATATGCATGAAAATCAAAATGAACTTACCCAATGGATAACCGAGTTAAAAACCGCTAGAAATGAAGTGGCCGTGCTTCAGGTAATGGGTACTAATGAATTGGATTTTAATTACACAGGAGCCACCGTTTTCGAAGATTTAGAAACTGGAAAACGCGTAAAGGTAGATGCAAAAAAAGCCAAGGAGTCCTATAAAGCAGCTATGAAAGTAAATCTGGAAACGATTAAAAATACTTTTTTGTCCAATGGGATAGGTTTTGAACTCTTTAGATGCGACACTCCTTTGGATGAAGCGCTACAGTTGTTTTTAAAAGAGAGGATTCGGCTTGGTTAATATGAGTTTTCTACAGCCAACATACCTCTGGGGACTACTGTCAATACTAGTGCCGTTAGCGATTCATTTATTGAACAAGGGCGATGTAAAGACCGTAAAGGTAGGTAGTGTTCGTTATTTGACCGAGCAGGAAACCAAGCAGACCAGACAAATAAAGCTAAACGAATTGCTATTGTTGTTTTTGCGAATGCTCTTGTTGGCATTCTTGGTTTTAGCCATGGCAGAACCCGTGTTGCAAACACAAAACAAAAATGTTCCATTAACCTATCTTGTTGAGCCTTCTTTAATACATAGTGGTCAAATGGATACTTTTTTGAACGAAGCTCCTGGAGTTCCCATACGATTGTTGGCTAACGATTTTCCGACTATGGACAGTGAAAATCTACGAGAAGAGGCACCAAACTATTGGCAATTGGCGCAGGAGTTGACAAATTTGGAATCTGATAGTATCGTGGTTTTCTCAAAAGCACGTATTGCAGGTATTCGTGGGATACGTCCGGTTATTCCTGCAACTGTATTTTGGATAGTAATGGATGAGGTTGACTTGACAGACAGCCTTATAGGTGCTACTGCTACTGAAGATGGTGCAGTGGTGCATACTATAAAAAGTGATGCAAGCTATACCGATATTCAGAATACGTTTATTTCAAAGGACGAAATTACCTATAATTCTGAAGATAGTATTTCAATAAAACAAAATGAGGTCGTTAAGACTATTCCAATAAACCCGAAAGACACCTTACGCATTGGTATAAGTTATGATGTTGAATTTTTGAAAGAGAAATTATTTTTTGCCGCTGCTTTTAAGGCGGTTGCAGATTATTCCCAACACCATTTGGTATTGGAGGAGGTAACTGGTACAAATCCGTTATCTGAAACCGCTTATGATTTAACGGTTTGGTTAAAGAGGAGTGCACCTCCAAAAATAGAAGGGAAGGTATTGCAGTATCAGGCAGATAGTCTCGCAACTAATAGCATCGAGAAATCAGGTAAAAAGAATCTATTTTATGTAACGCAACGTCTTACCATTGACCATGTGTTAAATGAGCGTTTGACGGAGGATCTATTACAAATCGTAATAACTGCCCCTAAATTGGAAGAGGCAATTAGTTCTTTGGATAAAAGAACACTGCCGGCACAGGAATTTATACCGGAATCAACAGATTTAGTGGATATGGATGCTAAAGAGCAACAACAAAGTATGGTGAATTGGTTTTGGGTAGCCGCACTACTGGTTTTGGTGGCGGAAAGGGTATTGGCCAAATTTAGAAAACAATGATTACAGCCAAACAAATTATACAAAATACGCTTCTGAGGTGGCGCCTGTTACGAATGGCGGAAATCGGCTTGGTAGCTATTGGTTTTGGCCTACTGGTATATTTTATTTCAAGGAACATTTGGATTTCTTGTGTATCGTTTTTAGTGATATGTATCCTTTATGTCTTGTGGTTAAAACCATGGAAATTTGGAAAAAAAGAGGTCTGTAATTATTTGGACAACACAGTAAAGGAACTGGAAAATAGTACGTCATTGTTAATTGCAGATATGGAAGAATTGAGTCTGCTTGCAAAAATTCAACAATTTCGTATAGCCGAAACCTTACCTGCTAGTAAGAACAAGATACAATTAGAACATAACATTGTTAAGAGTTTGGTCATCGCTTTAAGCTGTATGGGTCTTGGAGTGCTACTTCATTATTCGGGCCTTATTAGCAATACTGTTAGAACAGAATCTAAAGTGTCACAAAAAAACGCGATATTATTTCAGCCTTTGGATACGCTTTCTTTAGCGGTAGTTCCCCCAGTGGTAACCAGTCAAAAAATTACGATACGCTATCCCTCATATACGGGCATGTCGGCATCGGTAACTTCAGATATGAATGTAAGAGTATTGGAAGGGTCTTCCGTGACCTGGGGAATCAGTTTTAATCAACCTATAGAAAAAGCAGTCTTTCAGTTCGGAACTGATGAAGTTGATATGTTATTAAATAATGAGGTATATACGAATCGTTTTAAGGCAGGTAACTCTGGTTTTTACACCTTCAAGTTTATAGATTCGTTACAAAACGAATACCTGTCCGAACTTTATAGTTTTAATGTGTATAAGGATGAAGCTGCTGAGATAGATATGGACGGCTTGCAACAATTCTCTTCGTTTGAGGCGGACGCTTCACAGGAGTTTACCTTTTCTAGTTCAATAACAGATGATTATGGTATTGCCGATGTGGCTATAATTGCTACCGTGAGTAAGGGAACGGGAGAGTCGGTAAAGTTTAGGGAGGAACGCCTCGCTTTTGATACGCCGTTTCAAAAATTATCCAAGTCCGCAACACTTCAAAAGAAGATAGATTTAAGAAGTCTAGGCATGGAACCTGGTGACGAGCTTTATTTTTATGTAGAAGTAAAAGACAACAAGGAACCCAAGGCCAATATTTCCCGTACCGAGACGTATTTCTCGGCTATTAAGGATACAGTGAAAGATGCATTTGCCGTAGAAGGTACCATGGGAGCAGATTTGATGCCGGATTATTTTAGAAGTCAGCGTCAACTGATTATCGATACAGAAAAATTGATTTCGGAAAGACCAACGGTAAAGAAGAAGGATTTCAATTTTAGAAGTAATGAACTAGGATTTGACCAGAAAGCCCTAAGGATAAAATATGGCAAGTTTATGGGCGATGAAACTGAAGCACCTACAGCCCCAAAAGGAATAGGTGAGACCACTACACAAGAAGATATGTTGGATGAATATTCCCATAATCATGATGGTAGCAATGAGCATAATTTAGTTGTGGATGACGACCACGACCATGACCATGGTGAAGAGCAGATGGACGCAGGAGATTCGGAAGAAGATCCATTGGAAGCATATGTTCACAATCACGGAGACCCTGAGGCATCAACCCTGTTCGCTAAATCCTTGAAACGTATGTTAAAGAATGCCATGGCCGAAATGTGGGACGCAGAACTCTATTTAAGACTTTATGAACCCGAAAAATCACTTCCCTATCAGTACAAAGCCTTGAAGTTGATTCAGGAAATAAAAAATAGTGCTCGTATTTATGTGCATCGCATCGGATTTGATCCCCCACCGATAAAGGAGGATAAACGTTTAAGCGGAGAACTAAAGGATGTAAGTGGATTTAGTAAGACGGAGGAGTTGAAAACCGAGGAAGCGTATCCCAATATGAAGGCTGCCTTGGAGCTTTTGGCATTGGTGCTATCTACAAATGAAGCCTTATCAAAGGAAAATAAAGTCGTTTTAAAAGCAGCTGGAGACGAACTTGCCGTGTTCGCAATCGCCGAACCCGGCAACTATCTAAAAACCTTACAAGGTCTAAAATGGCTTTCAGAATCCGAACAAACAAACATGGCAA
>CAZUIE010000010.1:29068-33086 GCA_964620945.1 uncultured Maribacter sp.
ACCGAGGTTTCTGGTAAAGCCATACTTCTTACCAAAAATTATAGGGTATCTCAATTGGATAGCATAATAGGCAAGGAAAAATCAATTCCAATCATACGATATCATCCAGGGATGCATTTTTCTAAAGCTTTGGATTCTATTAATGAAATTGTTGTTTTGGGAAATGGGCTGGCCTCCTATGATTTTTGGCAATTAGATAATGTATCCACTACGTATCTTCAAGGAACTGTTCCCAAAGGCATAGTGAAATTAAAGTACGAAGATAAACTACGAATTGGGGAGAGCTTGGTGGTCAGTGGTTTATATAATGAACCAATTTCCGGAAACCGTTTGGTACTGGGAACAAATGGAGGACAAGGTGTTGATTCTGTCGTTTTAAAGGCTGATATGCAGCAAGGCTTTGCGTTGAAAAGCAATGTCAAGACAAAAGGAAGGTTTGTGTTTCAGCTTATCGAGAAAGACAGTACAGGTGCTGTTTTGTTTTCAAACCCACTTCCGGTAGAAGTATTGGATAAGGAAACATTACGAATTTTTATTAGTAACCGATTTCCTTCGTTTGAAACCAAGTATCTAAAAAACTTTCTAGCAGAAGAAGGTCATGAATTGGTAGTACGCAGTCAAATTACCAAAGGAAAGTACAAGTTTGAGTATTTTAATACGACAAGAAATCCTATTTATGGTTTCCGAGAAAATGTTCTAAAGGATTTTGACTTATTAATTTTCGATGCGGACACTTACTTAGGATTGTCCAAAAACAACAAGGAGGTCCTTTTAAAATTGATAAAAGACGCAGGCATAGGGCTTTTTGTACAGCCCAATGAAAACTTATTTAGGGGGTCTAACGAAATGGTTCAGCTCAGCGTTGAAAGGGATTTAAGGGAAAAGAATATAAAAGTGGAAAACATTGTACTGGAAAAATATCCATTCAAATTTCCAAATGCAGATCCTGCCTCAATAGCTTTGGAAGAGTATTCGTATACTTTTGTTGTTGGTAAAGGACGGTTTGGCACAAGCCTTTTGAGCAATACCTATCAACTGGTATTGGATGGAAAAACGGATGCGTATGCCAACATTTGGACTCGAATTATTGTGGCAAGCGCTAGAGGTAAAGAAGTAAATGGGGCATTTGAAACATCAAACGTATTCTCATTTAAAGATGAGCCGAATTCATTTTCGTTACTGACGGAAGAAGAAAAACCAGAGGTTAATTTGGATGCAGAATACGACATTCCACTTGTGAAAAGTGCAGTCCTCGAAGATAGGTGGCAAGGTAAGACCTATCCTGCTGATTATGGTTGGCACTCACTTCGTTTGGTTAACGATACAAGCGTGGTAAGTAATTTTTATGTAATGGATTCCATCTATTGGAAATCGGTCATAGGTGCAAATATGATGCGTGATAACAGTCGATTTTTTGACAAAACAAAAAATGTGGATGTTAAAAAAGTCCTATCGATAGAAATAAGTCGTTGGTGGTTCTTAGTCATTTTCCTTGCCTGTATGGGATATTTGTGGATTATTCCTAAACTAAAACCACAATCGGTTTAATATCTTTGAAATATGAATTTAGTAGTAGACATAGGAAACACTTACATCAAATTTGCAGTTTTTAAAAAGAACGAGTTACTGTTCGATGAGTTTTTTGAAGTATCCGCTTTTTTAGAAAAGGTAAAGTCAATTTTTGGGACATTCCCGGCCATCAGGCGGGCTATCATAGCCTCGGTAGGAGAGTTGGACGAAAAGGCATTTGAAGTGTTGTCCCTCTTCTGTAAGGTGCATGTAGCTTCACAAAATTCAAAAATTCCTTTTAAAAATAGTTATGCAAGTCCTCAAACCTTAGGTATTGATAGGATTGCCCTAGCTACAGCTGCTTTTTATCATAATCCAGGAGGAAATACTTTGGTTATAGATGCTGGGACCTGCATTACGTATGATGTTGTAAATGATTTTAATGAGTATTTGGGCGGTGCTATTTCGCCTGGTATCAATATGAGGTATAAAGCCATGCATAACCAAACGGCAAAACTTCCTTTGTTGGAGAAAGAGGAACCATTAGATTTTATTGGAAACGCTACAAATAGCTGTATGCATAGTGGAGTGTACCATGGCGTGATTTATGAACTAGAAGGAGTTATTTCACAATACCAACACCGATTTGAACATTTAACAGTTATTTTAACAGGGGGTGACAGTCATTTTTTGTCTAAACGACTAAAAAATACCATCTTTGCGGATTCCAAATTCCTCCTTAAGGGGCTTAATTATTTGCTAGAATACAATAAGCATTAAATGATCAGAAAAATTGTAGTTGCAATTGTGTGCATCGCCACCATGGGTTTGCACGCCCAAGAAGGAACCGCTTCTCCTTATTCTTTTTTCGGTATTGGTGATTTAAGAAGTGCAGGAACCGTTGAAAACCAAATGATGGGAGGCATAGCGATCTATGCCGACAGCATTCACCTTAACCTAAGAAACCCGGCCGCTTATGCGCAATTGGGTTTAAACAGTTGGGGGAACGAAAGAAAAGGTTTGGTTGTGTATACAGCAGGAATTTCCAATAAGCAATACCGTTTTAGGGATTTTACTTCCGAAGAGCGCAGTGCCGTAACCAACCTTGATTACCTGTCGCTTGGTTTTAGTGTAGGAAATAGGATAGGTATGGGATTTGGGATTATGCCTTATACTGCGGTAGGTTATAATTTTGTCGATGAGCAATCAGGTGGTTCGGAGCCGTTAACCAATATTTTCAATGGCCAAGGCGGATTGAATAGGGTATATTATTCAATAGGATATGAGATTATAAAAAATGTGAGTATCGGGGCTACGGTGAACTACAACTTTGGAACCATAGATAGCGAACGCTTACAGCAGGTGGAAAATGTACAATTTGGGTCTTTTGACAGAAAAAATTCAAACATTAACGGTTTTGATTTTAATTATGCAATAAATTATACACCAAAAATTAGCGATAAACATACCCTGCATACCTCGCTAAGAGTAAATACACAGGGCAATTTGGTGTCTGAGAACGAAAGAAGAATAGGTTCTTTTTCCATAAGCACAGGCGGGTCCATAGAAGAGATAAATGTAGATTTAGAGGCTCAAAACCTAAGAAATACGGAGTTTAAAATACCTACTACCACTACAATAGGTTTAGGTTTGGGAGAAGATCAAAAATGGTTTATTGGCGGCGAGTACAGTTTTCAAGGCTTAAGTGATTTTGAAAACGCTTTTTTAGGGGTGCAGAACATTGTTTATAAGGACGCTAGTTCCTTTGCTTTTGGTGGATTTATTACACCGGACAGTGGCTCGTTTTCTAGTTACTTAAACCGCGTTACCTATAGAGCCGGGCTACGTTTGGATAAGACCGGAATGGTGGTTAGCGACGTAGATATAAATAACTTTGGCATAACTTTTGGAGTTGGACTACCACTGGCTCGAAACTTATCCAATCTTAATTTAGGTTTTGAATTAGGAAAAAGAGGAACAACAAGGGCCAATTTGGTAGAGGAAAGTTATTTGAAAATCAATATAGGACTTTCATTAAACGATCGATGGTTCCAAAAGAGAAGAATAAACTAAAAAATATTTAGTACATTAACCACTTTAAACTTAACAAGATGAAAATGAAAATTTACTTCACGGCAATTATGTTCCTAGGAATGATGGGGGTAAGTAATGCACAGGCACAAAACCCTGAATGTATGACCAATCTCTCCATTTTTTCGGAGCATGCAAAAGTTAAAAACTACGATGCGGCTTATGAACCATGGAAAATGGTTTACGAGACATGTCCTAAATTAAATTATGCCACATATTTCTATGGTGAGCGAATTCTAAAGCAGAAAATAGAAAAAGCAGCTGCTGGCGAAAAAGCAGCTTTTGTTCAAATGTTGTTAGATGTGTATGATAGCAGACTTCAATACTACGCATCCAAAACAAGTGTAGCCGAAACGGATATCGATAAAGCGATGTTGATGACCGATGAAAAAATGATCGACAACGAGCAGATGTACGG
>CAZUIE010000010.1:33186-43257 GCA_964620945.1 uncultured Maribacter sp.
TACGAGAAGAATTTTGAGGCAAGAAAAGGTGATGTAAAATGGGTTAAGAGTGCGGTTTCTAGAATGTTCAACAAAGAATGTACCGATGATGATATGTTCGTGAAATTGGTAGAAGCACAGAAGAACTTAGATCCGTCTGCAGATATCTTTGTTTATTTAGGTACGCTGAAAATGAAGGGTAACGATACCAACGGTGCAATGGAGGATTTTGATAAGGCTTTAAGTTTGGAAACGGACGCGGTTAAAAAATCTAAAATTGCCATGAAGGTAGCATCTATTAATAAAAGAAAGGGAAGTAAATCTTCTGCTAGACGTTATGCACAAAAGGCAATAGATGCAAACCCATCTAATGGTAGGGCATATCTTTTAATTGCGAACCTATATGCATCCAGTGCCAACGGTTGTGGAACAACTCCTTTTGATAAACGTGCCATGTATTGGAAGGCTGCGGATATGGCTGCCAAAGCGGGTAGGGTGGATCCTTCTATAAGATCATCTGCTAATAAAGCAGTTGCAAGTTATTCGGCCAAAGCACCGAGTAAAGAGATGATCTTTAGTTCGGGTATGGCTGGTAAAACGGTTACATTTTCTTGTTGGGTAGGCGGAAGCGTAAAGGTTCCTAACCTGTAAGATGATACAATCTTTTTTAGATATTTTTAAAAGCATTGCCGTGGTATGTGTCGCGGCAATGCTTTTTTCTTGTCAAGATGGTTATAAACGTGTTGGCGAGGAAGCAATTAAAGCTGTTGTGCCACAGGGAATTGCACATGATTTTGTGCTTACCTATACTGAAATACCGGAAAAAATAACTTCTGAGGACGTAGGTTCATCAAAAGTGGTAGCAGTGCTTTCGGGACCGGTTCGGAAGGATTTTGAAAATCTGAATTTTCCACATCAAACGTTTCCCGAGGGTTTGTTGGTCGAAATTTTTAACGAAAAAAATGAACGGACTACTATAGAGGCGGATCATGGTATTTTCTATTCCATTACCGGGGTTGTGGATTTGAGAGGAAATGTAATAATTAAATCTGACGATGGTAAAAAATTAGAAACGCCACAGTTGTACTATGACCGAACCAACGAATGGGCATTCACCCAAGAAAAGTTTAAATTTACCAACCCGGAAGATGGTACCATAATGGACGGCAAGGGAATGGATATAAAAAAGGACCTTAGTGTAATGAATGCGCACAAAACATTTGGGTTAATGCTTATAAAAGAAGAAAAGGATGATTAAGATTTTAAGATATACCGAATACTTATACATTATTGTAGCTATTTTTTCGATTTACCGTAGTTTTTCAGATTGGAATACAGATCGGTCTATGGCGTATATTTTTATATTTTTCGCTGTCGTATCTATTGGCATGTTTTTATTCAGGAGAAGTTATCGCAAAAAATTTGAGCAACGAAACAAGGATAACGAAAACCAATAGTGGAGCCAGATATCATCATTATTATTTTTTCCCTTTTTTTTTCCGCTTTTTTCTCGGGAATGGAAATTGCATTCGTATCGGCAAATAAAATTCATATAGAAATTGAAAAAAAGCAGGAAGGAATTTTAGCCAAAGTACTTACCAGGCTTACCAAAAAACCTTCTAAGTTTATTGCCACTATGCTCATTGGCAATAATATTGCGTTGGTAATTTATGGGCTCTTTATGGGGGAGCTATTGATGAACTGGTTTTCTGGACTAGCACCCGAAAGTACGTTTTTAAGACTACTATTAACTGATTTTGCATTGCTGTCACAGACCATTATATCTACAGTGGTCATTCTTGTTACGGCGGAATTTCTTCCAAAGGTGCTATTTCAGATCTATGCGAATAGCTTATTAAGACTGTTGGCTATCCCGGCGTATATTTTCTACATTATATTTTCTTTGATATCTGAATTCATCATTGGGGTGTCCGATTTTATATTAAAATATGTGTTCCGTACCCCTGGAGACGATGTACAGCTAGCTTTTAGTAAAATAGAATTGGGGGATTATATTACCGAGCAAATGGAGACGGTAGAAGAGGAGGATGAGGTAGATTCGGAAATACAGATATTTCAGAATGCCTTGGAATTTGCAGCCGTAAAAGCTAGGGAGGTAATGGTTCCAAGAACCGAGATTATGGCTGTAGAATTGCATGAAACCCCCAAGAATTTGGCAAAACTCTTTACCGAAACTGGGTATTCTAAAATCCTGATTTTTAAGGATACGGTAGATAATGTTATTGGGTACGTGCATTCCTATGAGTTGTTTAAAAAACCAAAGACCATAAAAAGTATTCTTCTTCCGGTAGAATTCGTTCCGGAGACCATGCTTATTCAGGATATTTTAAATGTGCTGATAAAGAAAAGGAAAAGTATTGCCGTAGTATTGGACGAATATGGTGGTACATCCGGTCTTATGACGGTAGAGGATATTGTAGAGGAGCTTTTTGGTGAAATAGAGGACGAGCATGATAGTACCGACTTAAGAGAAGAACAGATCGATGAAACGCACTTCTTATTTTCGGCTCGCTTGGAAGTCGATTATATTAACGAGAATTATAAGCTCAATTTAGTTTCCTCGGATGAGTACGAGACTTTGGGCGGGATGTTAGTGCATCAATTGGGAGAGATTCCCGACAAGGAGGCCGAAATTCAGATAGATAATTTTAAGTTTACCATCATTGAAGTATCAAGCACCAAGATAGACCTTGTTGCCGTAGAATTGTTACCGTTGGACTAATTGCTTTTAGCGCTCATATTTCCCCTGTTTTTAGTTTTTATTATTTCAATTAAAAATGGTAATTTCGCCACCTAATTTTTAGTATACCATAGCATGGCAGTTTTAGAAAATATAAGAAAACGTACTACGGTTTTGATCTTGATTATTGGTCTGGCCTTGTTTGCATTTGTAATTTCCGGTGTTTTTACCAGTAGCGAATTTGGAGCTGGTGGTAAAATAGGGTCTTCCGTTGCCGAAATTAATGGCAATGATCTTTCAATAGACGATTTTAGGCAAAAGGTTGAGGTCGCTTCAAGAAGAATGGGACCAACTACCTCTTCTTTGCAGGTGATGAATCAGGTTTGGGACCAGGAGGTTCGCAATAGTATTCTTGGCGCCCAATTTGGCGATTTAGGTATCGGTATTGAACAAGATCAAATTGTCGATTTTCTGGAAACGGCAGGTTACGGTCAGAATCCGCAGTTTCAAGATGCAAATGGCGTTTTTGATCCAAATTTGTTTAAACAAACAGTGATGGACTGGAAAGTAAATAATCCTCCCCAATACGAGGCCTGGTTACAGACCGAGGAACAAATCGTACAAATGGCCAAGGAGCAAACGTATTTTAACTTGGTGAAAGCGGGGCTTGGTGCTACTTTAATGGAAGGTGAATTGGATTATAAACTGGCTACCGAAAAAATGGATATTAAATATGTGCGAGTCCCGTACAGCAGTATACCTGATAGCACGATAACCATTAGCAAGGCAGAGATTGCCGATTATATAAAAAAACATAAGGAGGATTATAAGCAAGAAAAGGCAAGAGACATACAGTTTGTATATTTTGAGGAAAAGCCATCAGAGGCGGATGACCAAGCGGTAAAGGCTTCAATTACCAAATTATTGGACGATACTGTAGAATACAATGAACAAACAGATCGTAACGATACTATTAAAGGTTTTAAGAGTACTACCGATATGGCCGCGTTCTTAAGCAGGTACTCAGATGTGCAGTTTGATACGGTATACAAAGCCAAAAAAGAGTTGCCATCAAGCGTTGCGGATACACTAATGAGTTTACAGGTTGGTGACTTCTATGGACCTTATAAGGATGGTGGTTCCTACAAGGTTACCAAGATGATGAACAGAAAGCCGAATGGTTCCGTAAAATCTAGCCATATTTTAATCACTTATGAGGGAGCTACCCGTGCCAATCCTGAGATTAAACGAACCAAGGAAGAGGCTGAAGCAAAAGCGAATGAGCTTTTTGTTGAAGTAAAGAACAATGTAGATGAGTTTACGGCGTTTGCCAGGGATAATTCGGATGGACCTTCTGCTCCACAAGGCGGTGATTTAGGCTATTTTCAGCAAGGAAGTTTGGCAACCGAGTTCAATGATTTTATTTTTTCCAACCCTGTTGGCGAGATAGGATTGGTACAAACCGATTTTGGTTTCCACATCATTAAGGTAGATGATAAAGAGGATGTGGTGCAATTAGCAACACTTTCTAGAGAGGTTGTTGCTTCAGAGGAAACTACCAATGCGTTGTTTACAAAGGCAACGAAGTTTGAGATGGAAACTATTGCCAATCAAGATGAATTCTCTAAAATTGCTAGTAGCAATGAGTATTTTGTAAGGCCGGTAAACAGCATAAAGGAATTGGATGAAAACTTGCCAGGTCTGGGATTGCAGCGTAATGTTGTCCAGTGGGCATTTAACGAGGACACTAAACTGGGTGATATAAAACGGTTCAATATAAACAACGGGTATGCAGTTGCTCAGGTTTCAGGTAAGTACAAAGAAGGAGTAATGGCACCTGAAGATGCGTCTACGACTGTACTTCCAATTTTAAGAAAAGAACGTAAAGCGGCACAGATTATTGCGGCTAGCGAGGGTAAGGCTATGGATACTTTTGCAAAGGATAACAATGTTTCTGTTTCTACGGCGTCTGCCTTAACCGTAAAATCTCCGACTATTCCAGGGGCTGGAAGCGAACCAATGGTAGTTGGTACGGCTTATGGTATGGCAACAGGTGAAACTTCCGGATTATTGGAGGGTAATACGGGCGTATTCATGATAGAGCTAACCAATAGAACAGAGGCTCCAAAATTGGACAACTATAGCACCTATGCAAATACCTTAAAAAACAACTCCGCTAATAGGGCTACTACTGCGGTTTATAACGCATTAAAAGAAGGTGCCGAAATAGAGGACAAAAGGGCTACATTTTATTAGCCCTCGCATAATTTAAAAAAAAAGCCTCCACTAGTGGAGGCTTTTTTTTATTCAACTCCAAAGTAAATCCTTTAGAAGTTTCTATTCCTTAAAAGTGGTTTTTCTGTTATAGAATCATATCCGAATAGGAAATAATGGTAGTATATCCTTTTCTTGTGAAATAATCCAACGTGTTTTCCCTTGCAGTTACCAATACAAAATCGCCTCCCCAACCTCCTAAGCTTTTAATACATCCTTTATAATCGGGAAACAACTGTTCTTTTATGGTGGGAACATTCAAGGCATTGGAAAGTAGTTCCTCATGAAGGTTTAAAAGTGTTTCAAATTCCTGTAAAGTGTTTGCTGCAACCAGGGAATTGGTAATCTCCGATATTTTAGCAGTGAATTTTGGTTTGTCAATTGACTGTTCTCTATAGGTGGATATGGCTTCCCTACTGTTTTTCTTCTGGTTGAGATACACGAAATACAGTTGGTCAGAAAAGGATAGAACCGGATTTACCTCCTTAATCGTTACTTTTGAATTTTTAATTTTAAAAATAATAGGATGCTGGTGTTGGGCGCATGCAATATCATAACCACTACCTCCAAAAGTTTTTTTTAGCAGCTCGTACGGGTCAATTTTTGCCCATTGTGCTATGTTGTTTATCAAGGTTGACGAAGTTCCTAGTCCCCAATTCCTGCTAAAAGTGAGCTTGGTCTCTACAACACATCCATCGGAGCTGTTCAGGAACTTTGGTCGTAGTACTCTTACCTGTTTTAAAATGTGCATCAAAGTCTTGGAAATAGCCGCATCGGATGAGGACAATTGCCTAAATTCTGCTATATCGTAACTCCCATGAAACCAAACGCTTTTATCGGCATCAAAACTTTTCCATAGAAGGCTGCCTGAGGGTAAAGGGGTTATCTCTAAACTTTGTCCAAATTTGGTAGGAATGGCCCATCCTTCCGCACCATCTAAAATGGCATACTCCCCAGAAAGTAATAATTTTCCATTGCTGTAAAAGTAATCTGTCATGATGGGTTTCTCAATTGGTAAAGAGCCTTTTCAACATTCCTATGGGTTACCGTATTGGTTTTAAAATGCGTTATCAGTAGATCCTTTTCAGCGGTGGTGGCATTTAATTGGTTTAGCATATTCAATAAATGCATTTTCATATGGCCTTTTTGTATTCCTGTAGTCACCAAGGAACTTACTGCAGCAAAGTTTTGAGCCAGTCCCGCAACAGCGATGATTTGCATCAACTCTTTTGCCGATGGATTTTGTAATATCTCCAGATTAAGTTTTACCAAGGGGTGCAACTTTGTTAAGCCGCCAACCGTTCCCAATGCCAAGGGTAGTTCAATCCAAAATTTAAAAATTCCGTCCTTGATTTCTGCATGGGTAAGACTGCTATAGCTCCCATTTCTGGCAGCGTAAGCATGTACGCCTGCCTCAATGGCCCTAAAGTCGTTGCCAGTTGCGAGCACTACGGCATCAATACCGTTCATAATTCCTTTGTTATGGGTTACGGCGCGGTAAGGTTCTGTTTTGGCGATGGCAACGGCCCGTATCATTTTCTCTGCGAACAGTTGAGGTGAAATATCTGTGGATAGTGTCAGCTCTTCTATTGGACAGCTTACCGATGCGGTTACCAAGCAATTGGGAACATAGTTGGATAAAATGCTCATCACCACTTCTATCTGCTTTTCATTTTCTGTAAAAGCTTCATAGCTTAATGCTTCCGCCTTTAATGTCGTTGCAAATTGTTCCAAACAACTATTTATGAAGTTGGCGCCCATAGCATCCTTGGTTTCAAATGTGCAGTGCAGTTGGTAATAGTTGGCTAAATCCTTTGTTTTGTCCCGTAGTTCAATGGAAGAGATGCCACCGCCACGATTAACCATGCTATCGGTCAAGTGTTCGCTATCTTTATATAGTTTATCCTTTATCGACTTGAAGAAGCAGTCAAGTTTTTTGAAATCTCCCTGAAATATAAAATGTACCTGACCTACTTTTTCCATTCCCAATACGGTTGCCGTAAACCCGCCTCTTTCCAGCCAAAATTTTGCCGCCTTACTTGCTGCTGCAACCACTGAGCTTTCTTCTATGGCCATAGGAATGGCATATGAAGTATCGTTAATCAAAAAATTTGGGGCAATACCCAAAGGCATATATAAATTAGTGATGGTATTTTCTATGAACTCATCATGCAGTTGTTGTAACGTATGGTCTTGGTTCCAGTATGTTGCCATAAGTTGCTTGGATGTCTCTGGGTCCTTAGTGTAATGGCTTGTGAGCCAGGCTATTTTTTCTGCCTTAGATAGTTTTGAAAAACCAGCTATTGGGGTATTCATGTAGTTTTGTTTCTATGTTTGTTCATCGGTATACAGGGCAATTACTGAAGATTGTTTAGTTATCTTGGAAAAAGATAATGTAAAGATAATGATATTGACTAGAATGTAAACGCCGACACCCGGTCTTCAAATGAGCGTCTTTTTCCTCGTATTTCAAGGTTTTTTACAGAAATAGTGGTAAACTTGATAGCTAGAACCAAATGTTTCTTTTTATGCGTATCATATACCTTTTCTTAGTTACAGCGCTTTGTTTCAACCCATTGCTTACCGCTCAGAAAAAGCAGATTTCTGTTAACGATATTTATACTGGTGAATTTATTACTAAGGGTATGGACGTTTTGCGATCCATGAAAAACGGAAAACAATATACCGTTTTAAACAAGGATGCAAACCGTGGTTTAGTTTCGGTGGACCTTTATGATTATAGTACGTTAGAAAAAGTAGAAACTATTGTATCTACAGGCGATGTAGCTGGTTTAGAGAATTTTTCGTCCTATAGCTTTAGTGAAGATGAAACCAAATTATTACTGGCAACTCAGGTAGAATCTATTTTCAGGAGGTCTACCTTGGGCATTTTCTACGTATACGACATTGCTTCAAAAAAACTCGTAAAAATAACCGATGCTAAAATACAAGAGCCAACCCTTTCTCCAGATAACACGAAAGTTGCCTATGTACGGGACAATAATTTGTATTTGATGGATTTGAATAATGGACAGACCACACAAGTAACGCAAGACGGTGCAAAAAATAAAATTATAAACGGGGTAACGGATTGGGTATATGAAGAAGAATTTTCGTTTGTAAGGGCTTTTGAGTGGAACGCAGACGGCACTATCATTGCTTTTTTACGATTTGACGAATCCAACGTGCCAGAGTTTTCTATGGATGTTTACGGAACCGATAAATATCCTAGTCAGCATGTATTTAAATACCCAAAGGCCGGTGAGGACAATGCTCTAGTGAGTTTGCATACCTATGATGTAGAAAGTAGTGAAATAACTAAAGTAAACTTGGGCGATGCGTATTATATTCCTAGAATAAAATGGATGAACGATAAAAACTCCTTGAGCGTTCAGACCTTGAACAGGCATCAGAACCAGTTAAAATTTCATTTGGTAGATATGAAGACAGGAAATGTAACCCTGTTGCTCGAAGAAACGGATAAGGCCTATGTAGATATCCATGATAATCTAACCTTTTTGGCCGATGACAGTTTTATCTGGACAAGCGAGAATGATGGCTGGAACCATATTTACTTGTACAATGCTGATGGGACATTGATGAACCAAGTAACAAAGGGTGACTGGGAAGTAACCAAGTATTATGGCTATGACCAGAACGAGGATAGGATTTATTACCAATCTACCGAAAACGGTAGCATAAACCGTGGCGTGTATAGCGTAGAGAGCAACGGAAAGAAAAAAAAGACTTTAGCTGTTAAGGAAGGTCATAATTCGGCTAGTTTCAGCGCAGATTTCACCTATTTTATAAATAATTTCTCAAGTGCCACAACACCTCCCGTGTACACTTTGCATAGGGCGCTTACCGGCAAAAAAGTAAAGGATATATTGGACAATACGGCATTGTCTACAAAGTTGGAAGGGTATGAGATTAGCCCTAAGGAGTTTGCTACGATCAGCATTAACGGGAACAATTTAAATATGTACACAATAAAACCTGCGGATTTTGACCCATCTAAAAAATATCCCTTGTTTATGTACCAGTACAGTGGTCCCGGTTCGCAAAATGTATCCAATAGTTGGATGGGTGGTAATGACTACTGGCACCAATCCTTGGTTTCTAAAGGCTATATCGTTGCTTGTGTAGATGGAAGAGGAACTGGTTTTAAAGGAAATGATTTCAAAAAAGTCACCTACCTTAATTTAGTAAAATATGAGACCGAGGATCAGATAGCCGCCGCTAAAAAATTAAGTGAACTGGACTATATAGACGAAGCACGCACAGGAATTTGGGGATGGAGCTTTGGAGGTCATATGTCTACCAACTGTTTATTAAAAGGTAACGATGTTTTTGAAATGGCTATTGCAGTGGCACCGGTAACTTCTTGGCGTTTTTATGATACTATTTATACGGAACGTTTTATGCGTACACCAGAGGAAAATCCGAGCGGATATGACGATAATTCTCCTTTTAATTATCCGCAATTACTTCAAGGAGATTACTTGTTGGTTCATGGTTCTGGAGATGATAATGTTCATGTGCAAAATACCATGCGCATGGTGGAGGCCTTAGTGCAAGCCAACAAACAGTTTGACTGGGCCATCTATCCGGATAAAAACCATGGTATATATGGTGGTAATACGCGTATTCACCTTTATAATAAAATGACAGATTTTGTGAAGGCTAAACTGTAAAAACCTTTTTACCAGCTAAAACCAATATATTATGACAGAAATGAAGCAAGCACCTCAAAAAGAAATTCTTGGACATCCTGTAGGATTGTTCTATTTGTTCTTTGCAGAACTTTGGGAACGCTTTAGTTTCTATGGTATGCGTGCTTTGTTGACCCTTTACATGGTCGATGTGATTTTTGAGGCCCTGGTAGATCGGGATTTTGCCACCGCAGCGGTATATGCTTCCTATGGTTCCTTGGTATACGCATCTACCGTAATTGGAGGACAGATTTCAGACAAGATTTTGGGAATGCGAAATTCAATTTTCTTGGGAGGGATATTAATGGCTATAGGTCATTTTGTCTTGGCTATTGAAAACAACATGGCGTTCTTTTTAGCACTGGCATTGATTATAGTGGGTAATGGTTTCTTTAAACCGAATAT
>CAZUIE010000010.1:43357-48060 GCA_964620945.1 uncultured Maribacter sp.
TCTTTTTAGCACTGGCATTGATTATAGTGGGTAATGGTTTCTTTAAACCGAATATCTCAACTTTTGTTGGTACACTGTACCCCGAAGGTGATCCTAAGAAAGACTCAGGTTTCACTATTTTTTACATGGGGATTAATATCGGAGGTTGGATAGCGCCACTGCTCTGTGGATGGTTAGCCTACGCTTATGGCTGGCACTATGGTTTTGGCTTGGCAGGTATAGGAATGCTTACTGGCTTGATTGTGTTTTGGAGCGGCATTCGCAATAATGTTTTTGGTGATAGAGGTTTGCCACCCAGCGAAGAAGTGATGGGTAAGAAAGTTTGGGGTGTAAAGCAGGGTGTTTTAATTCCTATTTTAGCTGTACTTGCTGCGCCGGTTATTGCTTATTTGCTCTCTGCATATAAGTCTTTGGGAGCTGAAGGAACATTTTTAGGAGATCAAAATATTGTGAATATTATTTTTAAGGGAATCGCAATAGCAATCTTGTTATACTTGGGCAATATTATGATTAAGGCAACTCTAGAGGAGCGTAAAAAGCTTTTTGTGGCTGTTCTTATCACCTTTTTTATGACCATTTTCTGGGGATTCCACGAGTTATCGGGTAGTGTGATTACTTTATTTGCTGCAAGAAATGTGGATTTAACATTTATGTCAGCCGCACAGACAAACTCCTTGAACTCCATGTTTATTATTATTTTGGCTATTCCAATTTCTTTGATGTGGACGTACCTAAGTAAAAAGAACTTGAACCCCAGAACACCTTATAAGTTTGGTATGGGGCTACTTTTCGCCGGGATTAGTTTTTACGTCCTTGCAATTAGTGCAAATAGCGCAGATTCTAATGGCCTAGTACCCTTTGCCTACTTGTTGCTAATGTATTTATTATTGTCCGTAGGGGAGTTGTTCATGTCTCCTGTTGGCCTTTCAAAAATCACGGATTTGTCACCCAAACGTATTGTAGCCTTTATGATGGGTGTTTGGTTTTTATCTTCCTCTTTTGCGTTTCAAGTGGTCGGTTTTATTGGGAAGCAATTGGCGATAGAAAGCACGGATAAAAATGTTGGAGGTTTTGAGACCCTTACTGTATATACAGACGGATTTGAATTGATCGCAAAATACGCTATGGTTGCGGGTGTTCTTGTATTGGTAGCGTCGCCTCTGATTAAAAAATTAATGGGAAAAGTACATTAATCTTCACTGTTGAAAACATAGAATCCCTTCTCACCCGTATAGTGGAAAGGGATTTTTCTTTTTAGGCAGGTAGCTTTCCATCGTTTTATATAACTGGTATAGTTACTTCCATCAGCAATAATTTGCGTAGGTTTTGTAATGGTAATGAATCTGTCCAAATTGATTTTTGGCGATTGGGTAAGTAAAACCGTTTGAACTTCTTTTTCTGTCGGATAAATGCCTAAACTGTCTAAAACCAAGAACGATTTTCCTTGAGCCAAAAAGCTATTCGCTATGGTATCATGTCGCACTGTTGCTATTCCTTCACCGACTTTTATATCGGTAACCGGGTTTTCAGCAGCATTATAGTGGCTAGTATACACAGTGGCTTCTGAGCCGTTTCTTTCTACAATAATGGTATTCTTAGTTTGATGTAGTATCAAAACCTCCGATTTTTTGGATGATGTATACGCCTTATATAAAGTATAAGATTGAAGACTCAACAAGCTTGCTAGAAAGAATGTCAAGCGTTTGTAATTCAATTGTTCCAATAGGAAGATCAGTGCAACAATCAGGAAGTATGAGAATAGTAATTGGAGGCCATCAAACGAAATATCCTTAAAAATAAAATCTTCTTGCCTTGCTACCCAAGCAACAATAGTGTTCATGTAGGAAATCATTTCATTAAAAATCCAAGCAAGATGCGCTGGTAGTTGGTTAATAAGCGATAGAAAGATGACTAAAATCCCCGTGCCTAAAATAATACCCAAGGCGGGAATAATGAGCAGGTTCGAAATAAAGAAAAGACCAGGAAATTGATGAAAATAGAACAGGCTAATTGGTAAAACGCCTACCTGCGCAGCAACGCTTACCGAAAAAAGCTGCCATACATAACGCAACGGTTTGGATTTGGGATGCCATAATTTCTGCAATAAAGGATAAATCCAAACTATGGCGAATACAGCGGCATAACTCATCTGAAAACCGACCTGAAATAATAAATTAGGATTAATGAACAAAAGGATAAAGAACATAGATAGCGCCAGAATATTGAAGGTGTTACTTGGCCTGTTTAGGTACAGTGCGTAGGCTACAAAGCTAAACATGGTACAGGCACGTACAATAGATGCCGATAATCCTGCCAAAAATGCAAAGCCCCAAAGCAAGAGTACGGTGAGCAGCAAACTTATTTTCTTGCCATGGGGAAGGTATTCCAAAGGTCGCAATAGAAATTGTAACACGAGGAGCAATATACCAATATGTAAGCCGGAAAGAGCCAGAATATGTACTGCGCCAGCGTTTTTATAATTATTATAGGTTTCCTTGGAAATATTGGTGCGTTGTCCTAAAAGTATGGCTTGGATCACACCTAGCTCTTCTTCGCCAAAGCCTTCTTTTTTAAGTTTTTCTATGATGTGATTTCTTGCGCTCGCAGCAACACCAAAAATGGTCCGGGATGGATGTGCTGTTTTGTAATAATTATTCGGTG
Source organism: uncultured Maribacter sp. (assembly GCA_964620945.1). Lineage (GTDB taxonomy): Bacteria > Bacteroidota > Bacteroidia > Flavobacteriales > Flavobacteriaceae > Maribacter. The sequence continues at coordinate 46,019 of CAZUIE010000010.1, forward strand.
TTAATCGAACTTGGTGGTAAACACCCAATTTCTCTAGATAATTCTGATAACTGAACTGATGCGGATTTAGAGGTGGGCTGATAGTTGATAGCTCAGCTACAAGATAGATTTCATCATCTACCGATACGGTTAGGCTTTCATCGAGGGACTTGCCAAGTATAAGTTTTCCAGTGGCAAAAGAGCTGTCAACGCATTTGACTTCTGCGATATAACGCTCCGAAAATGCCGTTGGTTTTAAAACTTCCTTAATTTTTAGATTCCAAACGGACTTTTGTGTGATGTTAAGGTTACTATAGTGGTACTGGTGTTGTTGGGGCTGTGCTTTTAAAATGATAAAAGTGCCCAATACAAAGGTTGTTAAGCTGGCAAGTAATCCGAACCAAACAGATTTGGTATTTTTTTCATAGCGGTACAGCAGACCAAGGATTACTAAGGATAAAAATGTAAGGGTTAGGGCAATGTTACTATCAAATGGCACATAGTACCCTAAAAGAATTCCTAAGATCAGAACTAGCGTACCTTTAATGGGAACGAACGCTAGTAATTTCATCTTATAAGATTCTAGTCGCTTTTACAAATGCACTATTCCAAAACCCTTCTCTAAGGGAGGAAACGGTCACCCCACGGGAGGTGGAGGCATGTATGAATTTAATTTCATCTCCTTCTACTTTTACCACCATTCCAACATGGTTGATGCGTTTGGCTCGTTTTTTAGTCTTAAAAAAAAGTAAATCACCTTTTTCAACATCCTTTATCCTTATTTTTTTTCCTTCTTCTGCCATGTGAATCGATGTTCTTGGAAGTCGCACATCGTGTTCTCCAAAGGAAACATAGAGTAGACCGGAACAATCCATTCCTTTCTTGGTGGTCCCGCCAAATTTATAGCGTACACCAGAGAAGGTAAGTGCCGTATTTATTACGTTATCGGCCTTCGTGCGACTCTTAGTGGTAGCACTGGATTTTTCTGTTATGGGGTCCGGCCCCACGGTAATTCCTCTTCTTGCATTATCTGCGGCCGCCACAGAAATTTTTCTTTCGGTATTGGATAAACTTGTTTTTTTACTGCTTCCACAACTGGCTAGTACTAATACTAGAAAAAGGACGGGTAGTTTTTGCATATTTTTCAAGGGTCTTAATACTTGAACTTTAAAGTTATAGAATTATTCTATACTATACCTGAGTCATATAAAAAAAATGTTTTTCTTAGGTTTTCCGGTGCTGTCCGACCAGGGGTCATAAGATTATATTAGTTTTCAACCAGCGAATCATGTAAGGCGATTTTAGTTTATGCTAAGTTAGGATTCCAACTTTCGGTGGATTGGGCACTACAGCCACAGGTACGGATAGTTGATAAGCCAAAGGTGCTTGAGGGATTATAAAGTACTATTTACGACTATTTTCATATATTAATTCCGCAGCTTTATCACTTGCGCCCGTACCACCCAATTTTTGGATTAACGCATCATAGTTTGCTAGTTGTTCTGATCGTGCACTACCGGCTAGAATGGCGCCTAGTTCCTTTTTAAGATTGGTTTTGGTAAGGTCGCTTTGTATCAGTTCGGTCACCACCTCTTTTTTCATTATTAAGTTGACTAAAGAAATAAATTCTAGTGTAATAATACGTTTCGCAATTTGATAGGATATCCAATTTGCTTTATAACAAACTACCTGTGGCACTTTAAATAATGCGGTTTCTAAGGTAGCCGTGCCACTGGTAACCAATGCTGCTGTTGCCATGGAAAGTAAGTCATAGGTTTTGTTCCGTACGAATTTTACGTTTTTATTGGATAGGAACGGTGCATAGAATGTTTTGTCCAAGCTGGGTGCTCCTGCAATCACAAATTCGTAATCGGGGAAATCCGATGTAAGGGATAGCATTACAGAAAGCATTTTCTGCACTTCCTGCTTCCTACTGCCGGGCAGTAAAGCTATTATCGGTTTATTGGCGTCGATGTTATAATCCAACCTAAATACTTTTTCGTTTACGTCTACTCTATTAGAAATAGCATCGATCAAGGGGTGTCCTACGAAGTTAACCGGGT
>CAZUIE010000011.1:0-21805 GCA_964620945.1 uncultured Maribacter sp.
GCTTTTACCATCCAAACCTTGGCAAAGTATTTTTCTTCCGCAGGAGTTCCTAAAAATTTAACGGTGCCTTTGATTTTACCGGCATCCATGAGCTCTTTTATCGCTATGGCAGCACCTAGACTAGCAGCTCCGAAAAGATTATGTCCACATCCATGCCCTGCTGCTCCTTCGTTAAGGGGTTCTTTAACTGGTGACGCTTTTTGTGAAATACCCGGTAGGGCATCGAATTCGCCAAGAATACTTATAACCGGAGAACCGCTTCCATAGGTTGCGGTAAATGCTGTAGGAATATCGGCTACACCACGTGTAACGGTTAATCCATTTTTTTCTGCATAGTTTGCTAAAATTTCGGAGGAACCAGTTTCTTCAAATGCAGTTTCGGCAAGGGCCCAAATAGCGTCGCTAATTTTTATGAGTTCGGACTCGTGTTTTTCTACCGAAGCAATGATTGCCTTTTTGTTGGTGGTTAATTTTTGGCCAGAAATAAAAAGGCAAAAAACCATTAGTAAGGACGTTAATAGTGTTTTTTTCATGAGTGTTGTTTAAATTGGTTGGTGTTTTTTATCGGTTTTAAAGATAATCAAACTTGGGTTAACATGGTTTCCAAATCTTAGTTATGTTGGTCCCAAACCGGTCTTCCCGGTAGGGTATGTGTTTCTATTATCCGTTTGCTTTCACGTTTTGTTTTGGGAGCCTCTTTAAAAGCATACAAAGAATCACTGGCAAATTTTCTCATTTTTGATATGGAGACTATTGGGTTTGGATAATCTTTACCAGGTTCAAATCCTAGAAAGGCAAGCTCCATAGGCGGTATTTCCCATGGTTCATGTATATATTGTGAGGGTAGTTTGGCGAGCTCGGGAACCCATTTTTTGATGAACAAACCTTCTGGGTCATGTTCTTTGCTGTTCTTGATAGGATTGTATATACGAATTGTGTTTACTCCCGTTTCCCCAGATTGCATATTTAATTGCGGAAAATGAATACCAGGCTCAAAGTCCAGGAAATTCTGCGCCAGATGTTCCGTACAGTCTTGCCATGGTTGCCATAACAGGTGGGTAAAAAACGATGCGAGCATGGCACGGAGACGAAAATTCACGAAGCCCGTAGCGACTAAACATCGCATAGCTGCATCGATGAGGGGAATGCCAGTTTGGCCTTCTCGCCATGCCTTTTGCAAATCAGATCGGACTGGTTTTATCAATTCATGGTAGCCTTTATTTACGCTCCTAAATTCCATTTCACCTTCCATTTCAAACTTTTGAATAAAATGTGCCTGCCATCGCATGCGGGAGAGGAAAGAACTTAGGTTTCTCTTGTTTTGAACACTTTTTTTATGCCCTGCCGCGTATTGGCATACCTGTCTTGCGGATAAGCACCCCCATGCCAAATATGGCGATAGTCTGCTACTGTGTTTTCTTGAGGTGGCCGGTTTTGAATAGTTTGTGTTATATCCACCTATACGTTCATTTAAAAAAGAATTCAAATATTTAACCGCATAGGTTGTGCCTCCTCGTTGTATTTGAGAATTGGATTTTGACGCCAAGGAAACGGTTTCAAAATTACTAATTGAAAGGGATTCAATGTCAGCGATTGTGTAGAAGCGACCATCTTCCATCCTAGGTTTGTCAATATCGCTGTTTATAAAAGCTACCCAGTCATTTTTCCAGGCTTTCCTATTCTTTATACCCCTAAAAACACCATTTTGTATACTTTCCTCCCATAGTACACCATTGTTTTTACACCATTTTGAAACTTGTTGATCGCGCTGGTAGGTGATGTGCATTCCGGTTTCTTGGTAAGAGAATATATAACTAATTGGTTCTTTTCTGTGGAGGATATCAAAAACAGGTACAATTTCATTCGCAACTATGAGAAGTTGGGTGTCATAAGGACTTAGCTGTCTTTGGAGGTCTGCTAAGCTTTGTTTGATAAAATTAAAATGCTTTTCGCTGTAATGGGAATCGTTTGTCCACAATGGTTCAAATGAGTACAGCAACAGTATTTGCTCACCCGTATTAATAGCTTTTACCAAAGGTTCGTGGTCCAACAATCTTAAATCCCTTTTGAACCATACTACTACCATTAGGCCACAGCTTCCTTATATGTTTTTAGACAACGTTCTCGAGCCATTTTATGGTCTACCATTTTTTCAGGGTACGTTAGTTCCTGTAACTCCGGTACCCACTTATTTATGTATTCCTTTTTTTTGTCAAATTTATCGATTTGTGTCATTGGGTTGAAGATGCGAAAATAGGGTGCCGCATCCACGCCGCTACCAGCTGCCCATTGCCAATTACCAACATTGGCACTCATGTCATAATCCAATAACTTTTCTGCAAAATATGCTTCGCCCCAACGCCAGTCTATTAATAAATGTTTGCACAGAAAGCTGGCTACTAACATACGCACTCGATTATGCATAAAACCAGTGGTATTTAGTTCTCGCATACCGGCATCAACAAATGCATATCCTGTCATACCATTTTTCCATTTTTCAAATTCTTCTTCATTATTGCGCCATTCTATCCGGTCGTACTTTGCCCTAAAGGCTTTATCTTTCGTATGAGGGAAGTGCCAAAGAATCTGCATAAAAAATTCACGCCAAATTAGTTCGCTCCAGAACACTTCATTTTCCTCTGCAATCGCTTTTTTCATCATTTTACGGACAGATACCGTACCAAAACGCAAGTGGGGACCAAGATGCGAAGTACCGTCTTCCTTTGCCGGAAAATTTCTGGTATCCTCATAGTTTTGAATCAGGGTAGGGGTTACCATATAGTCCGGAACCTTGATGAAAGCTGTTGAGAATCCCATGTCTGGGAGTGACAAGTTTGGAAGTCGTGTGTGCTCAATAAGATTATCCATATACTGGCTCGTATAATGGATAGTTAGATTGTCTGCATTAAAATTGGATTTCCATTTGTTCTTATAAGGCGTGTAGACCACATAAGGTTCCCCATCGTCCTTGACCACTTCGTCCTTTTCAAAAATAACTTGGTCTTTAAAAGTCTTAAAATCTACATTTTTATCTTTTAAAAACGCTTCTATTTTATTATCTCGCTCCCGTGCATAAGGTTCGTAGTCGTGATTGGTATATACCGCTTGGATTTCGTATTCTTTTGCTAAGTTTTCAATAATCGTTATCGGTTTTCCGTGAAACAAAGCAATAGAACTATTGTGCTCCGTTTGTAGCGTTTGTCTCATGTTTTCCAACGTTTCATGGATAAATGTGACGCGCGCATCGTCTTTAGGTAGCTTATCAAGGATTTCGGTATCAAAAATAAATATGGGAAGCACTGGATAATCGCTTTTTAAAGCTTCTAAAAACCCAATGTTATCATCCAACCTTAAATCCCTACGGAACCAAAATACGGCTACTTTTTTACTCATATTATGATATGTTCAAGGTAGACATTCCGCCGTCTACACCAATAATTTGTCCTGTCATCCAACTACTATCTTCCTTTAATAGGAATGCGGCAATGTTTGCGATGTCCTCTGATTTTCCTACGCGCTTAAGGGGATGCCGTTGCGACATCATTTCTACTTTTTTATCGTTGCTTAACAAACGGCCTGCTAGCGGTGTATTCACCAAAGAAGGAGCAACAACATTAACACGAATTTTAGGAGCATATTCAGCAGCCATGGATTTTGCGAAGCCTTCTATAGCTCCTTTTGCTGCGGCAACACTGGTATGAAAAGGCATTCCGGTACCAACGGCCACGGTACTAAAGAATACCATACTGGAACCTTCTGACATTTTTCCAATAATAGTCTTTACCACGCGCACCAAACTAAAAAAGTTCAGTTGCATATCCTGTTCGAAAGTATCCAAACTCATCATTTTAAATGGTTTAAGATTGATACTTCCAGGGCAATATACAAACCCATGAATGTCCTCTGGGAGCGCATTGGTATCTAAATCATCGGTAGTGGCATCAAACGGAATATGGGTTACGTTCAGCCCTTCTAAACCTTCTGTTGTTCTAGACGCTACAAAAATGTTATGGTCGTTGTGTAATAATTGTACTAAAGCCTGGCCAATACCGTGACTTCCTCCTATTAATAGTATGTTCTTACTCATATCTTAAAATGATTTAAAGTGAATTTCCTTTTCTGAACCGGGAATACTGCCAAAACGGTCTATCAGTTGTTTTTCTCTGTATTCAAATATTTGGCTCAATTGCTTTTTTACAATAATTGGATGTGCGAGTTGCCCAAAGATGCCAAATGGGATTTTATAATCAATAATATCTTCCATTTCAATGCCACCATCTACTTCATTAATGAAATGTTTGTGATGCCATAATGCATAAGGACCATAGCGCTGCTCGTCTACAAAATATTCTCCTTGCTTTACATGAGTGATTTCTGTCACCCATTTGGTGGTGTAGCCTGGAAGTGGAGAAACCTTATATTGAATAATCTGTCCAGGATACATGGGTCTGTCGGCGCCTGAAAGGATAGTAAACCCCATGTGTTTTGGAGTTATTTCCTGCAAATTCTTAGGGCTTGATAAAAAATCCCAGGCTTCTTGTCTTGAAATGGGAAACGATTGCTTTGCATGCAATTGGTATAATTTCATCCAATTATTTTTAACAAATATAAAAGCATTATTGTTTAGCGGAAAATTTAATTCGTTAAACAAAATAAAAATGATTCACATTTAAGTCCAATAGGCTGTTTTTTATCGGTGTTCTAGCGTTTTAGACTAAATAATCCGCTGCTCCACTGCTTATTTTGTAATTTGCATAGCATCTGAAATAAAATCATATGAGAGTTGCCTTCGTATTATATTTCTTATTTGTCATAGATATTACCTTCGCGCAAAGTACCGTCATAGAGCTTGGTGAATTACCAGAGGAGGTTTCCGAGACTTCGGGTCTTCTATTTTTTAATGATAAGATTATAACGCACAATGATTCTGGTGGTGAAGCGCAACTGTTTGAGATTGATACGGTATCCCTTGAAATAACAAGAACGGTTTCGATAAATGAAGCTGTAAATATTGATTGGGAGGCTATTAGTCAAGACGACGCGTATATTTATATCGGTGATTTTGGAAATAACCTAGGAACGCGTCAAGATTTGACCATATATCGAATTTTGAAATCGGATTATTTGGATGATGATACCGCAAATGCGGAAGCTATTTTCTTCTCTTATGAAGATCAGACCGATTTTACAGATTCTGGAAATAGCGACTGGGATGCAGAAGCTTTCTTCGTTTTGGATGATGCATTGGTTATCCTCACAAAGCAATGGAAAAGTTTGGGTACGGTTGCCTATACTATCCCTAAAGTCCCGGGAACATACATCGCCTCGGAAACTGGTTCCGTTGAAGATATTGGTTTGGTTACAGACGCAGACTATAACCCTACTAATCAAACATTACTTATTTTAGGATACTCCTCTTTTTTAGCTCCGTTTGCCCGAACCTATAAAACGACAGATCCCAGTATATTTTCGGATACATTCGATACGATACCAATTGATATTGGATTGGCTCAGGTAGAAGGTGTCACCAATGATGGTGCAGGAAATTATCTTATATCTTCCGAATTATTTACTAGGCAATCGCCGAATATAGTTTCATTATCGCGACTTTTTAAATTGAATTTTCTCACTGAGGAAGAAGAACCTGATCAGGAGGGGCCTAGTGGAGGAGAGAAACCGAACCCCAATCCGACACCTGACGAAAACAATGAAGAGGTATTGGTTTTTAATGAATTAAGTACAGGTACCATTAGATATACGATAAACTCTGAAAGCGCCATTAAAGGCACACGTATTTATGACGTAAACGGAAAAGCCGTTTGGGAGCAGTTTAATACGGAAATAGAAAAAAAAGGTGTGGTGATACAAACGATACCTACTTCCATTTATTACTTTGTTGTTTATTTTGATAATGCTGTACGTTCCAAAGCATTTGCCGTCTATTAATCACTTCCCATGGTGTAGGGATTTCGCTATATATATTTTAGCAAGTGTAGACTTGAGATATAAGCGTTTATTTATGAATTTGTTAACAAATGCGATATTGGTTTATATCTAGATTTGTGAACAATTAAAACAAAAACCATGAATAAAGTAATCTTATTTTTATTAGCTATTGTAGCTTCGTTTTCTCTTGAAGCTCAAATTAACACGCCTGCAGCGAGTCCAGCTTCAAAATTGATTCAGACCGTAGGATTAACTGAGGTCGTTATTGACTATTCCAGACCATCTATGAAAGGAAGAACCATATTTGGAGATTTAGTGCCTTTTGATAAGCTGTGGCGAACAGCAGCCAATGCCTACACCACAGTAAGCTTTGACACCGACGTAACCATCGCTGGAACGGATGTAAAAGCCGGTACCTATTCTATTTTTACCAAGCCAGGAGTTAAAAACTGGGATGTATTCTTTTATACTGATACCGAAGGCAGTGGTGTTCCGCGCGATTGGGACGAGAACAAAGTTGTTGCTAAAACAACTGTTCCTGTATGGCCAATAGAAATGCCAGTCGAAACCTTTACGATTACTATTGACGATCTTACAAATACCGGGGCAAACCTTGGCATAATGTGGGAAAAGACATATGTTGCGATTCCTATTGGAGTTCCTACGGATGCAATGGTTACAGAAAGCATTGACCGTGCTCTTAACGGACCTGGGGCAGGGGATTACTATGCGGCTGCTACGTATTATGCCGCGGAAGGCAAAGATATAAACAAAGCAAAAGAATGGATGGATAAGGCCATGTCCATGACCGAAAACCCAGCCTTTTGGCAATTAAGACAGCAATCGTTGATTTTAGCAAAAGCCGGAGATAAGAAAGGAGCTATCGCAATTGCAAAGAAATCTTTGGAAGCTTCTAAGGCGGCAGGAAATGATGATTATGTTAAAATGAACATGGATTCTTTAAAGGAATGGGGAGCTATGTAATACATTGATAAGAAGTAATTAAATTGAGCGGAATCAAATAGCTACCTTCCATAGGATTGTGGTGTTTTGTTCCGCTCAACTTTTTAAGACGATATCCTTTTGTTTGGTGACATTGTTTTTACATTTTTTGAAAACGCGAAACAATTCCGATTTTAACTGTTCTGTAAATAAAACATAACACGCTGTAATGTATACAACTATTTATTCTTTGAAATTCTAGGATTATAACAGCTACAATAGTTTCTGTACGCCATCGCCAATATGCAGTTCATAAATTTCGGCGTCTATTCCTGTTTCTTTTTTATAAGTGGCGCGTATAATGTTACCTTGTTGTTCAACTAATTCTGTTTTGATAAGGTTGATTGTACATCCACCAAATCCTCCGCCCATCATCCTAGATCCCATAACACCTTTTAATTTTTGTCCAGTGCTTACCAGTAGGTCTATTTCCTTGGTGGTAATTTCATACTTGGTAGCCATGGCCCAATGCCCTTCTAGCAGAATTTCCCCACACTTATCGGCGTTACCGTTTTCCAAAGCTGTTATCATACGTAAAACACGATTGTTTTCTTCCAAGATATAGCTTGCTCTTAAATAGTCGGTGGGAGATACATGCGCTTTTGCCTTTTCTAAATCTGTACGGCTTACGTCCCGTAAAGAATATATTTTATTTTTCGATTTTGCGATTTGGGTTACAACGCGTTCACAGGAATCTCTTCTTTTGTTGTATTCTGAATCTACTGCTAAATTATGTGTGATCTTGCTGTTAATGAGTACCCAACTGTAGCCTTTTAGATTAATGGGAACGTACTTGTGCGTTGTATCCTTACAATCCAAAAACAAAGCATTCCCTTTTTTCCCAAAAACAACCGCATACTGATCCATTATTCCACAATTAAGTCCAATTTTATGCTCTGCTTGTTGGGCAATGGATGCGATTTTTTCTTTGGTAATCTTCAAATTACTAACTTCAGCCAAGGCATATATAAATCCGCAGCATAGGGCTGCGGAAGAAGACAAACCGGCACCAATAGGAATATCTCCCGCGAAAACACAATCAAAACCGCTTAAGGGGTGTTTTTCCGCTATAAGGAGTTCAAGTATCGCTTTAAAATAATTACCCCAAAACGAGCCGAATGGCCTGGGAGAACCATCTAGGTCAAAAACAATTTGTTCGGATTGGTTTAGGAACGTTTCAATGGTTATTTTATTAGTGTCATTTTTTTGTACCGCAAAGTAAATTCCTTTTTCTATGGCCGCTGGTAAAACATAGCCCATGTTGTAATCCGTATGTTCCCCAATCAGATTAACACGACCCGGAGCTTTCACAAGTGTAGGCTTGCTATTATACTTTTCTATGAAGAAATTTTCAACTTTTGATTTTATCATTTCAGAAGAGCACTTAATTGGTACTATAGGTCGATGCCTTAGATGCTACTTTGAAGACTTCAATGAAGCATAAAATCGAGAGGTAATACCATGAATGAATAATAAAACTCTGAAGCTTTACTTGATAAGATTACATTACTAAGAATTACCCTTTTACTGGTTAACAACTAATGGTTTTTTCAGCATACGGTCAAATGCTTCAAATATTAAGGCAAATACAATAACCATTCCTGCCCCTATAAAATTTAACCATAGATAACCCAACTTTTCATCACCTGAGGGATAAATATGAATTAAATTATAATATATAATACAGATAATAATTTGGGTAAGTACCGCCGCAAAGAACACCGCGTTGCCTTTTACAAACTTAAAAAAGAACGCTAGTAAAAATATACCCAGAACATTCCCGTAAAAGATACTTCCTATAATATTTACCAGTTGTATCAAATTGTCAAAAAGATTTGCCAAATTTGCAATGGCTATGGCCACAACCCCCCATGCAAACGTAAACCACTTCGATGCCTTAACGTAATGGGAATCGGTTTCTTCCTTAGTATGATTTCTTTTGTATAGGTCTAATGCAGTAATAGTTCCCAACGCATTAAGTTCTGAGGCCGTAGACGACATTGCCGCTGAAAGAATTACAGCCAGTAATAGACCAATGAGTCCCTTGGGAAGGTTATTTAAAATAAAGTGTATAAATACATAATCCTTGTCATTGGTTTCTATCGTATCGTCTGCCCGTTCTATCAAGGTCTTTGCTATAACTCGGTTGGTACTGTCCTTTCTGTTTATATTTATAATTTGGGATTTTGCCTCCTTAACAGCTGAATATTCTTTAATTTCCAAAGCAGCGGAGAAGTTGTTTTGTGCTATTCGCTTTTCGGCCTCCAGAGCTACTTGGCCTTCTTGCAATAACTTGTAATCTTCCGAAAACTCCGATTCCATTACGGTTTGGGTTGCAGCAGGATTAAAATTTAATGGGGAAGGATTATATTGATAAAATACAAAAACCATGACACCAACAAGAAGGATAAAAAACTGCATCGGTATTTTAAAAATACCATTGAAGACCAAGCCTAGTTGACTTTCTCGAACTGTTTTTCCTGATAAATACCGCTGTACTTGGCTTTGGTCTGTACCAAAATAGGCCAGAGCCAAAAATAATCCACCAGTAATTCCACTCCAAAATGTATATCTACTTTTTGTGTCTAGACTAAAGTCCAGAATCTCTAGTTTATTACTGGCTCCGGCAATTTTTAGTGCTTTTCCGAAGGTAATATCTGGTGGCAGATACCCTAGTATAAAAAAGAACGTAATGAACATCCCGGTCATGATGATGAACATTTGCTGCTTTTGGGTTACGCTTACTGCTTTGGTTCCGCCGGAAACCGTGTAAATAATCACTAAGGTTCCTATGATTACGTTTAAGGTTCTCAAATCCCAGCCCAATACTGCCGATAGAATTATCGAAGGGGCAAAGATAGTAATCCCTGCCGCCAGACCCCTCTGCATTAAAAATAGAATCGCGGCTAAAGATCTAGTTTTTAAATCGAACCTGCCTTCTAAAAACTCATAGGCGGTGTAAACCTTCATTTTATGGTATAGAGGAATGAATACCAAACAAATAATAATCATGGCCAAGGGTAGTCCAAAATAGAACTGAACAAAGCCCATTCCATCATGAAAAGCTTGCCCTGGGGTAGAAAGAAAGGTAATGGCACTTGCCTGTGTTGCCATTACGGAAAGTCCAATAGTCCACCATTGTGCCTCTTTCCCGCCTCGTACGTAGTCGTTTACGTTTTTACTTCCTTTTGTTTTCCAAACACCGTAGACAACGATGAAAAGTAAGGTGCTACAAAGAATGGTCCAGTCAAGTGCTCCCATATTACGTAAATGATGACATTATGTACGCAAAAATTAGCACGTAGATTAGATTTAATACCAGTACGATGGAATACTCTTTTTTCCAGCTCTTATTATAGTCCTCGTCTTCACTCATCCTTTTATTTTTTCTTTTTGGCCTAGTTGGTCTTTTCCTAGAGACAACATGTTTGAAAATAATTTATAAGCTCCTGGAACGCCAGCTGGTAATTCCCTGAAAAAACTGAGACCTGTGTAAATATAGTTTCCTTTTCCATAAGGTGCTACAAGTAAACTCCCCTTTTTTTCCGTTTCTCCCTCATCATTCATTCCTAAAATGGGCGTAAATTCAGATCCCCATTTGTCAGGAAAATATAGTCCACGCTCTTGGACCCAACCTTCAAAATCAGATGGGGCTATCTTATTTGGAAAATTAACTAAAGGATGTTCAGCAGCCAAAATGCGTACTTCGGAATTTTCATTGGTTACACGATCTCTTGAAATTTCCAAGTCGTAAGGTGCAATACTTTCAAATTGATTACCCCAACGGTTAGCGGTGTTGTACTGTACTATGACGTTCCCACCTTGTTTCACATAATTAAATATAAACCGCTGTTTGAACTTTAACTCTTCTAATACATTATAGGCTCTTATTCCCAATACTACCGCGTCATATTTATCTAAGGAACCCTCCGCTATTTCTAAAGGATCTACAAGATGAACGATATACCCCATTTGCTCCAAACTAGTTGGCATCTCATCTCCCGCACCCATAATATAGCCAATGTGCTCTCCTGCTTTTTTTATATCCAAGCGCACAGCTTTCGCTTCTGCCGGTAAAAGAATGGTTTGCATAGGAACGTGGTCGTAATCTATGGTAACCAACTCTTTGGAAATCATTTTACCATTTATACTAACTATTGGAGAAATATAGCTCTCATTTTCGGTGTCAGGCGGTGTCAGGGTGAAATACAGTGTTTGTTCATCCCCTTTTTTTGCAATTTCAAAGGATTTGTTGTCATTTGCCACATTCCATGCCTTGTCAAAACATAATTGAACGGTTCCGGAAAGATTATCTGTATGAGCTCTTATAGTTACGGGTATTTCCTTTGGTTTATCATCGGAGAAAATAATAACCTTATCATTAAAACTAGCGGTAGCCTCTGGTACTATTTCAAAAGGTTGATAAATTTCTCCTTTTTCCGGTTTCGCATATTTATAGATTACGGGCTTACTTATCGGAATTATAGTCCCATTGATATTCAATTTGAACAAGGCATTGAAAGCTCTTGGTGTTTCTGGCTTTCCTATCAAGCTCATATTGGCCACCTTGTAAGTTCCTAGACTTCCTTTCTCCATAAGCCAATAGGGACTTGTATACGAAGTCTCGGTTGGTATGGTAAACTGTATTTTTTGTTCTATACGCATATTGTCCGTTAAGGGTATGGCTGCCATGGCACTTGCTTCATTTGCTATCTGAACGGATTCCAATACAATATCGATGGGACTCCTGTTTACTGCCTCAATATTGATGGAAACATTTTCCCCTGGATTTGCATATGCCGATTGAGAAACTGCCTCTAAATGTAGTCCGGCAACAGCTGATATAATACTTTTTAATTCTTTAGTCTTCAGGTTTTTCCAGTGCTCGTTCTTAACTTTCTGTAGGAGGTCGTATGCTTGTACTAATTGTGGTAAATGTACATGGGGATTTTTAAAATTGAAATTAGCTTCAATGGGCTGTAAAAGTGCGGCAATTTCATCACCACCAGCTATGCGGTTCCAAGTTGTATTTATGCCCTCGAACAAGTCGGTGTCAATCTTTGGGAGGTCTCCTTTTAATAGCTCTATATATTCTGGTTGGCTGCCCCTAGAACTAAGCCTACCAAATCCTTGGCATAAATGTTGACTGCTGGCCAGCGCGGCAATCTCATTATTGGACATGCCTAAAATAGGGTAGTAGGTCCCCACATCCATTGTAATCAGGTTTGACTTATCGGCTTTTTCAAAAGCTTCTTCACTGCCATAAAACCACCATGAAGTATTGAAAAATAGTCGCCTAGGCTTCCAAATTTCTGTTGAAGTTAAACGATCCGGAAAAGCACGAGGGTCATTTGCAAGATCAAAGGCCTCTACACTCAACATAGCAGACGCAGTATGATGACCGTGCGTACTTCCTGGGCTTCTATGATCGAATCTATTGATAATCACATCGGGTTTAAATTGGCGTATGGTAGTCACCACATCACCCAGAATCGCTTCTTTGTTCCAGATTTTTAGGGTTTCCTTTGGATGTTTAGAATAGCCAAAATCATTGGCTCGGGTAAAAAACTGTTCGCCGCCATCCACTCTTCGAGCAGCCAGTAATTCTTGAGATCTCAATACTCCTAATAACTCGCGCAATTCCGGACCGATTAGATTTTGACCTCCGTCACCCCTTGTTAGGGACAAATAACCTGTTCTTGCATGAACGTTGTTCGACAAATAGGATATGAGACGTGTATTTTCATCATCAGGATGTGCGGCTATGTAGAGTGCCGTACCTAAAAAATTAAGTTTTTGCACCGCATGATAAATATCGGTAGGACTACTTTTTTTTGGTGTTTGAGCTTTAGAAATAGTGAACAAAAAAAGGCAACAGCCCAAAAAGACCCAAATATGGCGCATAATGTTGTTTTTAGTCTAGTTTCAAATATAGCAAGTTTAAAACTTGAGCTTAGGTTTTTACAACTTCTTTAACAAACTAACCTTCTCCAATCTTATCAATTTGATTTTCTTCTTTGTAAGTAGAAATGAGGATTACGCCTTTTTGCAAAACCATACTGTTAGGATAGGTTAGAATCTCGCCATTTGTTTTTCTTAAATGCAAGTGGAAGGCTCTTATATCCTCGATCACAAAGGTATCAAGCTCAGGTGCTTCCAAACTAAACAGTTCCTTGTCCAAAATTCGTATCGTATTTCCTATTTTAAAGGGGAAGGAAAAGAAAATAATAACGCCTGCCGTAATATTACTTAAAATAGACCATTGTGCAAAAAGGGCTACCCCTATAACGGCAAAAATTGAAGATAATAATACGCCTAAATCTTTGTAGTTCACACCCCATACGAGGGTAAAAGCGGCAAAAGCCGTTAAGGTAAGCGCAATAGATATGTACTTAACGATAAGATTTGTTCTTACCGGATTAAAGTCTCCCAGTTTTCCTACCTTTCTGGCAGCCGCACTAAAGGTGACTTTGAAAATAAGGATTAAAACCAAAATGATAATACTCGATAGCAGTTGACTTTGGTGGCTCGCGATAAACTCTCTCATAAATTACAATCCTAAACTATCTCGCAAATATAAATCCTTATTACCATTTTGTCTCCAATACGGTGTTTTTAAACGTTTTATTTTGGTCCCAGTAGAGGTTAAGGTTTCTGCATTGGCGCCATATCCACTTTTAGAGGAGTCTGTCCAGGTTTCAATTGAAAAAGGGAAGGCCTCCATGAAATTAATGGTCAAAGTTCTGTTCAATTCGGGATAGGTGAGCTCATAGCTTGTGATGCCTTCGTTGGTGTTTAGTTTGGCGTTGGCACTATAGGCTCGTAGCTCTTTATGCGATAATCTTATATACTCTAGGGAGGGAATCATTTTAAGTTCACCAAGAGGTAATGTGCTTGGGTCTATTCGAATCTTGTTCCAGATTTCGTCTTCTAAATGGTTTTTAGTTAAACTAATTTCCTCATCTGCCTCCGTCTCAAAATAAGAGTGGGATTTAATTTGAAACTGATCTCTATTATTTAATTGTGCATATACTTGACCGCACCATTCTTGGGATGAAAAGGCCAATTTAACGGCGTGCGTATTGTCGTATACGGGATAAAAACTACTGGTCATTATAGAGTAGGGGTAAATACCAGTGAGGTAATTTTTGGTTGCGTTTAACTTTAATACGGAAATATTATCCGGATTACTGCCATCCGCTTTCACTTGTTTTTCTTTTAAAAATGGCTCGGTCACAAAAATTTTCACGGCGGTTCCTTCCCTAATCTCTCCGTATCTTACTTGTTTTAACCTATAAGAAGTGATTTCTGCATTGCCCGCGTACCAGTATTCCTTAAATTCCCTGGAAAGGGCTTTTTTTGGGGCATCTGGTGTTGCCGAGGGTTCTATCGCTACTAGTTCCTCTTTCGTTACCGTCAACTTTTCTTTGCAAGAATTGAATAGGGTACTTCCGAAAGCCAAAAGGATTATTGAAACTTCAATTGTTAACCATTTTTTAAACATATTCTATTTTTTATTTGAAAGTTATGCCTTTGCAATTAAGGTAGTCTAAATGTTAATCTCTTTAGTCTAAAAAGTAGTCATTTACGTTAAATTGTTCTTACCGTTATATACCGTTGCATGAGAACTAATAACCATATAACTACTTAGATTCTTGGGAGTACTTCCCTTACCCACTTAAAATTATACAAAATCTATTGATCGGCAATAACCCTTAACGTTTCGTAAACCATTTGTGTTGGCAAGCCTACCACGTTTGTATAGGAGCCTCTTATTTCTTCTATTCCTACAAGGCCAAGCCATTCCTGTATTCCATAAGCGCCCGCTTTGTCAAACGGTTTGTATTTGGACACATAGTGTTCTATTTCTTCGGTATCCAATTCCTTGAATTTTACACGCGTGCTATTATTCTTTATAACCTGTGTTTTATCGGTCGTAAAACATACCGATGTAATTACGTCATGCCAATCTCCTGAAAGACGTTGTAGCATTTCATGTGCCTCTTCATCCGATGCTGCCTTTGCCAAGGATTTCCCACTGTGCCAAACTACGGTATCCGATGTAATTACTATTTCATTGGGTTGTATGCATTTTTTAAAGGGTTTGGCTTTTAATTTTGACAAATAATCCGAAATCTCCGCACCTTTCAACGTGCTAGGGTAAACTTCCTCCACGGGTTTTAGTCGAATTTCAAAATCAAGTTCCATTTCTTCAAAGAACTTTTTTCTACGAGGGGAACCCGAAGCTAAAATAATAGTGTAAGCGCTTAATCTATTCTTTAGCATGCCCTAATCGTTTGCTGCGCTAAAGTGTTGCATCCAATCTTTGCGCACTTTCAATACTTGTTCTATTACATCACGTACACACCCGTTACCGCCCATGCGATGTGAAATATAGGTGCATACGGACTTTACTTCGGGTATGGCGTCTTGCGGACAGGTAGCCAAACCCACTACTTGCATGGGAGGGATATCTGGAATATCATCACCCATATATAATACATTTTTTAGGTTAATTTTATGCTTTTTGCTGTAGGCGTTTAAAGCTTCGATTTTTAAATGAGAATTCATGTAAATATCTGTAACTCCCAGTCCCATTAATCGCTTTCGGACCCCTTCATTGGTGCCACCTGTAATAATGCAGACATTATAGCCTTTGTTTATTGCTGTTTTAAGAGCATAACCGTCCTTAATATTCATAGTTCTCAGTAGTTCACCTTCCGAATTTACAAGAACGTTTCCGTCTGTAAAAACTCCGTCTACATCAAACACGAAAGTGGTGATGTCTTTTAATTTTTTTTTGTAACTCTTTTCCATATACTCAATTGCTTATTTAAACCAACTAGTAGTACGTTACGTTAGTTTTTTAGGTTGATGACATTCTTTTATATGATTGCTCAAAAGGGTATAAATTTCCCTGTGATTTTTATCTTTCAGTAGATTTAGATGGGCATGTAGTGTTTTTTGATCTCCCCTTTTGGCAGGGCCGGTTTGGGCATCAAACGGGTTCATGGTTGATACTTTTTCCGCAGTTTCTATTATTAATGGGTGTAACAACGAAAACTCAAGTCCGTTTTGCACACAAATATCTTGGCCAATAGTGTACATGTAATTAGTGAAATTATTTGCAAAAACTGCCGCGAGATGTAGTGCCTTTCTCTGCTTGGAATTTATACTCGTAACCGAAGTACTCAGGATGCTTCCTAAACGCCTTAGCAGCTCAAGATTATCTTTGTTATTAGCTTCAATACATATTGGAATATTTGAAAAATCTACTAGTTTGCCAGCGGTAAACGTTTGTATGGGATAAAATACGCCAATTTGTGCGTGATTTTTTAAATCGGATAATTCTATAGCTCCAGAGGTATGCACTAACAAACCGCTGAGTTTTAATTTGGCAGATACGTCGCAGATAGCATCATCGCTGATTGCCATGATATAAACATCCGCTGGTTGAAGTTCATCTGTATAGGTAGCTAAGTTGACCCTTCCTTTAAAATAGGCAAGACTAGAGGTTTTTCTTCCTACCACCTGTACAATCGAAACCTCCTTTTCTGTTGAAAACGCCTCGAATAAATTTTGGGCCACGTTCCCCGAACCTAGTATCGTAATAGAAATCATGTTTCAAAAGTACAAAGAAATAAAGCATCCCTTTTATATAATAATTAACATAATTGTTTAACCTTTCTATAGTGTTTTACAATTCAAAAATCCTAAAAAGGGCTTATTTTTACCCTTTGAAAACAAGGTCCTTTCTTATGACAGAATTACTCAAGAAAATTTTCTTTTCTACCCGATTGATGGCTGTACTTTTTATAGCCTTTGCTACAGCCATGGCTGTTGGTACTTTTGTGGAAAGTATGTACAGTACCGAGACAGCTCGTATTTGGATTTACAACGCCACTTGGTTTGAGGTAATCATGGTATTTTTTGTAATTAATTTTATTGGCAACATTTCTAGATATCGCTTGTTACGACTAGAAAAATGGCCAGTTTTGGTATTACATTTATCTTGGATCTTAATTATAATTGGTGCCTTTGTAACACGGTACATCAGTTTTGAAGGAATGATGCCCATACGTGAAGGGGAGACCGAAAATGTTTTTTATTCGGATAAAACCTATTTCACGGCCCACATTGATGGTAAAATTGACGGAGAGCCAAGAAGGAAGATTTTAGAGGACGATTTAATCGTAACGGCAGAAGATATTAAATCCAATCTGCCTTGGAAAGAGGATTTTAACGGACAGGAGTTTACCATAGCGTATTCAGGTTTTATAGCAGGAGCGAAGGAGGGACTTATTCCTAATGAGAATGGCACTTCTTTCTTGAAGGTGGTTGAGGCTGGTGATGGACAGCGGCACGAACATTATTTAGAAAATGATAAAGTGACCAGTATACACGGAGTTCTATTTGCGTTGAACAAACCTACGAAGGGCGCCATTAACATTTCTACATTGGCTACAGGATATGAAATAGATTCTCCTTTTGATGGTACGTTTATGCGCATGGCAGACCAGTTACAGGGAAAATTGGTAAAGGATAGTATACAACCCTTAATGTTACGCTCCTTGTATAACACCGCAAATATGCAGTTTGTGATACCGGATTCTGTGGTAACCGGAAAAAACGGAATTATAGAAATTCCCGAAGCTGAGAAAACAGAAGGAGATAGGGATGCCATGATTATGAGTGTCAGCTCAAAAGGAGAAACCAAAGAAATAAAAGTTTTAGGGGGTAAGGGGAGCACTAAATTTTCGGAGAAAGTTACCGTTGGCGGTTTGGATTTTGCGCTACGCTACGGTTCTAAAGTACGTGAATTACCTTTTAGTATACAGCTGAACGATTTCATTGCCGAAAAACATCCGGGCACAGAGAATGCTTATGCATCATTTATGAGCAGGATTACCGTAAAGGATGATCGCACCTTTGATTATGATGTATATATGAACCACGTTTTAGATCATAAAGGTTATCGCTTTTTCCAATCTGGTTTTGATCCGGATGAAAAGGGTACGACCTTATCTGTAAATCATGATTTTTGGGGTACGTGGATTACCTACATCGGTTACTTTCTTTTGTATGTTGGCTTACTGGGTATTATGTTTTTTGGTAAGACCAGATTTAAAGATTTGGCAGCATCTTTGGATAAGGTAAAAAATAAGAAGAAAACAATAGCCGCGACGTTTCTTCTATTATTAGGTTTTGCGTTGCCTATGAATGCACAAGAGCATTCTGAGGATGACGGTCATGACCATTCAAATACCAGTGCCAACGTTCCTGCACCAGGAAAAGAGCAGGTAGATTCTTTAATAAAAGCGACTATCGTTAGTAAGGATCATGCCGAGAAATTCGGAAAACTAGTTATACAAGATGACGGTGGCCGCATGAAGCCTATTAACACCTTTGCTTCTGAGTTACTTAGAAAGTTAAGTCTTAAGGATACCTATATGGGATTCAATGCCGACCAAGTTTTCCTTTCCATGATGATGAATCCGGCGCTATGGTATAATACGGAGTTCATTGCTTTGGATAAGAAGGCGCAGAACGATAGTATTCGTAAAATCGTAGGTATCCCACTTGGGAAAAAGTATGTTAAGGCCACGGACTTTTTTGACGATAAAGGGAATTATAAATTACAACCCTACCTTAGGGAGGCCACATCAACCAATAATCCCAATAAGTTTGAACAAGATTTTAAGGATGCCAATATCCGGTTGAGCTTATTAAATCAGGCTTTGGGACAACAGATTTTAAAAATATTCCCCTTATTGGACGATGAGAATAATAAATGGATTTCGGCCGTAGAGTATAGGGGTGGGCAATATCAGGTTTCCGATTCTTTGTATGCCAATTTTGTAAAAAATGCCATGCCCTATTATTTAATGACCCTGAGCACGGCGCAAAAATCTGGTGATTATGCCGAAGCTGACAAACTTTTGGCAGCTTTTAATCAAAACCAACATAATCATGGCAGCGAGGTCTTGCCCTCGGATACTAAGGTGGAGACCGAGGTAATCTATAATAAACTGGATATATTCAATAGATTATATAAATATTACCTGTTAGTAGGATTTTTAATGTTCGTGGTATTGATTTTTCAAATTTTTAAAGAACGGGAAATTTGGAAGGCAGGTATCTATTTTTTCAAAGGAGTGATTATATTATTTTTCCTTTGGCACACCACAGGGTTGGTGTTGCGCTGGTACATTTCGGGTCATGCTCCTTGGAGTGATGCATACGAAAGTATTTTATACGTTGCCTGGGCAACCATGGGCATGGGACTCGCTTTTGGAAGAAAAAGTGATATGACCATTGCAGCATCTGCCTTTGTAACTGCTATGTTATTGTGGATTGCCCACCAAAGTTGGGTAGATCCTTCTATAGCTAATTTAGTTCCTGTATTAGATAGTTATTGGCTCATGATTCACGTTTCTGTTATAGTAGGTAGTTACGGACCGCTTACCGTAGGTATGATTTTAGGAATTGTTTGTCTCATTTTAATGTTATTTACAACGTCTAAGAACAGGGATAAAATGGCATTGAACATTAAGGAGTTGACCATTATTAACGAGTTGGCGCTAACCGTTGGATTAATTATGCTAACCATAGGAAACTTTTTGGGAGGACAATGGGCAAACGAAAGTTGGGGTCGCTACTGGGGCTGGGACCCAAAAGAAACTTGGGCTTTGGTGTCCATTATGATTTATGCTTTTGTTATTCACACGCGATTAGTGCCGGGACTTCGCAGCAAATGGATGTTTAATTTCTTAAGTGTTATCGCTTTTGGTAGTATAATGATGACCTATTTTGGCGTAAATTTTTACTTAGTGGGCTTACATAGTTATGCTAGCGGCGCCCAAGTTATTACACCTACTTTTATTTATTATACAATTGCAGGTGTTGCCTTGCTTGGTGCTTTGAGTTATTGGAGACACAAGGTTTACTTTGCTAAATAAATAATATCGTTTTGTATATTTAGGGCATTAATGAACGATGGTATTATGAGTAAAAAAAGAAAAGGGTTAAATACGGTCTGCACCCACGTTGGAGAGTTAGAGGACAAACAACATAAAGGGGCTGTTTCGCCTTTATACATGAGTACTAGTTATGCTTTTGATGATGTAGCGATTAAACGGTATCCCAGATATTTTAATACACCAAACCAAGAAGGGCTATGTAAAAAAATTGCTGCCTTGGAACATGCGGAATCCGCTTTGATTTTTGGTAGTGGTATGGCAGCAGTAAGTACAGCATTGATGGCATTTTTGAAGGCAGGTGATCATGTTGTTTTGCAACAGACCTTATATGGTGGCACCTATAATCTCGTAACAGAGGAATTCTCCAAATATGGAATTGAATATTCCTTTACGCAAGGATGGGAGTCAAGCGATTTTGAAGATAAACTTCAGGAAAATACGAAGGTCATTTACATTGAGACGCCATCTAATCCTTTGTTGACCATTACAGATATAGAAGCGGTTGCAACCATAGCCAAAAAGCACGGTATTATTTCTATGATCGATAATACCTTCGCAAGCCCGGTAAACCAAAACCCTATTGATTTTGGAATTGATGTGGTAATTCATAGTGCGACAAAATATATGGGTGGCCATTCGGATATTTGTGCAGGTGCTGTTGCTTCTAGCGAAGCTCATATGGAGCGAATATTTCATTTAGCAAAAAACTTTGGAGGAAGCCTAAGCGACTATACCGTATGGCTTTTGGAACGCAGTATTAAAACCATGGGTATTCGGGTAAGGGCACAAAATGAAAATGCATTGGCAATGGCTACCTATCTGTCTAAAAATGAGGATATAGATACAGTCTATTACCCGGGATTACCAACCCATAAAGACCATGAATTGGCAAAACGTCAAATGAAAGGTTTTGGAGGAATGCTTTCTTTTGAATTAAAGCCCTACGTGGATGCGGCTAAATTTCAAAAAGCACTCCAACTTATAAAATCTTCTATGAGTTTGGCTGGGGTAGAAAGTACTCTTTTATCGCCTACGCAAACCTCTCATGCGCTAATGAGTGCAGAGGTTCGAGCAGAGCAGGGGATAAGGGATGGACTCATTCGTTTTTCTATTGGAATAGAGGAAATAGACGATTTAATAGAAGATATAGAGCAGGCGATCAAAAGTGTTAAGCTATCATCTGCCATTGCCTAGGCAATATATTTTTATTGAATTGTATTCATTTTCCTTAAAAAATATAGAAGTACCATGGTCAAATTAGATATACTTGTTTTCGGGGCCCACCCAGATGATGCCGAACTAGGCGCAGGTGGAACCATTGCTAAAGAGGTTGCGAAAGGAAAAAAGGTGGGAATTATTGATTTAACAAGGGGCGAACTTGGAACTCGTGGTTCTGCAGAAATACGGGATGTAGAGGCGGCGGCGGCGGCAAAGATACTGAAGGTTACTGTTAGGGAAAATTTAGGTTTTAGGGATGGTTTTTTCGTAAATGATGAAAAACATCAACTCGAAATTATAAAGATGATTCGTAAATATCGTCCAGAAATTGTTTTGTGCAATGCTATTAATGACCGTCATATAGACCATGCAAAGGGAAGCAAGTTAGTTAGCGATGCCTCTTTTTTAAGTGGGCTTATGAAAATAGAGACCTTGTTGGATGCAAAGCACCAAGAGCCATGGAGACCAAAACTAGTCTATCATTACATTCAGTGGAAAAACATAACACCAGATTTTGTAGTTGACATAACAGGGTTCATAGATAAAAAGGTGGATGCTATTTTAGCCTATGGTTCTCAATTTCATGACCCCAATAGTAAAGAACCTGAAACTCCCATAAGTAGTAAAACATTTATAGAAAGTGTGAATTATAGGGCACG
>CAZUIE010000011.1:21905-31278 GCA_964620945.1 uncultured Maribacter sp.
ATGCCCGTATCGCGAATATGTATCTCCCAGAATTGTAATTTTTGGACGGCTGTAATGGTGATAGTACCTTTTTCAGGCGTAAACTTAAGAGCGTTGCTCAATAGGTTCCTTATTACAATATCAATTTGGTTGCTGTCAGAATATGCTATGGTATTGCGCTCTATCCTATTTATAAACGTAATGGATTTATTTAAGGCGATTTCAGATAGTAAGCTTATGTTTTCCGCTACAATATGTTCTAAAGAGGTGATACCAGGCGTTGTAACGGAACCGTTCATTTGGGTTTGCCCCCAAGATAATAAATTGTTAAGTGTGAAGGCGATATTATCAATATCTGTTTTTAATTTTGGAACAAAACCAAGAAACTCCTCCGTGCTCATTTCCCCCTCTTTAAAAAGTTTAATTAAACCCTGAAAAGCGCCAATAGGTCCTCTTAAATCATGGCCGATAATAGAAAAGAGTTTATTCTTGGTTTGATTTACTTCTTTCAAATGAATCTCACTTTTTTCCAAATCTTCCTGTTTGGACAGTAATTCTTTGTTCAGTTTCTTTTGAACCTTTTCATTTCTTTTGACCAAAAAGGTAATACATAGGAATATGATTAGTATGATTAAGGATGCATAAATATAGCTTTTTTGTTTTGCTAATGCTTTTTGGTTATTAATGATAAGCTGTTCTTTTTGTTGGTCATATTCAAACTTTGTTTTTAAAAGGGTTAAGCCTTTTTGATTTTCACTCCTGGACAAGGTGTCCGAAAGTTGCTGATAAAGCTCATGAAAATATAAGGACTTCTTATAGTCTCCTTTGTTCTTGTTTATCGCATATAGTATTCTAGCACAATCCTTTGTGCCAGACATGTATTCTAATTTGGTAGATAACTCGAAAGCTCTATTTGCAAATACTTGGGATAAACTATCGTTTTTTGCACCCAAACTTGCTTCTGCCATGCCGTTTAGTAACGCAATTTCGGACCTTTTATCATCAAGGTTTTTATGTATAAGCTCACTCTGCTTATACCAGTACATTGCCCAATTGTATTTCTGTTGTTTCAAATATACCTTACCTTTTATTTCATAGGCATACGCCAACCAATCCATTTTTTTTTCTTTCTCAAATACGCTTATACTGCTGTTAATGTTGAACATGGCTAAATCTAACTCGTTCATATCTGCATAAGCTGAGGCCATATTGCTCAATGTTTCAGCCATGTAGATTGGGTTTCCTATTAGATTGTTGATTTTTTTTACCTTCTTATAAAATCTCATTGCTTGTTCGTAATCTTTTTGGGAGACATAGAGGTCCGCAATATTTTCATTTAGGATAGATTGTATATTTAGTTCGTTTAGTGTAACTGCCAATTCTATACCTTCAAGATAAAGTTTTAGCGCCATGGCGTAGTCTCCTTTGTAAGCGTACTCTCCACCTAGGTCGTTTATTGCTCTAACCTTTATTAATGGTTCATTTATCTCATCTGCAAGCTTACAAGCGTTTCTGTAATTGATAATGCCCTGATCGTGTTGACCGCTATCTGAATAATAATCACCTAGATATGAGTATGCTTTCGATTGTCCAATAGTGTAGTTGGACTTTTTACTTAATTCCAAGGCTTGGGTAGCTAAAAGGTAAAGACTGTCTGAATTATAAAAACGCTGCTCGTCTGCTAAATCTAGCAAAGTCTTCACGTAAAGTGTGTCTGTTGTATTAAAACTGTTTTGTGATTTTAGTTTACTTATTTTTAAAACAATAGAATCGTTGGCAGCCGTTTGGGCAATGCTACTCGTTGCACAAAAAAATAATATTAAAACAAAAAGTTCCCTAGCTTTGGCTGGGACTTTTTGTGAGCTGGAATAAGTGACCTTCTTAAACATTATCTTTTATGGCTAACGAAACCTAAAACTAGTTGATGTTTAAGTGGTTAACTAAATTTTGTTGTGAAATACGTATTTATGTGTGTTTTAGCAGACAAAATTGATATTTAATCGATAATTTTTAGCTTTAGCATAAAAATATTAGGTGTTTAGATTATTTATTTTGGCGGATAATCCATTAAAGAATTGCTAAGTAACCGTAGTCAAAACAAAATTTACTGAAAAAATACTCCCTTTCCCTAGTTCACTCTCAACAGTGATAAAACCATTATTTTTTTCAATCAGTTCTTTGCACAGACTAAGACCTAAACCGCTTCCAAGTTCATTGTTAGTTCCTGTGGTCGTAAAATGTACTTTTTTGTCAAATATTTTCGTTTTTATGTCTATCGGAATACCAGTACCGTTATCGCTTACCTTTATGGTTACATAGTTTTCATTACTTATTGTATCAATAAGAATACTTCCGTTTTCAGGTGAAAACTTTATCGCATTGCTAATAATATTTCTAAAGATTAAGGTAAAATGATTTGGGTCCATATTAAGCTCTAAAGTATCGGAAATTGCTATTTTTATGGCAATATGTTTTTTATCCAAGGGCTCTGTGAAGAAATCAATTATTTCCAATAAGTGTGCTTTAACAAAAATAGTCTCTTGTTTCGATGCGCTTCCTTTCATTTGGGTAAGACCCCAGTTTAAAATGTTATCCAAGGTAAAGTGAAGGTCATCTACATCCTTTTTTAGTTTTGGGCCAAGTGTATAAAACTGTTTTATTTCTTTATTTTTTTCTAACACTGTCTCCAGTAAGTTTTTAAGTGAAATTATAGGTTCCTTTAAATTAGTGCCAACAATAGAAAACAACTTATCTTGATTGGCATTTATTAAATTAAGTTCTTCCTGTTTTTTTGAAAGTACGGTGGTTTGTATTGCTAGCTCCTCGTTAAGACGTTTTTTATTAGCAGTAGCTCTAATGACCAAAATCGAAATAAGTATCAAGGAAATAAGACTCATTATAATCCAAGTAATATACTGATTTATATCCCTTTTTTCTTTTTTGTTAAGTTCTGCTAAAACCATTTTATCCTTTGCATAGGATAACTTGGCATTCATCATTGATATGTTACTTCTTTGCTGCTCTTTAGAAAGTGAATCGCTATATTTTTGGGCTAGTTCCAAGAAGTATAGGGCTTTTGAGGTAGACTCCTTATCCCGGTTGATAGCATATAACGCTCGGTAGCTTTTTTCTAAACCCGATTTAAGGTTAAAAGATTTATAGAGATTTAAGCTCTTTAAGAATGAGGCTTCAGCTTTTTTAACATTGTTTAGGTTATTATGGGATATGCCAGTATAATAATTAAGGTCTGCTTCTCCCTTTTTATCGTTTACCTCGTCATAAATTTCATTGGCCTTATTGAAAAATGAAAGAGCTTCGTTATACCGCTCTGTACGATTATATACGTCGCCCTTCGTTATGTATGCGAATGCAAGTATTTTTATAGCTTGTATCTCTTGGAGCATTGCTATGGATTCGTTCAAATAACGTAGAGCTTGGTTAGGGTTATTTGTTTTATTGTTGAGATAACCCAAATTAACCAAAACAGCTGCCTTATTTATGTTAGTGGTGCTTTTGTTAAATTTCGACTGGGCCAGTTTATAATATTTTAAGGCTTCATCATAATCTGTAAGTAACGAAAATAGGGTGCCCAAGTTAGTACTCATTTTTATTGTCAGTTCAGAATTACCTATCTTTTCTGCAAGTTCTAGACCATTAAGAAAATTTTCAAAGGCATCCGGGTATTCGGCTTTTATAAAATGCGCTTGGGCAATCCCGTTGTATGATTCAACTGCAATATATTTGAATTCATTTGACAAAGCTTCCCTGAGCGTCTGTTTGTAATAAAAGATTGCTTTATCCGCGTTTCCGGTAAATAATTCGAAGTAACCAAAGTTTAAAAGCGATTCGGACTCACCCTTTTGGTAATGGATAAGACGACTTAAATCCAAGGTCTCAGCAGCAAGGGATTTAACCGTATCGGTTTTCGAAAATTTTAGTGCATTGCCCAGGTCAATTAAAAGATCGATATATTGGATACTTTTTTTGGTGAAATTCTTAGCACTGCTTAGTTCCGTAATTTTTTCTTTGATTTCATCAGGATTCTTTTGGGAAAATCCTTGTAGACTTCCACATAAAATGACGATAATGATGGTAACTATGCTTTTTGACATGTAATCAAATTAAAAACGATTTTATGTAGTTTATACTTGTAGAACGTTAGCTGGTGATCTAAGTAAAGGTTCTTTTGGAAATCGAATATAAAATGTACTTCCCATACCTGGCGAACTCGTTACCCAAATCTCGCCATTATTTTTATGTGCCATTTCTCGGCATAACATCAGTCCTAACCCAGTCCCGCGTTCATTGTTAGTTCCAAACGTTGTAAACGATTCCGAAGAATCAAAAATCTTGTTTATTACATCCTCCGACATTCCAATACCATTATCCTTTACAAGGACAACAATACTATCTTTTTCTTCTTTTGATGTTAACCAAATACTTCCATTGTTTGGAGTAAATTTAAGTGCGTTGCTTATCAGGTTTCGAAATATTATTTTAAAGTGATTGGCATCAGCAAAAAGTGTAACCTCATTTAAAAGTTCATTATGTATTAGTATTGATTTTTTGTCTAGGATATCTCTAAAAAGAAGTTCAATTGTTAACAATTCATCCTTAACGCTAATTTGAACTGGATATAACGGTTCTCCATACATTTGAGTTTTACCCCAATTCAATAGGTTTTCTAGCGTAAAGTAAATGTGGTCTACATCTTTTTTTAATTTGGGGCCAAATCTATAGAAATGTTGAACACCGGATTCGTCTTCAAGTGCTAGCCCCAGTAGTTGTTTTAATGAAACGATAGGACCTCTCAAATCATGACCAACAATAGAAAAGAGTTTATCTTGATTGGCATTAATTTTATTGAGTTTGTTTTGTTTTTCGAATAAGTTTTGCCTCTGCAGTGCTAGTTTTTTATTAAGTTTTCTTTCTGTGTTATTAACACGAAAAACTAAAATGGCCATCACGATAGTAAAGGCAAGGCCTAAACCTGCCCATTGTGTATATTTTTTCTGTTCTGCAACTTCTAGATCAGTCTGTTTTTGTAGTGTTGCTTTTTCCATCTCAAACTCAGTTTTTGCCTTCCACATAGAAATATCCCTAAGACTTTTTTCGTTATTTACGGAGTCGGAATAGCTTTGCGCTTGCTCAAGAAAGTATAATGCTTTTTCCTCTGATTTTAGTTTTTTATTCAATTCATAAAGAGCCATAGACGTCTTGGCTATTCCTGCTTTATAATTAATGGATTCATAGAGATCCAGGCTCAAATTTAAATACTCATGGGCTTTAGTGATGTTGTTTAGCGCTAAATAGATAGTACCTAATCCAGAAAAGGAAAATGCCTTGTTCATAGGGTCTTTAGAAGACTTATCGACTATGTTTGCCTTTTCCAGGAAAAATAGTGCATCAGTATAGCGGTTGGTATGAAAATATGCTGCTCCATAAGTCAAATATACCTTGGCAAGCATTTCGGTATTGTTGGCTTTTTCTAACATGGGTAAACTCTGGTCTAACATTTCCAAAGCTTTAGTAAAGTTGTTCTTGTATAAATGTAAATAACCAAGATTAGCCAAAATGGCCGACTTGGTCGGGTTTTGTTCTTCTGTGTCAAAACCATCTAAGGCTAAAGTGTAAAATTCTAGAGCTTCATCATAGTCTTCTAAGTAGGTGAAGAGGGCACCCATGTTGGAATTTAGTTTTCTAATTAATTCTTTATTATTTGTTTTCTTAGCCAATAATAAGGATTGATAGGTATGCTTGTACGCCTCTGGGTCATTACGAGTTTTAAAATATGCTTGGCCCAGAACATTATAAATGTTGGCTCCTAATTCTGGATATTTTTGGACCTCCAGCCTTTGCAGTATTTGTTTGTTATAGTCTAAAGATTTTTCGACATCCCCGTTTATGAGCTCATAGACAGCTAAATTTGAAAGGGCTTCGTACTTACCCCTTTCGAAACTAATACCTTCGCTTAATTCCAATGCTTCTGTTGCCAGGACAGCTATTGTATCCGTATTTATGTGCTTATATTTGGCACTTAACTTATTTAAAAGCTTTATGTACGAGGTATCCTTTGGAGTGAACCCCTTTGTTTTCTTCTTAGTGTTTATTTCTTTTCGGTAGTAGCTAATACTGTCCTTTTGGGGATATGCCACTGTGGATACCAGGACTAAAATCCAAAGAGATACTGTTTTATTTACTATCATGGGTAGGTAAGAAATAGACGCAATACATTTGGAACCGAATTGTACGATTATTCCTCTAAATTAGTTAATTTTTTTTTAGATAATGCTAATGCATTCAATTTGTAAACGTTTAGTAATCTTTGAATGATTTTGTCAATTACCGTGAA
Source organism: uncultured Maribacter sp. (assembly GCA_964620945.1). GTDB lineage: Bacteria > Bacteroidota > Bacteroidia > Flavobacteriales > Flavobacteriaceae > Maribacter. Next base: position 28,237 of record CAZUIE010000011.1, read on the forward strand.
TGATAGATTTATGTCGCACCATGTTTTTTAATAGTAAATACGCACTAGGGATTGATACACAAAATAGAGGTAATATCTATAAAAGTGTGGCTTTTCCTTAAAATTATCTACAATAAAATAATATCTAATTTGTTCTTTTTATTTTGAAAAGAATCTAAAAAAAATTACCTTCGCACTCGCTTACAAATGGTGGTTGTAGCTCAGCTGGTTAGAGCATCGGTTTGTGGTACCGAGGGTCGCCGGTTCGAACCCGGTCTTCCACCCTAAACAAGCTCATTAATCCTAAGTTTTTACTTAGGATTTTTTGTTTTTACGAGTCTAAACTAAAGAATAAAAAATGCCTATCTATATTAAGATAGGCATTTTAAGTTAAGACGTTTATCGTTAATCTATTGGTTTGTCTACTGCCAGAGTTTTGTCGCGGTTAGCTATCTCCCAAGCAGTGTAGAAAATAAGCCTACTTCTATTTTCTAATAAATCATAGTTTATTTTGTCCGGGGTATCGCCTGGTCTGTGGTAATCATCATGTGTGCCGTTAAAATAAAATATAATCGGAATATTGTTTTTTGCAAAATTATAATGGTCGCTACGATAGTAAAATCTATTAGGGTCGTTTTCGTCATTGTAGGTATAATCAAATTCAATATTGGTATATGTAGAATTGACTTTTTCAGACAGTTCATGCAGTTCTGTACTTAACTTATCGGATCCTATTAGATAAAGATAGTTTCTGTTCCCCTCCCTTTTTGGGTCAATCCTGCCGATCATATCAATATTAAGGTTTGCAACGGTTTTAGAAAGCGGAAAAACAGGATCTACATCTGTATAATACAAGGATCCCAGTAAACCTTTTTCCTCTCCTGTCACATGTAGGAATACTATAGAACGTTTAGGTCCGTTTCCTGCATCTGAAGCAGCTTTAAATGCTTCGGCGATTTCTAATAGCGCTACGGTACCAGAACCATCATCGTCAGCTCCATTATTTATCTGACCGTCATTTGTAATCCCAATATGATCTAAGTGGGAGGAGATAACAATATACTCATCCGGATTTTCAGTTCCTTTGATGAACGCTACAACATTCTCGGAATCTATTGCTTTGGAATTACCTTGGATATCAGAGGACACAGCTATATCCAACACCCTTGGTGTATTGTCTTTTAGGATATTTGGTAGGATAACTTCTGCCATTGTATCACCTATACTTGCACTAAAGCCTGTTTTATTCAAACCTTTTACGCTCATTCTACCAGAGGAGCTATTCTTTGCTCTATTATAATACGCTAGTACCCTCGGGAATAGGGTGGGAGCGTATAACAGCACACCCTTTGCACCCTTTTCCATGGCGAATTCCATTCGGCTCATAGGGTCTTTGCCCCATTTAGATGGTTCTACGGTACCTGTTAGCATATATGTACCGTCACTATTCATAGGTTCTCCTTCTTTAATCAACACCAATTTATTAGTTACATCTATAGTTGCAAAATCCGAATAATCTCCGTCTTCTATTCCATAAGAAGCATATACGATTTCGTTAAAATTTGCTCCGGCCTCATTGAAACTTACAAAATCTTCACCTAAGGCAAAAGGTGTTTCATTTATTACTAGTGAACCAGTAGGCATTTGAGCAACTTCCAAAGGTACTTTTTGAAAGTAATTACCATCTTTTTGGGCAGCGGGGATATTCAATTTCTCATATTCGGCCTTTAAATAGGCAACGGCTTTTTTCTGACCAGATTCCCCGGTCTCCCTACCCTCAAATTCATCTGAAGCATAGATAAATAGGTGCTCTTTTAGTTCAGCCTCTGTTATTGTTTCTCCATAAACCTTTTGGTTTACAGATTGGTTCACCTCTGAAATAATAGTTTTTTGAGAAGAATTACATGCGATTAAAAGTCCTAATAGGGTAATAGATAGTGTTTTTTTCATTTTAAGTAATCAATAAAATTTTTCAAAAATAAACAAAAGAAATAGAGGGATTCCCTTCCCAATAAATAAACTATCTAAAGTCTATCATTTGAACATGCGATGAGTCTGGTTGCTTTGGTTTGCAGCAATGCAATAAAAGGTATATGTAACTACCAAAATATTTAAAGTAGTAGGTGTTTAAAGAGAAGTAAACATATGAAGTCATAGGGAATTTTATTATTTTTAGAAGGCAAACATTATATTGTATCTAGTTATGATAAGAGATTTAGCCGATGTACATGAGTTGGTATCCGAATTATTTAAATGGCCAAGCACGGAGGCCGAATGGGAGCCTTATCGCTTATCCGAAGATCAGGTATTACACTTTCATGAGTTTGGATATGTGTCTGGCATAAAACTTTTAGATGACAAAGTTATAGATCAATTACGTGATGAACTTGATCAACTTGTAGATCCTGAACATCCAGGAAATTCATTGTTTTATGAGTTTCATAGTAATGAATCCGGTAATTCAGATGCTATTTTATTTCACTCTTTGGGGCATTGGAGAATTACGGAAGGTTTTCATGACGTACTATGGAACCCTGCATTTGTAATGGCCGCACATCAATTATTGGAAAACAAATCCGTTCGTTTTTGGCACGATCAGTTATTCTATAAACCCGCGGAACATGGTGGAGTCGTGGCATGGCATCAAGATTATTCGTACTGGACACGTACGATAGCAATGCAACATTTAACATGTTGGACCGGCTTAGATGATGCCACGGAAGAAAATGGATGTTTACAATATATTCCTAAAAGTCATAAATGGGGACTACTGGAAGCTCCCGAAATTGCAGGAGATATGGATGGCCTGTTACACTATTTAACCGATGAACAGAAAAAAGAATTTAAACCGGTCCCAATTGAGCTAAAAAAAGGATATGCTTCTTTTCATCATCCTTTGTTGGTACATGGTTCTTATGAAAATAAATCCCAAAGACCTCGACGTGCCTTTGTATTAAATGCCTTCGCAGATGGTACCGTTAGTAATACCAACGATGCACTGTTGAAAGGAGTGCCGCCAGTAAATAAGGGCGATAAAATGCAGGGAAAGTTTTTTCCGTTACT